>JAAVZL010000036.1 GCA_022791635.1 Lachnospiraceae bacterium
CGGAACCCTTGGCCTGCACCGGGCAGAGGAAGACCTGGGATTTTTGGAAAAGACATTGGGAAATAAACGGCATCAGATGGAATTTGACCCGGAACCGGTATTGGAGACGTGGGTAAGGGTGATGGACTATGTGAAGCTTTGCCTCGAGAAAGTGTCCCTGGATCGGTCGGTGTGGGAGATGAACCATTATAAAACCTGATGTTACGTGATTTTACACTTTAATAATATAGGAGAGTGCCATTATGAATCTAAGCGACGAAAGAAACTATCAAAAACTTATGGACACCTTAGACGCTTTAAAGCTGTCTGAGAAGAACCGAAGGCTGGCGGAGGAATATCTGGACACCGGCAGTCCGGAACGGCCGGAACTCTTGAAGCATACCGAACGCCAGGATTTTTCCACCCTGGCCGATCCGGACCGCCAGAAAAGCATCGACTATGTAGAGCATCTCAGGAAGCGGAACAAAAAGGAAGAGCTTGGCCGCTATGTGCGTTTCCAGGCATCGGCAGGGGGCTCTACGGCCTTTTACATCTTTAACCGCTACGGGTGGAACCTGAATTCCGTCAGCGAATATCTAAGCCCGGAGCAGTCGGTGGCTCTTCAGGTGGAGGGGATGATCTGGAACAGCTATTCTCTCAATTACCGAAACACAAAGGCCATCCATGAGCAGGGCAGAAAGGATCCGGAGGTCTTAAGAAAAGCCATGGATCTGTGTTATCACCGGTATGATAATGCAAAGGTTTTGCTGGCGGGCATTTATTTGAACATCAAACGAAGCGAGGAAAAAAGGCCCGGTATTTTGAAAGGACTCTTCGGCAAAGGCACTTCCCCCGGCAGGGAGGGAGTATCCGAGACCCTGAAGTTTCTGGAGGACAATCTCATAGCCAGTATGCCCGAGATGTTTATCAAGCATGATCTGGGAAAGAGCCAGATGGAGGAGCTTCAGGCTTATGTGCGAAACCACCCCATAGATCAGCCATTTCCGGCAGAGCTTCAGAAGCTTTTGCATAAACGGACCTTTACGGAATATATGCTGACCCTTCTGTCCGGAGCGGCATTTCTGGCAGTAGAGCATTCCCCTGTCTTTTCCGCCTTTTTGCAGATAGCGGGGAGCCTGTCCCCGGATATCACCCTAAAGGCATGCAGAGATCTCACAAGCCTTCCAAATGACAAAGATTCCTGGTTCCACAGGCATCTGGAAGAGTTGGAAGCTCTGATTCCCGTGAAGCCGGAAGCCTTCGTCCGCTGGTATACGGCCAACAGCGAGGAAGAGGGTTTATCCCGCATGGCAGTCCGCCATCCGGAAGCAATCCGCTATGTGGCCGGGCATACCACCACAGATGAGTATCAATTCCTGCTCTCTCAGATAAGAAAGAGCAATCCTGGTCTTTGCCGGGAGCTGGAAGCAGATAATTCTGACAAATATCAGGCGAAGCTGGCGGAAGAACTGGTGGCAAATATGAATACCGGAAAGGCGGAAGCCAAGGCATATCTGCTGGGAGAGACATCCCTTGACACCCTTTACCCCTTTGTTAATAATTGGAGGGGGACCCGCAGTTATAACTATCAGCGTTTTCAGAAGCTTAAGAACCTACAGCGTAATAAAGGCCGTCTGTACCGGAGAGGCGTGGTGCTGGAAGCTCTTCGGATGGAGGGAAGCTTTTTTCCAGGTTATTTGCTTCCAGGGCTTCGGGGCAGGAATGCCAATAAAAAGCAGCTTCAGGAGGAGATAGAACGCCTGGTGCAGCTCTTTGAAAAGGAAGAGTTACCCATCCGTTACCAGGCAGATGCCATGGAGGGCATCTACAATGCCTGCTATCAGGAAAAGGATAAAAATGCAGTGCTGGATGCGGCTTCCCAGGCATTCTCCGCCAGATGGGGAGAGCATGCCGCAAAGATACGGGAAGCGGCAAAGGACAGCACAGCCATCGGACGGTGTATCTGCGTCCGTGCCCTGGATGACCACTGGCAGGAAGAAAAGGAAGTGATCCTTGCCTCCGCACTGGACAGCTCCAAGCAGGTTCGGGAGCAGCTTGTGACCATCTGCACGGCCCACAGAGAGTGGGAGCCGGAGATGCTCACCATGCTTACCTCCAAGAAATCCCAGGAGCGTGAGCTTGCCATCCGGGTTTTAAAGTTCTGGGGAGTGAAGAGCTATGAAGATGTATTTGCAAAAGCATTGGAGACAGAAAAGAGTAAAAAGCTGAAAGAACTCCTTTCGGACAGCCTTGGCATAAAGCAGGAGGCAGCGACAGAGGGCGAGGGTCCTCATACCGGGGCGGACCTGGTGCGTGAGATATTAAAGGGCGGCAAAAAGCGGAAAGTGGCCTGGGCCTATGAGACGCCGTTCCCGGCAGTACATAAAAAGGACGGCAGCGAAGCGGAGGAAGAATATCTGCAGGCAATCCTGACAGCCTATGCGGATCGGTCCGTACCGGGAGTGAGCACCGAAGCGGCGGCCCTGGCGGCGGAATTGGAGCCCTTGGAGCTTGGCGCCTATATGGCGGAGCTATTTAACAAATGGCTGGAATCCGGAGCCGAAGCCAAGAAAAAATGGGTGCTCTATGCCGCTTCGATTCACGGCGGAGCCCCCATCGTAGACGTATTTCGCCGTCAGATTCAGGAGTGGCCCCAGCATGCCAGGGGAGCAATGGCTGCGGAAGCGGTAAAGGCACTGGCCTTAAACGGAAGCCCTGTGGCACTCCTATATGTGGATCAGATCTCCCGGAAGTTTAAGTTCCGCCAGGTAAAGACGGCGGCAGGGGAAGCCCTGGAATATGCGGCCTCCACCCTTGGAATCAGCAAGGCGGAGCTTGAAGACCGCATCGTTCCGAACCTGGGCTTTGACGAGAGTTTGAAGCGAACCTTTGACTATGGAACACGTTCCTTTCGCGTGTATCTGACAACTGCACTGGAGCTGGAGATCTTTGACGAGTCAGAGAAAAAATTGAAGAATCTCCCCGCCCCCGGAAAGCGCGACGAGGAAGAAAAAGCAGCCGCCGCCTACGCAGAATTCAAGCAAATGAAAAAACAGCTGAAAACCGTAGTCGCCAACCAGAAAATGCGTCTGGAGCAGGCCCTGACCGCAGAGAGGCTCTGGACCTCCAAGGCCTGGGAAGAGCTCTTCGTGAAAAATCCCGTCATGCATCAGTTTGCCATCGGCCTAATCTGGGGAACCTATGAAAACGACGCCTTAAAGGACACGTTCCGCTATATGGAGGACGGCAGCTTCAACACCAAGGACGAGGAGGAATTTACACTTCCCAAGGATGCACAGATTGGCCTGGTTCATCCCATCGAGCTCACGGAAGAAGACCTTGCCGCCTGGAAAGAACAGCTTTCCGACTACGAGATTACCCAGCCCATCGAACAGCTTGAACGCCCCGTTTACCACTTAACAGAGGAAGAAAAGGGAAGCAGCGAGCTGACCCGCTTCGGCGGAAAACTCCTAAACGGCCTCTCCCTTTCCGGCAAGCTCCAGGGCATGGGCTGGTACCGAGGCTCCGTCCAGGATGCCGGCGTCTACTACACCTTCTACCGTGAGGATGGAGAAATGGGTGTAGAGCTTGAATTTTCCGGCTGCTACGTAGGAGACGAAAACGACGAGGTTACGGTGTACGGTGCGGCTTTCTACCGGTCAGGCACAGTGAAGCGGGGAAGCTATGTCTACGATACCATTAAGAAAGAGAATCAGCACAAGCTGGATGAGGTAAGCCCCCGCTACTTCAGCGAGATCATCCTCCAGATCACCAAAGCCACCGCTTCCAGCCAAGAACAGCTCCCCTACCTGGCCTGCAAGAAATAGCCAAATTAGGGAAAGGCCGAGATCAGGGAGGAGCGAAAGAGAGGGGAGGCCGAATTTCCGATATCATGTGTCCGGCTGTTCTCGTACATTCAGTCTGCTCTGGGCGGATATTGCTTAGGCAATGTCCGTCCAGAGCAGACTGAATGTACGAGAACTGTCCGAACACAGATATGGAAAATCGGCCTCCCTCTCTTTTGTTCCTCCCGTCCGTTCCCAATTAAAAAAACGAATACTTGACACACCCCCAAACTTATGATAGAGTAAACAGGTATGAAAACTGCCGGTATTCAGTAATCGGACACTCCGACCGTTGCTTAATACACGGCGTATGAAAAAAAGGAGGCAATCACCATGATCGCAAAAGAAAAGAAGCAGGCTATCATAGCCGAGTATGGCCTGAAGCCGGGAGACACCGGTTCACCGGAAGTGCAGGTAGCGGTATTAACCGCACGGATCCAGGAATTAACCGAGCATCTGAAAGACAATCCGAAAGATCATCATTCCAGAAGAGGAATGCTCAAGATGGTTGGTCAGAGGCGTAATATGCTGGCTTATCTGAAGAGGACCGATATCGCACGTTATCGTAGTCTGATTGAGAGACTTGGACTCAGAAAATAAGCTTAACAAGGGCGGAGGGATACTTCCGCCCTCATTTATGCACAGATAGTTATGTAACCCATCAACCCCACAGGAGAATGGCACCGAGACCACTGATGTGTACATGAGAAGAGGACAGGCAAAGCGTCCCGGGAAGCAGCGCGTGTATACATCAGTAGTTTCGGGTTCTCCTGTACCTAAGCAAAGCATCAATCACAAGAAAAGGAGATTACCCATGTACAAGAGTTATTCCATGGAGCTTGCAGGCCGGACCCTGACCGTAGATATCGGCAGAGTGGCAAAGCAGGCAAACGGAGCCGCCTTCATGCATTACGGTGAGACCACCGTACTGTCCACAGCCACGGCATCCGACAAGCCCAGAGAGGGCATTGATTTCTTCCCCTTAAGCGTAGAATTCGAAGAGAAGCTGTATTCCGTAGGCAAGATTCCGGGAGGCTTCAACAAGAGAGAGGGCAAGGCATCCGAGAACGCCGTACTGACCTCACGGGTCATTGACCGTCCCATGCGCCCTCTGTTTCCCAAGGATTACCGCAACGACGTAACCTTAAACAATCTGGTGCTTTCCGTAGATCCCGAGTGCAGCCCCGAGCTTACCGCCATGCTGGGATCCGCCATTGCCACGGCCGTTTCCGACATTCCCTTTGCAGGCCCCTGCGCCATGACTCAGATCGGCATGATTGACGGAGAATTTCTGGTAAATCCCGGTCAGAATCAGTATAAGGTATCGGATCTCAAGCTCACCGTAGCCTCCACCAGAGAGAAGGTTATCATGATTGAAGCCGGAGCCAACGAGATTCCAGAGGCCAAGATGATCGAAGCCATTTACCTGGCTCATGAGGTCAATCAGCAGGTCATTGCCTTTATCGACAAGATCGTAGCCGAGTGCGGCAGGGAAAAGCATACCTACACAAGCTGCGCCGTTCCCGAGGAGCTGTTTGCGGCGATCAGGGAGCTGGTTCCCCCCGAGGAGATGGAGAAGGCCGTATTCACAGACGAGAAGCAGGTGCGGGAGGAGAATATCCGCCAGATTACCGAAAGACTTGAGGAAGCCTTCGCAGAGAAGGAGGAGTGGCTGGAGGTTCTTGGAGAGGCCATTTACCAGTATCAGAAGAAGACGGTCCGCAAGATGATCTTAAAGGATCACAAGCGTCCCGACGGGCGTGAGATCACCCAGATTCGTCCTTTGGCGGCCGAGGTGGATTTGATTCCCAGAGTTCACGGTTCCGCCATGTTTACCAGAGGACAGACTCAGATCTGCAACATCTGTACCCTGGCGCCTTTATCTGAGGCTCAGAGGCTGGACGGTCTGGATGAAAATGAGACAAGTAAGCGTTATATGCATCACTATAATTTCCCCAGCTATTCCGTAGGCGAGACGAAGCCCAGCCGGGGACCGGGACGCCGGGAGATTGGACACGGGGCTTTGGCGGAGCGTGCGCTTTTGCCGGTGCTTCCCTCCGAGGAGGAGTTCCCTTATGCCATTCGTACGGTATCCGAGACCTTTGAGTCCAATGGGTCTACCTCTATGGCTTCCACTTGTGCCTCTTGTATGTCTCTGATGGCGGCGGGCGTGCCGATTAAGAAGATGGTGGCCGGTATTTCCTGCGGTCTGGTGACCGGGGAGACGGATGGTGATTATGTGCTTTTAACCGATATCCAGGGGCTTGAGGATTTCTTCGGGGATATGGATTTTAAGGTAACGGGAACCACTGAGGGTATTACGGCGATTCAGATGGATATTAAGATTCACGGCCTTACCCGTCCCATTGTGGAGGGCGCTATTGCAAGATGCCGGGAGGCGCGGATGTTTATTATGGATACCTGCATGAAGCCTTGTATTGCAGAGCCCAGGGCAGAGGTTGGCCCTTATGCGCCGAAGATTATTCAGATTCAGATTGATCCTCAGAAGATTGGCGATGTGGTTGGGCAGAGAGGCAAGACCATTAATACGATTATTGAGCAGACCGGCGTTAAGATTGATATTGATGATGACGGGGCTGTGTCGGTATGCGGTACGGATCAGGCTGGTATGGATAAGGCTGTGGAGCTTATCAAGCTCATTGTCACGGACTTTGAGGAGGGCATGGTGCTTACCGGTAAGGTGGTCAGCATTAAGGAATTTGGTGCTTTTCTGGAGTTTGCGCCGGGCAAGGAGGGGATGGTTCATATTTCCAAGATTGCCAAGCAGCGGATTAATCATGTGGAGGATGTGTTGACTCTGGGTGATGTGGTGAAGGTGGTATGCCTTGGTAAGGATAAGATGGGGCGGTTGAGCTTTAGTATGAAGGATGTAAAAGAGAAGTAGGAGATATGTAAAAAAATAAAAGGTCCTGCGGCCGTGAGGTTGGCTGCGGGGCTTTTTTGCTGTGCGGGGGCTGCGCCAAAATAAGGCGGCAGCCTTTTCCATATCCGTTGTTCGGACGGTTCTCGTACATTCTGTCTGCTCTGGACGGACATTCCCTTTTGATGGATTTCGTTGAAGCGGAAGGTGTTTTTCGGGAATATCCGCCCATATCAGACAGCCTGTACGCGAACAGCCGGACACTGGATATCGGAAAAGGCTGCTGCCTTATTTTGGCACAGCCCCATTTCGTGTATTGACTGCTAAAGGCGTTCTGTTTTCGAGCAGTAATTACTACATTAGCTCTTTCTGTGGTTGAGGCAGCTGGAGCGGATTTCCAGGTGGTAGGGGAGGCGGATCATGACGGGGATTTGGTGGCGGTTTTGCATGCGGTCTTGGAGGAGCTTTACGGCAAATTTGCCGAGCTCGTATTTTTGCATGTAAACGGTGGTGAGCTTGGGATCCATGAACTCGGAGAGATCGATGTCGTCGTGGCCTACGACGGAGATGTCTTCGGGGACGCGGATGTGGTGGAGGCGCAGGGCGCTGATGACGCCGATGGCGCAGCTGTCTGTGGAGCAGAGGATGGCGTCGGGGAGATTGTGCTCTTGGATTAATTCCAGGGTGGCGTTGTAGGCGCATTCGGATTTGAGCTCGATGTTTTTGCAGAGCTTTTGCTCCAGGGGGAGTCCGTGGCGGGTAAGGGCGTCTCGGTAGGCGGAAAAGCGGTGCTCGTTGATTTGGGAGGCTGTATTGTCTTTTATGATGCCGAAGAAGCTGATGCGCTTATGGCCGCAGTCGATTAAATAGTCCATCATGGTGTTGACGGCCTGGTAGGAATCGCAGATTACCTGATCCAGCTGACTGTCAATGTAGTTGAGGCCTGCATAGACCACATTTGGCGTGCAGGACTGAATGAATTCTACTTTTGACTTTTCAAAGCAGCCCAGGAGGATGATGCCGTCGTAGAGATTTGCTTTAAGGCTTTGATAGAGGTTGTCGCTGTCGAGCTCTGCGGAGAAGAGCTGTTGGGTGAGTTTTAGATCATAGTATTTGGCTTCCTCTTTGATTCCCAGGAGGACCTGGGAGTAGAAGTAGTCGGAGTAGTCAAAGGCGGTATTTGAGAGAAGGCAGAGAACGGAGTGGGACGGGGCGGGAGCCGAAACGGGCTGGGGTGGGGTAAGGTAGCCGGTCTCGTAGGCGATCTGCATGACTTTTTCGGCGGTGGCCTTGCTGGCCGGTTTGCTTTTATCGTTGTTCAGAACCCGAGAAACGGTGGAAATTGATACGTCGGCTTTTTGGGCGATTTCGTATAATGTGACTTTCATTTTTGATTTTCCTCTTTATTAATATGGATGTTTCCGGTGCAAAGTCGGCGTTCCTGGGGGGCCAGGCGGACGGAATCGGCTGCTGGAATACCATTGCCTTAAGCATTGAGGACGAGGGATGCGTGAAGGCTGCCAGTGCGGCGGACGGAAGCATTCTTGCATCGGGTATGGTTGCCACTGATAAGGCTCTGGAGAATAAGTTTGATGAGGTGAAGATTTTCTTTGAGGTGTTTGTAAAGGCACAGGATTACTTTGCGGAGCACAGGGACGAATATGCGGCTTATATGTATGAGACGTGTGTGGAAGAAGGGGTGAGCTGTACGGAAGACACGGCAGAGCGTCTCATTGAGACCTACGCATACCTGCCCAGCGAGACCGTCATTTCGAATGCATGCAATGAGATTGAGGACGGAAAGGGTACTGCCGGCAGAATGATCTCGCAGACGGAAGCGGATCTTCTGGTGATGCTGGATTTCTTTATTGAGCAGGGCTCTTACACGGAGGAAAACCGCAGCTATATTTTGGATAACGGATGTGTGGATTCCAGTATAGCAGAGGCGGCTGCCGCTGATTTTGGATTAAACTGATCGTGAAGGGGCTGTCGCAAAATAGGACAGCAGGCTTTTCCGATATCCAGTGTCCGGCTGTTCGCGTACAGGCTGTCTGATATGGACGGAGATTGCCTGAGCAATGTCCGTACAGAGCAGACAGAATGTACGAGAACCGTCCGAACACGGATATGGAAAAGTCTACTGCCCTGTTTTGCGACAGCCCCATAGGAAAGGTAGGGATTAAAGTTTGGGAAAACGATACGAGAAAACATGGAATCGGGGGGAGGGAGCGGGAAAATATACGTATGCCATGCTGTCTGCCGCCGGGGTGCTGGGGTTTTTCCTTTTGTGGCAGCTTGCCGTTGAGTCGGGACTCGTCTCTTCCCGGTACATAACAAAGCCTACGGAGCTGGTGGGCGTTTTTCTGAGAAAGATGTATGACTCGGCGCCGGACGGCTCTACCCTTCCCTCCAATATTTTGGCCAGCCTGAAGGTGGCGCTGTCGGGGCTGGCCCTGGCGATTCTCATAGGCGTTCCCTTAGGGTGGCTTATGGGATGGTACGGCGAGATTGATGCGTTTATGAAGCCTTTGTTTGAAATTATCCGCCCCATCCCGCCGGTTTCCTGGATTCCCTTGACCATTACCTGGTTGGGGATCGGACTGGGAGCCAAGGCATTTATTATTTTCTTCTCTGCCTTTGTTCCCTGTGTTATTAATTCCTATACGGGGATCCGGCAGACGAAGTCTATTTTAATCAATGTGGCGAAAACCTGCGGGGCATCGAATTTTACCATCTTTCGAAAGGTAGGGATTCCCTCCTCACTGCCCGTGACCTTTGCGGGGATACGGGTTGCCCTGGGCAATGCTTGGTCCACCCTTGTGGCGGCGGAGATGCTGGCGGCGAATGTGGGACTGGGCTATATGATTCAGATGGGACGGACCTTTGCCCGTCCGGATATTATCATTTTGGGTATGGTGGTCATCGGAGCCTTTGGAGCATTTTTTGCGGCTATGCTGGATCTTATGGAAAAGCGTTTTGTGAAGGGAGGCGGGAATCGTGGTTAAAGGAAAGAAGAGAGAAGGGGTTAAGGCTGGGAATACAAAGCAGATCCTGAATTTTGCCCTTTCCGCCTGCTCCATCCTTCTGCTTTTGTGGGTTTGGTTTTCTGTTTCTGCCGTAAATTCCAGGCTGATTCCCACACCGGCCGTTACCTGGGAACGCTTTCTTCTGCTGCTTGAGAAGCCGGTGATGCGGGTGAGCTTTGGAGGACATATTCTCATCAGTCTTCGAAGGATTCTTCTGGCACTCATAGCCAGCTGGATCATCGGCATATCCTTTGGAGTTTTCATCGGGTGGAACAAAAAAATGAACGCCCTGCTGGGATCTGTTTTTGAGCTGATACGTCCCATTCCGCCTCTGGCCTGGATTCCCTTAATTACCATCTGCTTTGGCATTGGGGAGTTTCCCAAGCTTCTCATTGTATTTATCGGAGCCGTGATGCCGGTGATCATCAACTCCAGGGCAGGGATGCAGGGAATTGAGCAGATCTATCTGGATGTGGGCATTGCCTTTAACGGGACGCAGGCTCAGGTGCTGAAGGAGATTGCCATTCCCGCCGCACTGCCGGTGATCTTTGCAGGCATACGCACGTCAACCAGTGTGGCCTGGTCGGTTGTGCTTGCGGCGGAAATGATAGGAGCCAATGCCGGCGTGGGCTTTCTGGTGGTGCGCGGTATGAACGGAGACGATATGGCCCTGGTGGTAGTTGCAATGATTACAATCGGCGTAATCGGCGCGCTGCTGTCGGTGCTTACATCATGGATGGAAAGGTTGGTTTGCCCATGGATGAACATAAAATAATATTGAAGCTTCGGGGAATCAGCAAGACCTTTGAAAATAAAAAGGGCGAAAAGCATGAGGTGGTAAGAGAGATAAGCCTTACTGTTTTTGAAAATGAATTTGTGGTTTTTCTGGGTCCCGGCCATTGCGGAAAGTCCGTGATCATCAATATGATTGAGGGATTGTTGACACCTACGTCCGGTGAGATAGAGCTGAAGGGAGAGCCTATACACGGAAGCGATCCCCGCATCGGCATGGTATTTCAGACCACTGCACTGATGCCCTGGAAGACCGTGATGGAGAATACGGAGCTGGGGTTGAAATTTGCAGGTGTTCCGAAGAGTGAGAGGCGGGCGGCGGCCCGGAAATATCTTGATTTGGTGGGCTTAAAGGGATTTGAAAAGGCCTATCCCGGACAGCTGTCCGGAGGCATGAAGCAGCGGGTGGGCATTGCCAGAGCATATGCGTACAATCCGGAAATTCTTTTGATGGACGAGCCCTTCGGCGCCCTGGACGCCCAGACGCGCTATGCCATGGAGGAGGAGCTTATCCGTATATGGCAGCAGCAGAAGCGTACGGTGGTTTTCGTCACAAATAATATAGAGGAAGCCGTCTTTTTGAGCGATCGGATCGTGCTTTTCAGCGAATGTCCGGCACGGATTAAGACCATTTATCAAAATCCGCTGCCAAGACCCCGGGATCCGATTTCTCCGGAATTTATGGAATTTCGGCAGATGGTATCTGCGCAAACGGATTTGTCGCTCTAAAGGAGGGAGTGTAGATGCAGACAACAACAAACCGCCCTGTGAAGGTACAGGTGGATCATTTGACAAAGCGATTCGGGGATCTTCTGGTTCTTGACGATATCTCGTTTCAGATACGGAAGGGAGAATTTGTCTGTGTTGTAGGACCCACAGGCTGCGGCAAAACCACCTTTTTAAATCTGCTGACAAAGCTGATTGAGCCTACATCCGGGAAGCTTTTGATTGACGGGGAGCCGGCGGATCCCAGGAGACACAACCTGGCATTCGTCTTTCAGGAGCCCTCCTGCTATCCCTGGAAAACGGTGGAGGAAAATATCCGGTTTGGTCTGGAATTAAAAAAGAAATCCAGGGAGGAGACAGAAACGAAGACAGAGGAGATGCTGCGCTTACTTGGAATGGAGCGCTTCCGCAAGGCCTATCCCAATGAGCTGTCCGTAAGCTCCACCCAGCGGATCATCATCGGGCGCGCATTTGCCATGGAGCCGGATCTTCTGCTTATGGACGAGCCCTATGCCCAGATGGATTTAAAGCTGCGCTTTTATCTGGAGGACGAGGTGCTTCGCCTGTGGAGAGAGATTGGGACCACCGTGGTCTTTATTACCCACAATGTGGAGGAGGCCGTCTATCTCTCGGAAAAAATTCTGATTCTCTCCAATAAGCCGGCCACAATCAAGGAGACGATTACCAACAACCTGCCGTATCCCCGGGATATTGCAAGCGAAGAATTCATTTCCTTAAGAAGGCGTGTGACGGAACAGATAAAATGGTGGTAAGAAATGGTTACTTATCTATGGTAGCAGAAAGGAAGAACAGTATTGGAAAATAAATTTGAGGGAAAGCTCTCCGGACAGGTGGCTTTTATTACCGGGGGTGCACAGGGAATCGGGGGAGCAGCCAGTACCGCCTTTGCAATGGCGGGAGCAAAGATTTATATGGTGGCTCTGGGAAAGGAAATCATTGAGAAAAAAATAGAAGAGCTGAGAAAAGAAGGCTATACGGCAGAGGGCTACGAGTGCGATGTCACCGATTATGAGGGAATGTGCCGGGCCGTGGAGGCCTGTGTGAAGCTGTACGGAAAAATTGATATTGTTTACTCCAATGCCGGGGTGGTGCTTCAGAGGAAAAGCATCCTGGAGTCAGACCCAAAGGCCTGGCGAAGAACGATAGAGATTAATTTGCTGGGAGGCTATTATACGGCGAAGGCGGCGCTGCCAAGCCTCCTTAAGAATCCCGACGGAGGAAAGATTCTGTTTACGGGAACCGGCCGGGGCAGGCGGGGAGGCTTGAACCTTTCCGATTACTCCTGCGCAAAAGCCGGGCAGTGGATGCTTGTGCGCTGTCTTGCCGAGGAGCTGAAGGAGCGCCATATTTGTGTCAATGAAATGATTCCCGGGCCGGTGAATACGGCGCTGAATCAGACGAAGGACGGAGAAGTGGCCAACGCGGATCTGGCGAAAACCAGCGAGGTGAATAAGGAGCCGGAGGAATTGATGGATCTGATGATTTTCGTGGCAACCCAGTCCAATACGGCCGGGCCCACCGGCCAGGTGTTTGCGCTGAACCGCAGAGAGCTTTAGGGAGGAAAGGATGAAAGCAGTCGTTTTAACGAAGCCGAAGACTATAAAAATAGAAGAGCGCGAATATCCGATATGCGGGGAGGATGAGGCTTTGGTCCGCATCGATGCCGTGGGAATCTGCGGTTCGGATTTGCATTTCTTTTCGGATTTTCGGATTGGCTCTGCCAAAATTGAAAAAACAAGAATCCTGGGACATGAGGCCTGCGGAACCGTGGTGGAGGTGGGGCGAAGGGTTTCCCACATAAAGCCGGGGGAGCGGGTTGCCCTGGATCCCACCCGGGGCTGCGGCGTCTGTAGGCGCTGCCGATCGGGTTTGGAGCATCTCTGCGATCTTGGCGCTCCCAGGTTTCTGGGAAATGCCTATACCGACGGCGTAATGCAGGAGTACGTTGCTGTACCTGCAAGCAGGGCATGTCTTTTGCCAAAGGATTGTCCCGTGGAGCGGGCCTGCCTGATAGAGCCCTTTTCCGTGGCCCTGCATGCCGCAGGAAAGCCTTCCATTCATTACGGCGACAGGGCGGTGATTCTCGGCGCAGGATGCATCGGTCTGATGCTGCTGTTTGCTCTTCGGGAGCATGGGGTCCGGGACATTGCGGTAGTGGATCTTGTTGACGCGCGGCTTAGGAAGGCGGAAGGACTGGGGGCAAGCCTTGTGCTGAATGCAGGAGCCTGCGATGTGAACAAACGAATCCTGGAGTACACGGAGGGGGAAGGAATGGACCTTGTTTTTGAGACGGCCGGAAGCAGCTTCACCCAGACCCAGACCGTGGAGCTTCTGGGAAAGGGAGGAAGAATTGTACTGGTGGGGATGTCGGGCGCACCGTCTGCTCCCATGGATTTGAATACTCTGTTAAGAAAAGAGGGCACGATCTATACGGTATTTCGTTTTACCACGGAGTTTCTCACAGCCGCCCGGATGGTATGCAGGCACGGAACTAAGCTTGAGCAGGTGATCACCCACAGATACCCCTGCGAGGAGGCACAGAAGGCCTTTGAGGATTGTATGGAGCATAAGGATGAGGTGATAAAAGCCGTCGTTCAATTTCACAACACAGATAGATAGCGGGGAAATGATATGACAGAAGAATTGATAAGGATTTCAAAATATGCGGGAATGCGGGAAGACCTGGTGCAGGCAAGCGGGGGAAATTCTTCCATAAAATTACCCGATGGGAGAATGCTCATCAAGGGACTGGGAATTCAGCTGGCAGACGTAAAGGAGAGCTTTGGCTATGCGGTGGTAGACCTTAAGGTCTTCCGGGACTTTTTTCTTTCCTATGAGGGAGGGGAGCCGAAAGGGACTGTTGCAGAAGAGCTGCAGGATGAGGCCTTTCTTAAAGGGTGCAAGCCGGCCATTGAGGCGTATTTTCATGCGCTGACGGACCGCGTCACTCTTCATACCCATCCAGGCCTGGTGAATGTGCTTACGGCAAGAAAGGGAGGGATGGAGGTGCTTCATGGACTGTTTCCGGAGGCGCTGCTGTTGGGGTATACGGCGCCGGGTCTTCCCCTGGGGATTGAACTTTACGAAAAAATGGAGCAGCGGACAAAGCTGTGCTTTTCCGGAATTGCTTTTATGAAAAATCACGGACTGCTGGTAAGCGCCGGGACGGTGGATGAGGTGATAGAAAAGACGGAGGCTGTCATAGAGCGCATAGCCGCATATCTGAAATATGACAATGCGGCAAACAGCAACGTGACAAGGATTTACCGATGGCTGTCAGAAAAGACGGATATGTCTGACAAGCTTGTATATTGCACAGCCAATCCGAAGATTCGCTCCGGGCAGAGGCTTTTAATGGAAAAGCGCCATCTTTTCTGCCCGGACGCGGCCGTATTTTGCGGGAAAGAGATTCTGACCCTTGAAAAGGGGAGGGAACCGGAGGGGATAAACGGCTTTCTTTCGGAAATGGGCTGTCCCACCATCGTGTGTTATGAGGATGAGGTGTATGTGATTGCTCCCTCCGTAAAAAAGGCAAAGGAGATAGAAAGCGTCCTGGCCTTTTGCTGTGAGGTTGCCGAGATGAACGAAGGATATGAGGTGGATCTGCTTACGGAGCAGGAGGTGAATTATCTTTTAAACTGGGACATTGAAAAGTATCGGAAAAATATGCAGTAGACAGGCAAAATGTGCTGTGATTAGAAGGCAATGTCATGAAGTTAAGCCTGCAAAGATTACCGGCGCTTAACTTCATAACATCGGATTGGAGGGGAAGCGTATGAAGCATTTGTATTTGAATTTAAAACGCTTTGATATTCCTGCGGCACTGGGGGGCGTAAACCGGATGTCTGCCCCGGGGGAATGGGCCGGATGGATTGTGGGAAGCACACAAAAAGCTTTGAAGCAATATGACAGGGAGGAAGCGGAATTTATACAGTTTTTTCCGGAGGCTCATCTTTTGGGGGCCGCTATGGCGAAGGATGAGGACAGCCCGGTTCAGATAGGCTGTCAGGGGGTTTACCGCATGGACGCCGGGGCGGACGGCTTCGGAGCCTTTACCACAAACTGCCCTGCGGCTGCGGCGAAGGCTTTGGGAGCCCAGGCCGTGATCATAGGTCACTGTGAGGAGCGGCGTGATAAGGCTGGGATTCTTGAGGAGGCCGGAGTCTTTGATACTGCGGCAGTCAACCGCATTTTGAATCAGGAGATCAGGAAGGCTGTGGCAAGAGGCTTAAAAGTTCTCTACTGCGTGGGAGAGACCGGAGAGGAGCAGGATCGCTGGCAGGAGGTTTTGCGGGAGCAGCTTCAGGTGGGCCTTCAGGATGTGGAAGGGTCCGGGATTGTCATTGGCTATGAGCCTGTCTGGTCCATCGGCCCCGGGAAGACGCCGGCAGACAAGGCTTATATTACCAGGACGGCACGTTTTATCAAAGAGGTGACCGGAGGACTGGAGGTGGTCTACGGGGGCGGACTTAAGGCGGATAATGCCGAAATGCTGGCTTCCATAGAGGAGATTGACGGAGGGTTGATTGCCCTGACGCGCTTTACAGGGGAAATCGGCTTTTATCCTCAAGAGTATCTGGAAATTATTTCTGCTTATTTGGGAAAGTGAGGGACAGACAATGAAGCTGGAATTTGAATACGGCAATGGGGTGATGAGCGCCGATCTGCCGGACAATACGGAGGTGTTTATACCTGGTCAGACGGTTCCGGATCCGCCTTGCCTTCCGCAGGATTGGGATTCTCTCTGGGCCGCTACCCGTGCGTCTGTCCGCAATCCTGTGGGGATGCCGCCCTTGTCGGAGCTTGCCCATAAGGGCAGCAGGGCTGTGATCGTGATTCCGGATATTGTGAAGGGGGGATGTCAGATAACCAGCCATCGAAAGCTGGCTATTCAGGTGATTTTAGAGGAGCTCTATGGGGCGGGAGTGGAAAAAAAGGATATTCTTCTTTTGTTTTCCAACGGACTTCATCCCAGGACAACGGTTCAAGAGGCAAAGGAGATTCTGGGAGAGAAGCTTTTTGATGAGTTTTACTGGTCCCATCAGATTACAAGCCACGATTCGGAGGATTATGAACATCTTGTGGATCTGGGGTGTACGGCGCGGGGGGACCGGGTGCTGATGAACCGGTATGTGTTTGAATGTGATCTTCCCATTCTCATCGGGCATACTCAGGGGAATCCCTATGGTGGTTATTCGGGGGGCTACAAGCACTGTGCAACGGGCATCACTCACTGGCGCTCCATTGCTTCTCACCATGTTCCTGATGTAATGCACCGGCCGGACTTTACGCCGGTTTCCGGCCACAGCCTGATGCGCACGAAGTTTGATGAGATTGGCATGCTCATGGAGGAGAAAATGGGGCATCCCTTCTTCTGCTGTGACGCTGTGCTGGATACGTATTCCCGTCAGATTGAGATCCATTCGGGATATGCTGCCGTCATGCAGCCCCAATCCTGGATTACGGCCAATAAGCGGACCTATGTGCCCTTTGCCAAAAGGAAGTATGATGTGATGGTGTTTGGGATGCCTCAGAAGTTCCACTATGGCGACGGTATGGGGACGAACCCTATCCAGATGATGCAGGCTCTCTCGGCTCAGGTGATCCGCCATAAACGGGTTTTAAGTGATCGCTGTGTGATGATCTGTTCTTCTATCTGTAACGGGTATTTTCATGATGAGCGGTGGCCTTATTTGCGGGAGCTTTATGAGATGTTTCAGCATGATTACAATCAGGTTTTGCCGGACATGAACCGGTATGGGGAGTATTTTGCAACGGAGGAGGGGTATATCCGCAAGTATCGCTTTGCCAATGCCTTTCATCCTTTCCATGGATTTTCTATGATGTCTTGCGGGCATATTGCGGAAATGAATACGGCGGCGATTTATATTGTAGGGGCTCAGGAGCCGGGAATTGCCAGGGGCATGGGACTGAAGACACGGGCCAGTTTTGAGGAGGCTCTTGAGGATGCGAAAAGGAAGTATGTAGGCCCGAATCCTAACATTTTGGCTCTTCCGCTGACATTTAAGCTGGGGGCGGTGCATCTTTGTATGGAGGGGGACGATTTGTCAGGGGTGTAATGTTATAAGAGAGAAAAAGGCCGAGGGTTATGCGGGGGCTGTGCCAAAATAAGGCGGCAGCCCCATTTCGGGTATCGACTGCAAAGAGGAATTCCATTAAGATTTTCTTAATCTCTTCTTTCCCTATTTCGTTCAATAGAATTGATTTTTGACGCTGATTAAAAATTTTTTATCCATGGATTATCTGGCTTTTTCGATAGTCTTTTTTTGTTTGCAGGCTCATATACTTTTCTAAGAGGTGACGAAATGAAGGACAAGAGTGAGATCCTGTGTTTTTTTCCTAGGAGCCTTCGGGAGCCGTTGGAAAAGGCTGAGCTGGACTGTGGGAAGCTTCAGGAAATCCGCCTGCGCACAGAGAAGCCGCTGCTTATCTGTCAGGGCGGGTGGGAGGCCTTTCTGTCTGGGAAGGGAGAGCTATTGCAGGAGCCGAAAGATGCCTACCGGGTAAGCGGTAGAGAGCTTCGGGAGACCCTGGAGCTTGTGGGAAAGTATTCCCTTTACGCGTATGAGGACGAGCTGAGGCAGGGATATTTAAGCCTCCGGGGGGGACACCGCCTGGGAGTGGCGGGGAAGGTGGTTCTGGATGGGGACAAGGTAAAGAGTATTCGATCCGTTTCCAGTCTGAATCTGCGTCTGTCTCATGAGGTTCTTGGCTGTGGGGACAAGGTACTGCCTCACCTTTATGATACGGAAGGGTTTCGACATACTTTGATTATTTCGCCTCCCAGGTGTGGGAAGACCACTCTGCTTCGGGATCTTATCCGGCAGATTTCTGACGGGGGTGAGGAGCATCCGGGATGTACGGTGGGTGTGGTGGACGAGCGCTCGGAGATCTGTGGTTGTTATCAGGGAATTCCGGCCAATGATGTGGGGATTCGCACGGATGTGATGGATGCCTGCCCGAAGGCGGAGGGAATGATGATGCTGATTCGCTCTATGGCGCCGGAGGTTCTGGCGGTGGATGAGATTGGGCGGGAGGAGGATATTCGTGCTATGGAGACGGCGCTTTTTTGCGGCTGCCGCCTGCTGGCTACGGTTCATGGAAGCTCTCTTGAGGATATTCGCTCAAAGCCCCTTCTTGGAAGGCTGGTGGAGGAGCGGATGTTTGAACGCTATGTGATCCTGGATTTTGGAGGACGAGCCGGAAGGATTCGGCAGATTCTGGATGAAAGGGGGAGGAGTCTATGTTAAAAGGAATTGGCGCTCTGTTGATACTGGCTTCTGCTACAGGGATTGGCGCCAGCTTCAGCAGGGATTTGAAGGGGCGCTGTATGGAGCTTCGGATGCTAAAGCAGATGATTTATATGCTGAGGGGGGAGATTAAGTATACCAAGACGCCTCTGCCGGAGGCCTTTTCAAGCATTGCGGTTCGTATGAAGGAGCCTTTTGGAAGCTTTCTGGAGGAGCTGGCGGACAGGATGGGGAAATCAGAGGGCGAAGGCCTTGGGGAGCTTTGGCAGGCTGAGATTAAGACCCGGCTTTCCGGTACGCATCTGAAGCGGGAGGACAGGGAGCAGCTGGCAGGTCTTGGGGAGGTTCTCGGATACCTTGACCTGGAAATGCAGCTTTCCTCCATGGAGCTCTATCTGGAGCAGCTGGAGCTTCGCATCCGGGAGGCCCAGGAGGCTGCCCAGACGAAACAGAGACTGTACCAGAGCCTGGGAGTGGCCGGGGGTATTTTCCTGGTGATTCTGCTGGTGTAAATGGGAGGAAGCTATGAGTGTCAATCTCATATTTAAAATTGCGGCGGTTGGAATCCTGGTGTCTGTGTTGAGCCAGATCTTAAAGCACAGCGGCCGGGAGGAGCAGGCCTTTCTCACAAGCCTGGCGGGCCTGGTGCTGGTGCTGTTTTGGATTCTGCCCTATATCTTTGATTTGTTTGATACGATGCAGCGGCTTTTTGCATTGTGATATTACGGAACTGGAATTAATAATATCCGGACAGCGCACAGATCCGTTTACAGACACATCCCTTGGTGGCTGGAAATGGATCTAGATACGGGTGCGCTGGAATAGAAAGGAGGGACGATTATGCTGCAGGCGGCTATGATTGGAATTGCCGGTGTTTTGCTGGCCCTTCAGATAAAGGCAGTCAAACCGGAGTTTTCCGTTTATTTAAGCATTGCCACCAGCGTGTTTCTTCTGCTTCTGGCAGCCAGGAAGCTGGAGGTGGTGGTGGAGAGCGTAAAGCTGATTCAGAGCTCGATTTCCATCCAGAGCTCCTACATCCAGGCTTTGCTGAAAATCATCGGCATTACCTACATCTCGGAATTTGCCTCGGATATCTGCAGGGACGCAGGTTATGGGGCTATTGCTGGACAGATTGGAGTGTTTGGCAAGCTTTCCATTCTGGCTGTGAGCATGCCTATTATTACAGCTCTTTTGGATACCATTCACGGCTTTCTGGGAACATAGCATATGGAAGGAAGACGAAAAAAAATCCCGTGGCAGCTTTGCCGAAGGCTGCAGAAGTTTCCGGTCTGCATTCTCCTGGCCGGTATCCTGATGTGTGGGCTCTCTTTGCCTCTAAGGGTGGAGGCTGCAGATCTTTCCATGGTGGAGGAGATTGATTTTGACGAAATTGAGCAGTCGGTGAATGAGATTCTGGGTGGTGAATTTCAGTTTCAGAATACGGTACTGGAGCTTCTGAATGGAGAGCAGCCCTGGACCTTGGAGGGCTTTGTGTCGGCTGTGGCGGAGCAGGTGGGAAACAACTGGCGCACGGAGAAGCATCTGCTGCTCTCCATTTTACTTCTGGGCATTGCGGCGGCGCTGATGTCCAATTTTTCTAATATTTTTCAGAATCAGCAGATTGCGGAGGTTAGCTTTGAGATTACGTATCTTTTGCTGTTTTTGATATTGCTGCAGATATTTTCCGGAGCTATGGAGATTACCCGGGAGGTGCTTCTTGGCATTCAGGATTTTATGAATGTACTTGTTCCGGCCTTTTGTCTGGCTGTGACCATGGCTTCGGGCAGCACTACGGCTCTGGTGTTCTACGAGTTCTTTCTGGGGCTTATCTATTTCATACAGAGGCTGATACAAAACGGGCTGATGACCTTGATTCAGGTGCATGTGATTCTTGTGTTTATCAACCATCTGACCAAGGAGGAGTATCTGTCCCAGATGAAGGAAATGACAACGAAGATCACGGTCTGGCTGTTAAAATCCATGCTTGCGGTGGTGATTGGTTTTAATACCATTCAGGGAATTTTAAATCCGGCGGTGGATTCCCTGAAAACCACTCTTTTTAGCAGGGCGGCGGAAATGATTCCCGGCATCGGTAATATTGCCGGCTCTGTAACGGATGTGGTGCTGGGTTCTTCGGTGCTTATAAAAAACGGCATCGGGGTGGCGGCGCTTATGGTGATTGTACTCATTTGTCTGCTTCCCCTTGTAAAGCTGGGGGTGCTGATGATGATTCTGGAGCTGGCGGCAGCCCTCCTTCAGCCGGTATCGGATAAGCGGATGACCGGCTGCGTGACCGGAGTGGGAGAGGGGATTCGCCTGCTGTTTCGGGTGGTGTTCACCACTGCGGTGCTGTTTATGCTGACAATTGCGGTGGTGACCGTATCGGTGAGAGGGTGATTTTGGAAAATGAAGGAATTGCTGTTTGGCTGGGTGCAGGACATTGCATTTTATACCCTGCTGATGGTGGTGGTGCTCCATGTACTGCCGGAAAAGAGCCAGCGGAAGTATTTGCAGTTTTTTATGGGGGTTGTTCTGATGATTCTGGTAATTTCTCCCTTTTTGTCCTTTTTGGGGCTGGAGCGTAAGCTTGACGAGACCTATGCCAGACAGACCTATGATCAGGAGCTTTTGGCTTTTCTTGAAAAGCAGAGGGCTATTGAGGAGGAGTATCAGAGGCATCTTGAGGAAAAGCTCTATGAGGCCCGGGATGAGGCGGAAGACTTAAAGGAGCGGCAGGAGGAAGAGGAGAATGGAATTCCTGAAATCCATATTGAAATCGGAGAACCGGAAGGGGAAGAGACCCCTTAAGAAGGATCAACTGCTGATTCTTCTGCTTTTTGGAGTTTTGTTGCTGGTGATCGCCATTCCGGTGGAGCCAAAGAAGGAAAAGAGGGAACAGACGGGAGAAATAGAAGCAGGTGAGGGCGGGGGTAAAGGGGCCGGGACAGCTTCGGGAGAGTCTTATGAGCGGCAGCAGGAGGAGCGCTTGAAGGAGGCTCTTGGGAAGGTGGAGGGCGTGGGCCGGGTGGAGGTTATGATTACTCTTCGGTCCTCCTCGGAAAAGGTGGTGGAGAAGGATGTGCCGGTGCGGAGCCAATCTGTGGAGGAGGGGGACGCCCAGGGAGGGAGTCGGACCACACAGGAGCAGGAGCGGCAGGAGACGACGGTTTATGAGGAGGCGGAGGACGGAAAAAGGATCCCTTATGTGATTCAGGAGCTGGAGCCCAAGGTGGAGGGTGTGATTGTGGTTGCAGAGGGCGGCGGGAATCCGGAGGTGAAACAAAATATTCTGGAGGCGGTTCAGGCATTATTTTCCGTGGAGGCACATAAAATAAAAATAATGAAGATGGAGGGTTCAAAGTGAAGAACATATTCAAAAAAAACCAGATGATCATTACCGCGCTGGCTATTATGATCGCGGTAGCAGGGTACTTAAACTATTCCGGAACAAAGCTTGATTCTGCCAGCATTACGGCGGGGTCGGATGCGGCGACAAAAGAGGATGAGGACAACATTGCGGCCGATATTTCTGCGGAGGATTTGTATGCTGAGACGGGACTTGAGGAGCTGCAGTTTGCGGACGGAGATATTGCGAGCTTGGATCAGGATGCGCAGGATCTGGATACGGCGGATCTGGGAGAGGACGAGAATCCGGGAGAGGCCGTGCTGGCCAGCACTACATCAGGCGTAGGCTTTTCCGCAGAGGCGAAGGTGACCAGAGAGCAGCTTCGTTCCAGAAATAAGGAGATTCTTCTGGAGGTCATCAACAATACGAATATTTCCGATGCCCAGAAGCAGGAGGCTATTGACAGTATGATTGCTCTGACGGATGTTGCGGAGCGGGAGTCTGCTGCGGAGATCTTGCTGCAGGCCAAGGGGTTTGAGGATGTTGTGGTCAGCATCACTGACGGGCAGGCGGATGTTGTGGTGAATATGGCGGAGATTGACGATGCGGGTCGGGCTCAGATCGAGGATATCGTGAAGCGTAAGACTGGGATCTCCGGGGAGAATATTGTGATTACGCCTGTGGCGGAGGCGGCGGAGTAGTGTAGATCCAAAAGAGATATGGGGAAGTGAGGCTGCCGCAAAATAGAACCGCAGACTTTTCCGATAGCCGGACACCGGATATCGGAAAAGTCTGCGGTTCTATTTTGCGGCAGATTTACGCTGTGGGGAGCGAAGGAAGAAAAGTGCATGGGTATTTGACGAATGGGGGAAAGTCGGCTATGATAGTAGGTAGCTTTCTGCATAATATAATGAAGTAAGTTTTGAGGAAAGGAAGCTTAAGAGTGCTGGAGAATACGGGAATTCGGGAAGAGGTTCTTAGGGAGCTTGAGGAGTTGGCGTTGGACTGTGGAGTAGAACGGGTCGTGCTGTTTGGGTCCAGAGCCAGGGGAGATTTTACGCGGACCAGCGATATTAATTTAGCGGTCAGTGGAGGGGACGTGGTGAGATTCTCCCTGGAGGTGGAGGAGGTGATTTCCACTTTGCTTTTTTTGATGTGGTGAATCTGGACGGTCCCGTACAGGAGGAGCTTCTTACATCGATTCGCGAGGAAGGGAAGGTTCTTTATGAAAAAATATCATAATTGTGAGGCGGACAAAGAAGGATTATTATTCTATGTTTGCTGATCTGAAGAAACATATGGAAGAACATTGGCTGGAAGAGGAAAGTGAGAGGACTTAGAAGTGATGTATCGAATTTTGAATAAGGATGGCAATGCGAAGCGGGCGGAGCTTACCACGGTGCATGGGGTGGTGCAGACGCCGGTGTTTATGAATGTGGGGACTGTGGCGGCTATCAAGGGAGCGGTTGCTACCTCGGATTTGGAGGAGATTGGCACGCAGATTGAGTTGTCCAATACCTACCATCTTCATGTGCGGCCTGGGGATCAGGTTGTTAGAAAAATGGGAGGATTGCACAGGTTTATGTCTTGGGACAAGCCTATTCTCACGGATTCCGGCGGATTTCAGGTGTTTTCTTTGGCTTCTCTTCGGAAAATTAAGGAGGAGGGGGTGTATTTTCACTCTCATGTGGATGGGCGGAAGATTTTTATGGGGCCGGAGGAGAGTATGCAGATTCAGTCGAATCTGGCTTCTACGATTGCTATGGCTTTTGATGAGTGTGCGCCGGCCTTGGCAGAGCGGGAGTATGTGGAGCGCTCGGTGGCCCGGACTACCCGGTGGCTTGGAAGGTGTAAGGCGGAAATGAAGCGGCTTAACAGCCTGCCGGATACCATCAACCGGGAGCAGCTTCTTTTCGGCATCAATCAGGGGGCTATCTTTGCGGATATTCGTGTTGCGCATGCTAAGGAGATTGCAGAGATGGATCTGGATGGCTATGCTATCGGCGGTTTGGCGGTGGGGGAGAGTCATGAGGAGATGTATCACATCATTGAGGAGACGGTGCCGTATCTTCCGGAGGATAAGCCTACTTATCTAATGGGGGTGGGAACGCCGGCCAATATTCTGGAGGCGGTGGATCGAGGGGTGGATTTTTTTGACTGCGTGTATCCAAGCCGGAACGGGCGCCATGGACATTTGTATACCAACCATGGGAAGATCAATCTTTTTAATGCAAAGTATGAGCTGGATGAGAGACCGATTGAGGAGGGCTGTCAGTGTCCGGTCTGCAGAAGGTACAGCAGAGCTTATATCCGTCATCTTCTGAAGGCGAAGGAGATGCTTGGCATGCGGCTTTGTGTGTTGCATAATCTGTATTTTTATAATACGATGATGGCGGAGATTCGCGCGGCCATTGAGGAAGGGCGCTACGGGGCTTATAAGAAAGAAAAGCTGGATCGAATGAGCCAGGGCAGCGCCTGAAATGTGATAAAATATTCCGAAATAGAGTTAAAACAAATGAGAAAATGTTTTTGTAAAAAAGAGCAGTTCAAAGGGGGGTGTCCCAAAATAGGGCGGCACACTTTTCTAATATCCAGTGTCCGGCTGTTCGCGTACAGGATGTCTGATATGGGCGGATATTGCTTGGGCAATGTCCGCCCAGAGCAGACAGAATGTACGAGAACCGTCCGAATAACGGATATGGAAAAGTGCGCCGCCCTATTTTGGGACACCCCCTTGGACTGCTTTTTTGTTCCTATTTTACGAAGCTTAGTCTATGCATCCTCGTGTTTTCGCCGCATCTTCTGCATTTCCCGAATCTTAAAGGATAAATACAGTGACAGACACTGTTCCCCATCCTCCAGATCCATCCCCAGCAGCTCCTGAATCTTTGCAAGCTGGTAAGCCACCGTATTGCGGTGTAGAAAGAGAGCCTTCGCCGTGGCCGATCGGCTTAGAGCGCACTTAAAATACGTGTACAGCGTCTTAAAATACTGTGTGCCCTTCTGCCTGTCATAATCCAGAAGGCGTTCCAACCGGGTATCATAGAACCGATCCTTCTGCATCTGCGGATTTATCTCATTCAGCAGAAGATAAACCTTCATTTCCTGATAGGTCTTAAGAGGAGCTTCCATTTTTACAGCTCTGCAAAAATCCAGGGTATCCTTGGCCTGCAAGTAGTATTCGGGGAGCTCCAAAAGGCAGTCAAAGTCTAAGCTAACTGCGCCGCATCCATTGTTTGCCGCTAAAATTTCGGACAGGGCCTGGGAAAAACGATGCATCACAGAAGGCTCATCGTTTAACAGGATCACATAGTACTGCTCAAAATGGCAGGAGAGCGTGTGGTATTGTTCGCAAAGCTGTGCAAGCAGACTTTGAAAGCTGTCCTGCGCAGCAAAGACCCAAAACTGCCGCCCGTGATCGGTTAAGGCCCACTTGTTCAGCCATTCCACCCTGGTATTTTTTTCCGTACCCTCAAGGAGAGAGCGCAGATAGCTTTGGTGGAGGGCCTCCGACAGATTGCGGCCTTTTCCGTCCTGCTGCACCAGGTAAGCGGCGGCGTTGCAGACAGCGCTCATTTGCTTTATATCAGAGGCGGTAAAGGCATGGGGGCCCTCCAGAGCCAGGATATATCCAAGGGTGCGGTCCCCGGATCGCACATAGCTGAAAATGCGGTTTCGGGTGCGGTAGACGCCCGGCCCGATTAGAAGCGGCATTTCAATCTCTTCCAAAAGCATCTGGGGTATTCCCTCCTGATGGCTGGCCTGGATATGATCCGGGGAGGTCTGTCCGGTATAGATCAACTGGGAAAACGAGGGATCGTCCGAAAAATCACGCCCCGAATAGGCAATCAATCCGTCATTGCCAGCCAGAAGGATGGGGCAGGACAGAGTCCGGGAGGCCAACTCAATCATGCGGGTCAGGCTGCCGCAGTCAATAAGCTCCGTGTAAAACTGCAGGTTGGTTTTGTTCTCCAGAACATTGTATACATCCATAAGGGCATGATAAATCCGCACAATATCCACGGAATCTTTTAAAAGAAGATAATCGCAGCGCAGGCTTGAGAAGTCCCATCTCTCCTCGCGGCGCAGGATCAGACAGCATTCTGTCAGGTGTTCCGTCCTGTCCGGTAGAAAGGAGGTGCTGCCCACATAGACAACCGGCTCGTTTATCATGGGCACCTCCCGATAGAGCAGGCGGATATCCCTATAACAGAAGCTCTTATTGATATGGTCGTGAATGATATCACAGGCCGGAATTTTCTGCAGCAGATAATGTAACGGAATTTCCATAGCATGTCCTCTTCATAAGCTTTGCCCCAGGGATTTTGGCTATCACCCCGGGGCCGCATTTTTATAGCTTCAGTATATCAGGAAATGTGGTTTCCTACAAGTAAAAGCGGCCGGTTCTCACAATTCATTTTGTGCATTTGCACAAAATCACATGCCCCTCTTTTGATGTATGCCTATAGAATCAGATACGCAATTATTGTATAATATGTATGTTATAGTTTGCATTTTATTGTTAAAATTTATAGAAAATATACAATCAAAAAGAAAGGGCAGGTAAAAAGATGGAAAAAAATTTTGACAGGCTATTTGAACGGACCTACATGGAAAGCATGGGGCAAAGAACCGGATTGTCATGGCCCCTATGGGGATAGGGGGAAATCCCATGAGTGGCTGCATCGAAGGGGACGGTGTGGAATACTACGGTGAACGGGCAAGGGGCGGCACCGGCATGCTGAATATCGGATTCCAGATTGTGACCAACAAAACGGATCCCTTCACCGCATCGCAGTACGGCGTCGGCACTCCTTTACAGGAAATGGGCTGGGCCAGGCTTTGCGACCGGGTACACGGCTATGGAACCTCGGTTATGGTGCAGCTATCCTGCGGACTGGAAGCGGCAAGGGTTGCGGCCCTCAAGGGGCATAAGGTTACTCTTTACGAAAAAAGCGGCATGCTTGGCGGGCAGCTCATTCCGGCGTCGGCGCCCTCCTTCAAATCCCGTCTGTCCATGCTTATGGATTATTATAAGGTTCAGATGAAAAAGCCGGGCGTGGAGGTCGTATTGAATCACGAGATCACGGCAGATTCCCCCGAGCTAAAGGATGCTTACAAAATCATTGTAGCCATCGGCGCCACAGGCTTCGTTCCTCCGATTCCCGGAGCCCACGGGCCGAATGTCCTGGAGGTCATCGATGCGCATACGGGAAATCCGGATCGAATCGGGCAGAGAGTTCTGGTTGCGGGCGGCGGACCCTCCGGCTGTGACTGCGCCATTGAGATGGCCATGAAGGGGAAAGAGGTCACCCTTGTGGAAATGATGGAAGAGATCTATCCCACCGGCACGCTAGACAATCGCTTCAGCGTTCTGCGCCGCATGGGAGAAGAAAAGATCACAGTTCTGACCGGCGCCAAGGTAAAGGAATTCAATGCCGCAGGCGCAAGGGTAGAGACGGCAGAGGGCGAAAGGGTTCTTGAGGCGGATACCGTCATCATTGCGATGGGAACCCGGCCCAATGGGGAAAGTGCAAAAGCGATTCTGGACAAATATGTAAATGCCCAGACGGTTGGCGACTGCAAAAAAATCGGCCAGGTCGGAGAAGCAGTACAGGCAGGCTTCTTTGCGGCATGGACCATCGACTAAGATTAGGAGGAGATTCTAAATGGATAGAAAGGAATTAAAAATATTTCAGCCCATCACCATCAAGAGTATGACAATGAAAAACCGTCTGGCCAATGCGCCCTTTGGCTGCGTTCCGATGGGAGACGGGGACGGCTACATCTGTGACGCATCCATTCAAAATGTGCACAGCCTGGTATCCAGCGACATTGGTCTCTTGATGTGCGGAATCATACGCTGCGTTCCAAGCAAAAGCGGTCTCATCGGCTACGACAATGAGAAGGCGGAGAAGGCGGAAAAAGCGCCCTTTGGCACAGCAAGCCTTGCGGATGATTCCTACATCCCGGGCTGGAAACGCCTGGCCGACTATGCTCATTCCTTTGGCTGCTGCCTGGGTGTGCAGCTGGGAGAAATGGGTCCGCAGGCCCGGAATTCGGTTTCGGAGCAGATACCGGAATATGAAAAATATAAGATGTTTACCTTTGGCGGCGAGGAGACAATCCCCGATCAGAAAGTCTGGAGCAAGGAAGAACTGGATGATCTGTGCGAAGCCGTAGCCCAGTGCGGCCGCAGGGCCAAGGAAGCCGGCCTGGACTGCGTGGAGATTCATGCGGCCCACAGTACGGGACTGCTCTATGCCAATGCCCTCGATCCCTTCTTTAACCATCGGGAGGATGAGTACGGCGGCGATCTGGAACGGAACTTTCATATGCTCCGAAAGACCGTAGCCCGGATGCGTGAGATGGTAGGAGAGGATTTCCCGATTTTCGTCCGGATCAACTGTGACGATCTGAAGGGAACTCTGGGAAATACCATTGAAGACGTGTGCCGGTATATTGTGCCGGTTCTTGAGGATATCGGCGTGGATGCCATTGATCTGTCCCAGGGAGGTCCCAGCTATACCACGGAAGGCCCCCTGCCTCCCATGTATTATCCACGTGCCTGCTGGATGCCGCTTCACGGTCAGGTGAAAAAAGCCACGAAGCTTCCGGTGGTGGGCGCAAGCCGCATTACCTCTATAGAAATGGCAGCCAAGTATGTGGAGGATGGCTATGTGGACATTATGTACATGGGAAGGGAAATCTTTGCGGACGGGGAGGTGGTGCGCAACTACCTGCGGGACGGAAATGACTGCGCTACCCGTCAATGCATTGCCTGTCTTCAGCCAGGCTGTATGCCCTGCACCGTGAACTTCAAGGAACGGTTCGCAGCTCTGCCCGGCATGCCGCCCTTAGATAATCGGAAAACAGAGCAGCCCAAGAAGATTCTGGTAGTTGGCGGCGGCGTGGCCGGTATGGAGGCAGCCAGAGTGGCGGCCGAGAAGGGGCATCAGGTTACCCTCTGGGAGCGTGAGGGACGTCTGGGCGGCAACATTGGCCTTTTGGCCTCCACGCCTCTTACCAGTGAATTTCAGAATCTGATTGATTTTCAGGAGAGGGGTCTTGCAAAAGAGGGCGTAGAGGTTCGCTGCTGCTATGAGGCTACCGTGGAGCGTATAAAAGACTTTGCGCCGGATGTTGTACTTTTGGCCGCCGGCTTTGATATGGTTCTTCCGGAGAGTGTCAGGGACGGCCTGATGGTCATGGATCATATGACTGCTCTTAAGCGGAAACGGGAGTTCCGTTCTCTGGATCAGTGGCACAAAAAGGTCGTCATCTACGGTTTCTTTGCTGCGGAATTTGCCTTAGACCTTGCTTCGGAGGGCTGCGACGTTACATTGATGGGCCCGGGAGGAGACAATACCATAGCGGCGGAAGCCTGGGTAACCCGTGAACGGAAAATGTATCTGCGCCGCAAGCTGACAGATGTGAACTACATCCGGGCCAGTGAGGGAAGCCGGCGGGTAGATAACCCTGTCGTGTATACCCATGCAAAGCTGGAGGGCGTCGGAAAGGACGGGGTGCGTTTTTATCACAACGGCATTCACAAGACCATGCCCTATGATGTGCTGATCGTATCCGGCGGACGCAAGAAAAATGACGAGATGTTTGAGGAGATTCAAAGGATTGTTCCGGCAGTCATCAAGATCGGCGATTGCGACAAGCCCGGCATGATTAAGGATGCGATTATCACTGCGAATATGGTGGTGCGCAAGCTCTAAGATATTATGGGACTTTGCCCTTTAGTGCCGTCGCGCAGCGACTTTAATCCGTAAGTGCCTTTGTGCGCACAAATCGATTTACAGACACATGCACTTGTGGCTGGAAATTGATTTAGACAAAGGTGTGCACAAAGGCACTTACGGAACTGGAATAGGAGGAAAATGATGGTAAAGCAGGAAATTATGGATTTATTTGATCTGACAGGAAAAACGGCGATCATCACGGGAGGAGCCAAAGGAATCGGATATGGCATTACGCTGCGTCTGGCCCAGGCCGGAGCAAGCTGTGTAATCTGCGGCCGCAACGGCGCCCGGGTGGAAGAGGTGGCCCAGGGCTTTCGTGATATGGGCTTTGAGGTTACCGGTATCGGCTGTGATGTGAGCGATGAGACCGCAGTGGAAAAGCTGGTCAAAAGGACGGTGGAGATCTACGGAGGGATCGATATTCTGGTAAACAATGCGGGAAACTATCCGCAGAAAAAGCTTCAGGAGACAAGCCAGGAGGACTGGGACAATGTATTTGCCAGCAATGTACGGGGAATGTTTCTGTGTACAAAGGCTGCGGCAAGGGTGATGGAGGGGCAGGGAAGGGGAGGCTCCATCATCAACTGCAGTTCCATCGGAGCCTTCCGCTGTAATGTAGTAGGTATGTGCGCCTACCATTCATCCAAGGCGGCGATGCTGGGCTTCACCAACCACGAGGCGGCGGAGCTGGGACCGAAGGGCATCCGGGTCAATGCCATTGCGGTGGGAGCCATCAATGCCGTGGGACCGGACAAGAACGGTATTTTTACGCCGGAAAATATTGCATCCCCGGCCGTACAGTATCCGGTTCCTCCGGCGATGATTCCCATTCAGCGGATGGGCGGGCCGGCGGACATCGGAAATGCCTGTCTCTATCTGGCCTCTGGGGCCGGCAGCTTTGTCAACGGCATCTACCTGACCGTAGACGGCGGCATGACGAAGGTTCCTACCTTTGGTTATCCGGAGCTGAAACAGGAAAGTTGAATTTGTGATTTGAAAGATTCTAAGAGAAGGATTTGACATCTTATGTGGGTGTCGGGAAATAAAGCGCCAGCTATTTTCCGACACTCACATTTTTGTAGTATGTCAGGATAAAATTTGTTTGACATGAAGAAAATCCCATACACTCTTGACCAAAGATTCTTTTATGTGCTACTATAACACTAGTGCTTTGAAGCAGAGAATCAGATAAGGGCTTTGAGGTAGAAGGAGGAATGACTGCGGCAAAAGATCTGCGGTCAGGGTTAATTTTAGGAGGAAATTATATGAATTTACTTGCAACAGGCGGAGGAGCCATGGGTTTTGAGGTGATTCTCCTCTATGTGGTGCTCATCGGAGCAATGATGTATTTTATGGCGATCCGTCCTCAGAAGAAGGAGCAGAAGCGGGTGAACGCCATGTTGTCCACCATGGAGGTGGGAGATGTGGTTGTGACGACCAGCGGATTTTACGGCGTTCTCATTGATATTACGGAGGACGATGTTATTGTGGAATTCGGAAGCAACCGGAATTGCAGAATTCCCATGAAAAAAGCAGCAATCGCAGAGGTGGAGAAGAGCAATGAGTAAGAAACCGACAGTATTGATGATTTTGGACGGCTATGGCCTCAACGAAAGAACCGACGGCAACGCGGTGGCCGAGGCAAAGACGCCGGTGATAGACAAGCTGATGAAGGAGTATCCCTTTGTAAAGGGAAATGCAAGCGGCCTGGCCGTGGGGCTTCCCGACGGGCAGATGGGAAACTCTGAGGTGGGCCACCTGAATATGGGTGCAGGCCGTATTGTATATCAGGAGCTGACCCGCATTACCAAAGAGATCGAAGACGGTGTATTTTTTGAAAATGAAGCATTGGTGAAGGCTGTGGAGAATGCCAAGGCAGAGGATTCTGCACTTCATATGTACGGCCTTGTATCCGATGGCGGCGTGCACAGCCACAATACCCATATCTACGGACTTCTGGAGCTTGCAAAGCGCCACGGATTGAAGAAGGTCTATGTACACTGTTTCCTGGACGGCCGTGACACACCCACCACATCCGGCAAGGATTATGTGCAGGAGTTGGTGGATAAGATGGCGGAGATTGGCGTGGGAGAGGTAGCCACTGTTATGGGACGCTACTATGCCATGGACCGGGACAACCGCTGGGAACGGGTGGAGCTGGCCTACAAGGCCCTGACAAAGGGGGAGGGCGTAGAAGCCACAGACGGCGTCAGCGCCATTGCAGCCTCCTATGAGCAGGGAGTCAATGATGAGTTTGTGGTTCCGGCCGTGGTAAAGAAGGACGGGAAGCCTTTGGCTACCATTCAGGATGGGGATTCCGTTATCTTCTACAACTTCCGTCCGGACCGGGCAAGAGAGATTACGAGGGCATTCTGTGATGATGAGTTCACAGGCTTCGCAAGGGAGAAGAAGCTTGATCTCACCTACGTATGCTTTACGGAATATGACGTGACCATTCCCAACAAGCTGGTAGCTTTCCACAAGGTGGAGCTTCACAATACCTTTGGGGAGTATCTGGCGGCGCATGGAAAGACTCAGGCCCGCATTGCCGAGACGGAGAAGTACGCTCACGTAACCTTCTTCTTTAACGGCGGTGTGGAGGAGCCCAACGAGGGTGAGGATCGCATTCTGGTAAAGTCTCCCAAGGTTGCCACCTACGATCTCCAGCCGGAGATGAGCGCTTACGGCGTCTGCGATAAGCTGACGGAGGCTATTCGCTCCGAGAAGTACGATGTGATCATCATCAATTTTGCCAATCCGGATATGGTTGGCCATACGGGAATTGAGGCTGCGGCCATCAAGGCTGTGGAGGCTGTGGACGAGTGTGTGGGTAAGGCTGTGGAGGCCCTCAAAGAGATGGACGGTCAGATGTTCATCTGTGCGGACCACGGCAATGCGGAGCAGCTGGTAGACTACGGTACGGGGGCACCCTTTACGGCTCATACAACCAATCCCGTTCCCTTTATTCTGGTCAATGCAGACCCGGCTTATAAGCTTCGAGAGGGCGGCTGTCTGGCAGACATTATTCCCACTCTCATTGAGCTTATGGGTATGGAGCAGCCTGCCGAGATGACAGGGAAGTCCCTCTTGGTAAAATAAAAGTTTTTTCATCCCCTTCGGAATCTAAACGTGTTTCCGAAGGGGAATTTTTTCGTTACTGTTCACATGTCACTGTTCCGCGAGGTGTGGGGCTGTCCTATTTTTCGACAGCCCCAACCGGAGTTCTTCAGCGCGAAATCGCAGCTTTTGCGATTTCTGTGCATCGCGAAGCGTGTTGCTGGTCACGAAGTGAACAGTAACATTTTTTCTCAAAATGGAGTAAACAATCACTAAACAATTCTTGCCTTTTCCGTATATTTGTGATATCTTGAAGGAAAGAGGGTGAGAATATGTTTCAGGGAAAAACACTTTACGATATAATGGCGGAGATGATACGGATTCTTTTGGAAGAAACAGATCAAAAATTTATCAGACATTTCTTTGTGATGTCCCAGGAAAAAAGAGACAAATTAAATCGCACATTGTCCTTCTGTTTTCCAGAATTTGTCGATATGGGTAATTCTACAGAATGCTTCCATCCATATAGTATCTCTGAAAAGGTGATTAAAAAAATTGAGAACTTTGTATCAAATTGTTTAGCACAGAAAGATCTGTTTTTGTTAGCCGGGTTTTTAAATAAGCTGGATTCTTGCCTTGCCCTTTTTGTTCGCAATTATACAACAAATGGGGAAGAGATTTTTGGTTTAAACGATAATTGGGAAGAGCAAGAAGTACAGCTGCTCCCCAGATGCTATTGCAGCTGGGAACATAGAAATAAAGATAAAACTTCAGACTATAGTCTAAACAATCTTCTAAATCATTTTTACTTTATCGATACAAAGATATTTCGCGAAAAAACAGGGCTTACAGCCAGACACGTTTTTATCAGAGAAGGGCTGTTTACCCGTGCACAAGAACGAAATTTTCTTCGGATCGGATTGACGCCCTTATGTGATAACTCCAGGCTGACTCTGACATTTGAAAAGGAGGAGCGCTGTGCGTTCCAGGTAAAAGCTGTTTCGGATTTGGAGATTCGCAAAGCAAATGCTGTCGCTGTTTTGGAGAAGGCCAGGGAGGAAGAGGTAGATATTTTATGTTATCCTGAGATGCTGGGAGCTCCAGAGGTTCTGGAAGGATTGCAGGCGTGTCTATGGGGATTTCCGGAAGACGGTAAATCCTACCCGTCGCTTGTGATTGCGCCTACATACTGGCATGAGCGCTCCAATACGGCCGTTGTATTGGATGAAATTGGCGAAGTCATTTGCGTACAGGCAAAGCAGCATCCCTATCCATTTTTAAAGGATGGACAGGAATATGAGGAGGATATAGAGGGGGATGGTCAGATCCATTTGATACACTGCAATGGGATCGGCAGAATTGCAATCGCCATATGTAAGGATGCATTAATCCGCGATTACATTCATCAGATGCTGAGTATTCTCAGAGTTTCTCTGTTGATTATTCCGTCTTTTTCTACCGGCTTCTATGATTTTGAGACAAATCTTGCCACATGTAAGGCCTATGACTGTAATGTGGTCTGGGTAAATACCTGTTGTGCAAAACATATTTCGGAAAAAGAATCTCTTGGAACTCTTGGGTATGTTTTAAAAACAGGAAAGAGGAGCAAGATAAAGAACGGACAGTATTCCTTATTAGAGGAGAAGTGTCCAAAGACGGAGGGGAAGTCTTGTAAAGATTGTCTGTATACCCAAGATATGTACATGGAGTATCGGAATTATTGATTACGATATTTCTATTTCCTATTTCACAGTGCATATAATTACTACAAAAACGGAGGGAAACGTATGATGGACAAGAAGATGTACGAGTATTTTCAGCGCAGGCTGGGAGAAGGCCTGCAGGTGAAAGAGGTGCAAAGGCTAAGCGATGAATGGCTGAACTCCTCTGTTCAGGGCTATTTGCAGGGGCACTACAAGCAGGTACAGGAAGAGGTGGAGAAAGGGAAGCGCTTTCAGCGTCTTCTGAAAAAGGCGGTTATGGATCCTGTTTCCTATGTGGTGGGAATTTTCTCCGGTATCTTGTATGCAATGGAGCTATTGACAAGCTTTACAAAGCAGAGAACTGATTTCTTTAAGGAGGCGGAGGCGTTGTTTGAAAAGGCCAACGTAGAGAGGATTGCCAATTACCTTTCTAAGCATCCGGATTCTCAGCATAAAGTGATATGTACGGAGCTGGGAATTAATAAGGGATACCTGTCTCAGCTTTTACGGGAAATGGAGCGGACAGGCCTTGTGGAACGCTATGCGGCAGGCAAACGAAGCTTCTATTCTCTCACATTGTATGGGCAGAAATTTGTAAAAAAGGAGCGTTCCAGAAAAAATGTGACCAATTCCTTTGGAATGATATGCTTGCCGAATTCTTTAGAAGAAAAATATGCGCCTTTATATACGATTGCTCCGCTGGAAAAACGACAGGAGCGCCAGAAATATACTTGGGAGATTCGAAATATTCACTCGGAGAGAAGTTTTCGGATATTGAACAAAGAGGGGGGGTGAATGCGTTGCAAAATGTTAAAAGTATTTTAGAAGATCTGAAACATAATTTTCCGGATTGGGAACAGAAGCTACAGGAGAACGACGATTTTACGACCTATGAGGATGAGGTTTTGGGGCATCGTATGCTGGATCTGGTATTTGCCTTTAAAAGGCTTTGTAAGGAACGGGAATCCTGCGCTCTTGAAATTTTTTCAGAATGGATCACAGATCCGAAAACGGCAGAAATTCTGCGGGGTAAAGTAGAGGTAGTTCTTGTTTATTATAACGCATTTCGTCCTCTTCGGGAAATGCTTTTAAAAAATCCGGAGAATGTAAAGGAACTGCTGGAGGATGCTTTTTTTCATTATGTTCTGCGTTGGGAGCCGGATATTGTCCGGCGTTGGAGGATAAGGGATGAAGAGGGAGAAAATAGAATGGAGGAAATCTTGCAGGCTCTCGATAACCTTACGGACTATTATACAAAGCGTCTGTATACGCAGAAAACGGTAAAGAAAGACTTTGAGGATGAGACCGGGCTTTCCGAGGAGTGTTGTGAGCTTTATGCAAAGCTATATGAGGAGCATTTTCATGAGCTGAAGCTAAATATGATTTTAAACGGTCTGGTTGAATGCCAGGCACAGCTGCAACAAATGCAGGATTTTCTGTGAAAAACAGTATAGAACCTCCTTTTCCTGCAAAAAATACCTTATCAGACATTCATAGTCCAAGGCGTAGGAACAGCCACAAAAAAACGTATTGCTGTTGCAGGAAAAAGGAGGTTTTTTATGCATTTATTCTTACCAATCATTGACATTCAGGCCCGGGAAATCCTGGATTCCAGGGGAAATCCCACGGTGGAGGCGGAGGTGACCGTGGAGGGCGGCGTAACAGGCAGAGCTTCCGTACCCTCAGGAGCCTCTACGGGCAAATTCGAGGCCGTAGAGCTTCGGGATGGCCAGTACCGCTATCTGGGCCTGGGAGTGGAAAAGGCCGTGCACAATGTAAATGTGAAGCTTGCGGATGTGCTCATCGGAGAAAATGCCCTGAGGCAGTCTCAGATTGACCATCTGCTGGTGGACGCAGACGGTACGGACAACAAGTCCAACCTGGGCGCCAATGCCACCTTGAGCGTGTCCATGGCCGTGGCCAAGGCGGCGGCAAAGTATCTTGAGATTCCTTTATATCAGTATCTGGGAGGCGTACATGCCAAGAGGCTCCCCGTTCCCATGATGAATATTTTAAACGGAGGAAAGCATGCGGACAATACGGTAGATCTGCAGGAATTTATGATTATGCCGGTGGGAGCCTGCTGCTTTAAGGAAGGACTTCGGATGGGGGCGGAGATCTACTATAAGCTGAAGCTGCTCCTTAAGAAGCGGGGACTTTCCACAGCCGTGGGAGACGAGGGCGGCTTTGCTCCGGATCTGGCAGATTCCAGGGAGGTGCTGGATTGTATCGTGGAGGCCATAGAAATGGCGGATTACAGGCCGGGCGAGCAGGTGCAGATAGCCATTGACGCAGCCTCCAGTGAGCTCTACGATGAGAAGACGGGGGCCTATGTGTTCCCAGGCGAGAGCCGTATGACCGGAGAAAAGGTTTTGCGGACCCCGGAGGAAATGGTGGATTATTATGAGGATCTTCTTGCCCACTATCCGATTGTATCCATTGAGGACGGACTGATGGAGGAGGACTGGGACGGCTGGCAGCTTCTTACCAGGCGTCTGGGAAGCCGGGTGCAGCTGGTGGGAGACGATCTCTTTGTGACCAACGTAAAGAGGCTTGGCATGGGCATCGAGAAGCATGCGGGCAATTCTATTCTGGTGAAGGTGAATCAGATTGGCACGGTTTCCGAGGCCATGGATGCCATTGAGCTGGCAAAGGTCAGCAGCTATACCACGGTGATTTCCCACCGCTCCGGCGAGACGGAGGAGGACTTTATCGCGGATCTGGCTGTGGCGGTCAACGCAGGACAGATTAAGACGGGAGCTCCCTGCCGGATGGATCGCATCGCAAAGTACAATCAGCTTCTGCGGATTGAGGAGGAGCTGGGGCCTGTGGGCATGTATTACAATCCATTTTATAAAAAATCTTGATCATTCTGACAAACTATGGTAAACTATACCTTGTCTGACCATAGGAGGTGTGATGATGGGCATTTTGAGGATCATTCTTACGATTATTTTCGTATTAGTAAGTATTGCTTTGACCGCGATTGTTTTGATGCAGGAGGGAAAATCAGCAGGGCTTGGAGCCATTGCAGGCGGGAATTCCTTTTGGGAGCAGAATAAGAACCGCTCCACGGAAGGAAAGCTTGTGTTGATTACCAAGATTTTGGCTGTGGCCTTTATTGTACTGGCACTTTTGCTGAACATGAGTTTCTTTTAAGAGGAAGCAGATGACGAAGCACTCCCGGACGAAAAGCCGAGGGTGCTTTTCTCATTCCCCGGTGCATCGGAAAGGTATGGAGAATTTAGGTTTGGAAGAAAAGAAGAAAATCATCTATGAATTTATATGTGACGGCCGCTATGTGCCCATGAAGCAAAAGGAACTGGCCATGGTGCTTCAGGTGCCCCGGGAGAGAAGAGAGGAGCTGTCGAAGGCTCTGGAGGAGCTGGTGGCGGAGGGAAGGCTTACGCTCTCCAAGCGGGGGCGCTATACCAAGGCGGAGGATAAAATCCTCATCGGTGTCTTTGTGAGTCACGCCAAGGGTTTCGGCTTTGTGTCGGTGGAGGATCAGGAGGAGGATATCTTCATCGGAGAGGGAGATACCCTGGATGCCTTTCTGGGAGATACGGTGGAGGTAGCCTTAAAGGGTCATCCCCAGGGAAGGCGTAAGGAGGGTGTGGTTCAGAAGGTACTGTCCCACGGGATCACGGAGGTGGTGGGCACCTTTGAGAAGAGCAAAAGCTTTGGCTTTGTGGTTCCGGACAATCAGCGAATTACGAAGGACATTTTTGTTCCTCTGGAGCATACAAAGGGGGCGGTTACGGGACATAAGGTTGTGGTGGAGCTTACGGATTACGGCACCGGGAGAAAGAATCCGGAGGGCCGGGTGGTGGAAATTCTGGGCCATCAAAACGATCCGGGAACGGATATTCTGTCTATTGTGAGGGCTTATCAGATCCCTACGGAGTTTCCGGAGCGGGTCCTAAATCAGGCAGAGCGGGTTGCAAAGCTGGTGTCGGAGGCGGACAGGCAGGGGCGTCTCGATCTTCGGCAGGAGATCTGCGTCACCATTGACGGGGAGGATGCAAAGGATCTGGATGATGCAGTTTCGGTGCGAAGAGACGGGGAGCATTTTGTTTTGAGTGTGCACATTGCGGATGTGACCAATTATGTGCAGGAGAACAGCGCCCTCGATCGGGAGGCCCTTGAGAGGGGGACCAGCGTATACCTGGTAGACCGGGTGATTCCCATGCTGCCTCATGCCCTTTCCAATGGGATTTGCTCTCTGAATGCCGGGGAGGATCGGCTGGCCTTAAGCTGCATCATGACCGTTGATGCAAAGGGGAGAATTGTGGATCATATCATAGCGGAGACGGTGATTCGGGTGGCCAGGCGCATGACGTATCCAAGCGTGAATCGGATTCTGGAGGATCGGGATGAGGAGGAGCGCCGGAACTATCAGGAGCTGGTTCCTATGCTTGAGGAGATGGAGAAGCTGGCAGGGCTTCTTCGCAGGCGGCGGAGGAAGCGGGGGGCTGTGGATTTTGATTTTCCGGAGACGAAGATTTCTTTGGATGAAAACGGAGCGCCGGTGGAGATTCGGCCTTGTGAGCGCAATACGGCTACCCGGCTGATTGAGGATTTTATGCTGGCGGCCAATGAGACGGTTGCGGCGGATTATTACTGGCAGGCCCAGCCCTTTGTGTACCGGGTGCATGAGAGGCCGGAGGCTAAGCGGCTTTATAAGCTGGGGCTGTTTCTTAAGAATTTCGGATATTTTCTTCCTTCGGGAGGGGATGAGGTGCATCCGGGGGAGATTCAGAAGCTGCTTGACCGACTGGAGGGGACACCGGAGGAGGCTATGCTTTCCAGGCTGACCCTTCGGGCCATGCAAAAAGCCAAATATGCGACGGATTGTACGGGGCATTTTGGGCTGGCGGCGGATCAGTACTGTCACTTTACTTCTCCTATCCGGAGGTATCCGGATCTGCAGATTCACCGGATTATTAAGGAGAATCTGCGGGGGAGGCTGACGGAAGGGCGGGTGGCCCATTATGAGGCGATTCTTTCGGAGGTGGCCAAGCGGTCCAGTGAGGCGGAAAGGCGGGCGGACGAAGCGGAGCGGGAGACGGAGAAGCTTAAGAAGGTGGAGTATATGGAGCAGCATATTGGGGAGGTTTATGAGGGGGTGATCTCCGGGATTACCCAGTATGGGCTGTATGTGGAGCTTGAAAATACGGTGGAAGGGCTTATCCATGTGAATTCGCTTGGGGATGATTATTATGAGTATGAGGAGAGCGCTTACGAGCTTAGGGGGCAGCATGGCGGGAATGTGTATCGGCTGGGGCAGTGGGTGAAGGTTCGGGTGAAGAGGACGGACAGGCTTTGCCGGACCATAGACTTTCAGTTAGCATTGAGCAGTGCGGAATAAGACAAACAGGAAGCAGTGGCATGCTTGCATGTAAGCTGATTTCTGTTTGGCTTATTCCATAGGGCGAAAGCCCTGAGCGAGGCGGAGCCGAGCTTCCACTGCGGATATAACGGGATATGATAAGGAGAGTGGGAGATTATGAGTAAGGATGCGGTAAAGTTGATTGCCAATAATAAGAAAGCCTATCATGACTATTTTATTGATGAGACGTATGAGGCGGGGATTTCTTTGGCGGGGACGGAGGTGAAGTCCATCCGCATGGGGAAGTGCAGTGTGAAGGAGTCTTTTATTAAGGTGGAAAAGGGAGAGGTGTTTATTTATGGGATGCATATCAGTCCTTATGAGAAGGGGAATATTTTTAATAAGGATCCTTTGCGGGTGCGGAAGCTTTTGATGCATCGGTATGAGATTCATAAGATCAGCGGGAAGGTTGTGGAGAAAGGGTATACGCTGGTGCCTCTCAAGGTGTATTTGAAGGGGAGTCTGGTGAAGGTGGAGATTGGGCTGGCTCGAGGGAAGAAGCTTTATGATAAGCGGGCGGATATTGCGAAGAAGGATCAGAGACGGGAGGCGGAGAAGGAGTTTAAGGTGAGGAATCTTTATTGAGTTTGACGAATATCGGACGCCGCAAGCCGGGCCGGCAGGATTTTCCATATCCTGTGTTCGGACGGTTGGCGTACATCCTGTCTGCTCTTGGCGGACGAATGCCGTATTTTTTGACAGGCTTCGCCTGTTGGAGGGATTGTGCCATTCGTTCGCCAATATCAGACAGGCTGTGCGCCAACAGCCGGACACCGGATATCGGAAAATCCTGCCGGCCCGGCTTGCGGCTGGTTGTTGGTTGCTGGATGTGGATTGGTTTGCTGTTGGAGATGTTATAAAATGTTATAATGATGTTAGAAATGATATATTTTGTTAGAAAGTGTTACTTTTTTTGAATTTGGACTTGATTTCTTATCAGAAAGTATTACAATAGAAAGGGAGAGGACAGCTCTTTGCCGGCGGGGCTTTTTGTCAGCGGGGGATGCCCGGACCAGAAAGGGATATAAGGAGAGAATACCATGATTATCACACAGAAAAAGCCCATTGAAGAATTGATGGCGATGCTCGGGGATGCGAAGAAGATTGCGATCCTGGGCTGTGGCAGCTGTGCTACGGCTTGTGCTACGGGCGGCGAGAAGGAGATTGGGGAGCTTAAGGCTTACCTGGAGTCGAAGGGTAAAACGGTGGTGGCGACCGGGATGGCGGATTATTGCTGTATGAACATGGGCGTGAAGACGGCTATGAAGAAGTTGAATGCGGCGGGGCCGGATGCGGTTGTTTGTATGTCCTGTGGTGACGGTGTGCAGGTGGCGGCCAATCATGCGGCGGCGCCGGTTTATCCGTCCAATAATACGATGTTTTTGGGAGAGGCCGTGAAGTTTGGGCTTTTTGAGGAGGCCTGTCATCTTTGCGGAGATTGTGTGCTGGGAACGACGGGGGGGATTTGCCCGATTTCCAGATGTGCAAAATCTTTGGTGAATGGGCCCTGCGGCGGACAGAAGAACGGGAAGTGTGAGGTGAATCCGGAGAATGACTGTGCGTGGATTCTGATTTACAAGAGGCTGGAGTCTCTGGGGATGCTGGATAAGCTGGCCAAGAGACGGCCGGATAAAGGGTATGAGAAGGTTTCATATCCCAGAACGATTAATATTAGGGGGAACAAGTAATGGGAATGTTAGAGAAAGCGCTGGAAGGCGGAAAATTTGGTGTAACCGTTGAGATGGCTCCTCCCAAGGGATATGATTTTAAGGAACAGATGGAGGCGGCCGAGCTTCTTAAGGGCAAGGTGCACGGAGTGAATGTGACGGATATGCAGTCTGCGTGTCTGAAGGCTTCCTCTCTTGGACTTTGCATTAAGCTTAAAGAGGCGGGGCTGGAGCCGATCATTCAGGTGACGGGGCGTGACCGCAGCCGTATGGGAATTATGGGCGATATGCTTTCCGCGGCGGCCTTTGGAATTGATACTATGCTGGCTTTGACAGGGGATCATCCTACGGTTGGCGATTGCAGCCAGTCTAAGCCGGTGTATGATCTGGATTCTGTGGGAATTCTTCATATGCTGTCTGTGATGGAGGCTACCGGAACGGACTGTGGCGGAAATGAGATTGAGGGCGGTGCGCCGGAGTTTTATAAGGGCGCGGCGGTGACGCCTGTGTATGAGCCGTTGTTTTTGCAGATCAATAAGCTTCGTCAGAAGGTAGATGCGGGAGCCCGCTATATTCAGACTCAGGGGATTTTTGATCTGGAGAGCTTTAAGCGGTTTATGGATGAGGTGGACAAGGCGAATATTAAGACCCACATTATGGCGGGAATTATTCCTCTGAAGGCAGCGGGAATGGCGAAGTATATGAATGAGAACGTGCCGGGTATCGCGGTTCCTCAGGATATGATTGATCGTCTGGCTGCTGCAGCGGCGGAGGGGAAGGCTAAGGGCGTGAAGGGCCTGCCCACGCAGCTTGGCATTGAGATGGCGGCTGAGATGATTGCCAAGATCAAGGATGAGGGGCTTTGCGACGGCGTACATATTATGGCTATCGGTGCGGAGAAGAATGTGCCGAAGATTTTGGAAAAGGCCGGAATTACTATTGACGAATGACTTGCATTTTTCCGGGAAGTCTGTTATGATGACATAGAGATTGGGAGTGTATTCCGGTATAGAGGTGATTGATATGGATATTGCGGCATTGTCATCTGCTATGTCATACAGCCAGCTGCATATGAATGTAGGCTATGCTCTGACCGCCAAGGTGATGGACCAGGTGGAGGAGACCAGTGCGGAGCTTCTTGAGATGCTAGAGGCGATTCCGTCGGATTTGGGGCAGTATATTGACATACGTGTGTAAAAAAGAGGAAGGGGCTGATGGCTTATTTTGCCACAGCCTCTTTTTGCCCAGGTTCACCCGGAGTCTGGGAGAATGTGCCGGCATGTCCGCAGGACTTGGACAGCAGGAGCAGGATGAGTGGAAAGACCATATGATATAGATGAGATGCGCCGGAGGCGGCGCATGCAGAGAAAGAGGGAAATCAGGCGCAGAAAGCGGCGGCGGGCTTTTATCCGCCGGCTCATTCAGATAGGAAGCGCCGTGATCCTTTTGGGGCTTCTGCTGTGGAGCTTCAAAATCCTTTGGGGAAAATGGAGGCCGGATGCAGGAGCTGTGACGGATACAAGACAAAGGTTTCTGACAGAGGCGGAGAAGGGACTTTTGGCGGACAGTCTGTCTTTGGGCGGAGTCATAAACCCGGAGAATGGGAAAGAAGACCCGGGGGAGCCAAAGACTTATAGCTATACAGCCTCGGAGGAGACCCGGCAGCTGGGGGAGGAGGATATCACCAGCAGCTTTGCCATTTTTGTGGATACGAAGAACGACGCGATTCTCGCCTCCCGGGACGCTTTTAGCCGGATGGTGCCGGCTTCTATGACCAAGGTGCTCACTGCCCTGGTGGCAGCGGAACATATTGACAATTTAGACGATACGTTTACCATCACCATCGACATTACGGATTACAGCTTCCGAAACGGCTGCAGCAATGCAGGCTTCGACCGGGATGAGACGGTTACCGTGCGGGATCTGCTCTACGGAGCGGTGCTGCCTTCCGGGGCTGATGCGTCTTTAGGGCTGGCAATCTATGTGGCGGGCTCCCAGGAGGCCTTTGTGGAGCTGATGAATGAAAAGCTTCGGGAGCTGGGCCTGTCTAAGACTTCTCACTTTACCAACTGCGTGGGAATTTATGAGGAAAATCATTACAGCACGGCCTATGATATGGCGGTGATGATGGAGGCGGCTATTCAAAATGATGTCTGCCGGGAGATCTTTTCCTCCCGCACCTATACGACCTCCTCCACGGAGCAGCATCCGGAAGGAATTTCTTTGTCCAACTGGTTTGTGCGGCGCATTGAGGATAAGGAGACCAACGGGATTTTGGTCTATGGAAAGACCGGTTACGTGGATGAGTCAGGCAGCTGCGCGGTCAGCTTCGGAACCAGAGAGGGGGACAGAACCTATATCTGTGTGACGGCCAATTCGGGCAGCAAGTGGTGGTGTATCAACGATCATGCGAAGCTCTATCAAGAGCTTACCATATAATGATGCAAAGAAAGGAAGAAAGCTATGAAGAAATGTTTGAAAGTGTTGTTATCTCTTGCACTGGTTCTGGCGTTGGCCGGTTCTGCGGCCGGTGTGGCCGAGGCCCACTACGGCCACCATTCCAGACGGGCAAAGCGGGTTTGCCCGGTGGCCTACACGGAAGCCAGAGATACAGCCCCGGAAGCAGAGGATACAACGCCTGCTTATGCCGCCTGCTATGCGAACGGCTACTGTACCGGTAATAACCTCTGTGACGTAAACGGCGTCTGCCAGAACGGCGGTATCTGCAACGGAGTCGTTACCCCGAATACCGACAGCGGCTATTACGGCCATCACGGGGGCGGTCATCACGGAGGAAGACACCACGGAGGCTATTAAGGAGAGGAAGACGGGCTTCCAAAAATACATTTGGAGGAAATAATATGAACGGGGGTACAACTACAAGTCATAAGAAATCGTCTGCAAGAGGCAGATTCTCCGGCCGCATCGGCTATGTGCTGGCAGTGGCCGGCTCTGCCGTGGGCCTTGGCAATATCTGGCGTTTTCCCTATCTTGCGGCCAAGTACGGAGGCGGAATGTTTCTGCTGGTTTACCTGCTTTTGATGGTAACCTTCGGTTATGTGCTGATTGTATCGGAGACGGCTCTCGGCCGTATGACCAGGAAAAGTCCGGTAGGAGCCTTTCTTGCCTTTGGAGAGGGTCCGGCCTTTCGGTTCGGCGGCTGGATCAATGCCGTGGTTCCTATGCTGATTGCCCCCTACTACTGTGTGATCGGCGGCTGGGTGCTGAAATATCTTGTGGAGTATATACTGGGAAGCACGAAGGCTCTGGCTGCGGACGGATACTTTACGGATTTTATCGCTGCCTCTGGCAGTGTGGAATTCTGGTTTGTGGTTTTTTCAGCCCTAGTATTCTTTGTGATTCTGGCAGGGGTGAAGCAGGGAGTGGAGCGGGTATCCAAGGTCATGATGCCCATTCTGGTGCTTCTGGCGATTTTTGTGACGGTTTATTCCATCACACGCCCCGGCGCGGCAGAGGGAGTGAAGTACTTCCTGGTGCCCAATTTTGAGGATTTTTCCTGGATGACCGTTGTGGCGGCCATGGGGCAGATGTTCTACTCTCTGTCTATTGCCATGGGCATTCTCTATACCTATGGCTCCTATATGGGCAAGGATGTGGACATTGAAAGATCCACCACTCAGGTAGAGCTTTTTGATACGGGGATTGCCCTTCTGGCAGGTATGATGATCATTCCGGCTGTCTTTGCCTTCTCCGGCGGAGATATGGAGACCCTCCAGGCAGGACCCTCTCTGGCCTTTATTACGCTGCCGAAGATTTTTGCAAGCATGGGCGTTGGGACGGTCATTGGCATTGCTTTTTTCCTGATGTTTTTGTTTGCGGCCCTTACAAGCGCCATCTCTCTGGTGGAGACCAGCGTTTCCTCCTTTGAGGACGAGCTTCATCTAAGCCGCCCCAAATGCTGCCTTTTGATGGCGGTGGTGATGGCGGTTCTTGGCTCGGCGTCGGCTCTGGGCTATGGCCTTTTGGACTCCGTAAAAATCTTTGGAATGGCCTTCCTGGACTTTTTCGACTTTTTGACAAATTCCGTTATGATGCCCATAGCGGCTCTTGCCACCTGCTTCCTGATCTTACGTGTGGTGGGACTACGGCGGATTGCAGAGGAGGTAGAGCGCTCCTCCGACTTTCGTAGAAAAAAGATGTACAATGTATTTCTGAAATATTTTGCTCCAATTTGCATCGGCATTATTCTTGTTAGCTCCATCGCCAATGTGCTGGGAATTATTTCCATGTAGGAGATTTGGATAAAAAGTACCGCAGGAATTCGAAAGTAATCCTTCAAACGAAATTCCTGCGGTTTTTTTATGCACAGGCCCGTGCAGCGGAAATATGCCGCTAATGCGGTGCGCGGCCGCGTGGCGAACAGTGGAGAAAGACATTCCCCTACTCAATTGGCTGATGGAAGGGAAACTCCAGCGTAGCCAGCTTGTCCTGCCAGGACTGGTGAAAGGGCTCGTTGGAGTAGATCTGATTCTTGATGGCAAGCATCCGGGCATCCGTCTGGGCGATGATGTCAGCGCAGGCCTTCAGCTCTGCGGAAACCGCCTCCGGATTCTCCACATCCTGCTTGTATTTCAGCTGGTGATCCACGCTGGCCCAGAAATCCATGGCAATGGTGCGGATCTGTACCTCTACCCGCATGTTTTTCTTCTGCTGAGAGAAGAATACGGGAATCTCCACAATCAAATGGAGGCTGCGGTAGCCGTTGGCCTTGGGATTCTGAATATAGTCCTTCTTGCGGATGAGGGTGATGTCATCCTGGCGAAGAAGCATGTCCGCAATGGCGTAGATATCGTCGATAAACGAACAGATAACGCGGATACCGGCTACGTCGTTGAGCCGTTCCTCCACAGCCTCTACGGTAAAGGGAGCCTCGTACCGTTTGAGCTTTTGAATGATGCTTAAGGGCCGTTTGATGCGGGAGGTGATATGCTTGATGGGATTGCGCTTGTGGCGGATGCTCAGCTCGTCGTTCAGAACCTCCAGCTTGGTGCGGACCTCCCGGATGGCACAGCTGTACATCATCATCAGCTCCTGAAACTGGTAAGCCTGGCTTGCAAAATCCTTCGGTATTTCGGGAAGTGCATCCATATCCGTATAGGAAATATGTGCTTCGTGATTCATGTTATTGCTCCGATGTATTCTCCTGGGGTTCGTGGCGGGGATTATCCCTTACCTGGGTACAGGCTTTTAAGGCCTCCACCGTAACCTGGCTGATGAGCCGACTGGTATAATAGCTGACGAGAGGATCCACCGCATGCTTATCTACGATTTTATATTTGGCCGGAAGGCCGCTTAAGGTGAGGGCAATGGTATCGGCCTTGCACCGAGCACAGGTGCAGACCTCAAATTGCTTCATAAAATAGATGATCTTGTCCTCCACCACCCGCTGCATCACATTGAGCATTACATAGTCCGGCTCCGGCTCTTTCGGGGGCTCCGGCTCCACAGGAGGCTCCGGCGAAAGCTCCGGAATCTCCTCCTCCGGCTCCGAAGGAGCAGGGGGTATGGGAGCGGCAGGCTCCGAAGCGGCGGCAGGTTTGGGCTCTGGTACAGTAACTTCCGGTTCCGGTGCAGCAACAGGCTCCGAAATAGCAGCTTCCGGCTCCGGAACAGTGGCGGGCTCCGATGTGGCTGTAGCTTCCGGAACAGTGACAGATTCCGGTGCGGCAGCAGCTTCCGGAACAGTGGCGGACTTTGGTACGGTAACAGCCTCCGGCTGCGGACTCGGACCCTCCTCCAGTTCCAGCTCCTTTAGCAAATCCTCCCGGATCCGCTCTGCGATTGGATCATCCTCCTTGGCCTTGCTGTCGATAATGGAAATGTTGGGGGGAACCTCCGGGGAAGGTGCGGGAGCAGGGGCAGGCTGCTCCTTTGCCGGCGCCTGCTCGGCGGGAGCTTTCTCTTCTGCCGGCGCGGTGCTTTGAGGCTTTGAAAGCTGTTGCTCCTCTTTTTCCGCCTCTCCTCCTGCGTCCGGCTGTCCGGAGAGTAAATTCAAAACATGTGCGGTCTTATTACTTTTGCGTGCCATGGAGAACCTCCTGTTGACTGATCTTGTATAATACCTCCCTGACAAAGGCCTTGTAGTCCAGGGAAGGATTGGAGCGGGGAGAATAGTCGTAGATGCTCTCCCCGTGGGCCGGAGCTTCCGCAACGGTCACGCTGGGACGAATCTGTATCTCGAACACGGTGCTGTCAATCTGGGCGGCGATATTCTCGGCCATCTCCTTGACCTCCCGCGCCAGGATGGTGCGCTTGTTGAACTTCGTTAACACAATTCCCAGAACGTGAAGATGAGGATTGACGGAGTGGCGCACGGAGTTGATGGTCTCCTTAATCTGGGCCACGCCCACAATGCTCAAAATCTCCGCTACCATGGGAATGATCAGGTAATCGGCCGCCGCATAGGCGTTCACCGTGAGAATATTCAGAGCCGGGGGCGTGTCGATGATGATATAGTCATAGCGATCCGCCACAGGCATCAGAAGCCTTTTGAGCATCAGCTCCCTTCCGGGTTCATTAAACTCCAACTCTGCGCTGCTTAAGAGAATATTGGAGGTGATGAGATCACAGTAATCCGTAGGCTGAATGGCAGCCTCGATGGGAATCTGATATTTGAATACCTCGTAAATGGTTTTGGAATCTTCGATATCAAGGCCGAGACTGAATCCGAAATTGCCCTGGGGATCCAGATCAATGCCAAGTACTTTTTTGCCCTCTCTGGTAAGTCCGGCTGCCAAAGCACTTGAAGTTGTAGTCTTGCCGACGCCACCCTTCTGATTGGTAAGTGCAATGATTGTAGCCAAGGTGAATTCCTCCGTTTCTAAAAATTTCATTTAAGTATTAACTAAAGTATACTATATGCCGATAAATAAGTACAGAGTAATTTCGAAAATGTATAAAAATGAAAAAATATTAAAAGATAAAAGGAGTGGTTTCAATGGCGAATATAAGCAGTCTCAGCGGCTCTACCAACAGTGCTATGTCAAGTTTGAGAGGCTATGGCGGACTGGCCAGCGGTCTCGACAGAGACGAATTGATTGAGGGCATGACCTCGGGAACACAGACAAAGATTACCAAGCAGCAGCAGGCAAAGACAAAGCTTGAGTGGCAGCAGCAGGCTTATCGGCAGATCAGCGATAAGATGATTGGCTTTGCCAACAAATTCACATCAACGATGTCCTCCACCACCAACCTTTTCAGCGATGTGTTGTGGCGAGCGGCAAGCACGTCCGTTCTTGGAGCCAACAGCAAGTATATCGGCGTGACGGGAAGCAATCGTACGGCGGCGGCCAATGTGTCCATTCTCGGCGTAAAGCAGATGGCGAAGAATGCCCAGATGATGTCCAATGGCCATGTGTCGGATCGGACCCTGTCGACCGGCGCAATCAATACGAAAGAGATGGATATCAGCACGCTGGCCGGAAAGAGTCTTGAATTTATGGTGGGCGGGAAGTACTACAGTGTCGGCTTGGCTTACGGAACCGGTGAGCCGTTTAAAACTGCACAGGAAGCGGCGGATGCATTCAATGAGGCCATGAAAAAGGTAGAGGTTACCCAGACCGGAGGCACCAAGAAGCAGACGTTGTTTGACTCCGTGGAAGTTGGAGTTAAAGACGGCAAGTTTGTTCTTAAGCAGAAGGAAAATGCCGTAACCCTGACCGGCGGCTCGGCTCTGGATGCTATGGGATTTAAGGAGCAGGTTGACAAGGCAAAAGAGAATAAGAGAGTTGGTCTGGAGATTGAAGGGAATACCGGGACTTCGGCGAAAGGGGAAGCAAAACTGTTTGAGACTCAGAGCTTTGCACAGCGTATGGGCAGCAAGAGCCTGACCTTTAGCTATAATGGCACCAGAAAGACCATTGGAATGCCATCTGAGGATAAGATTCAAAAGGCAATTGATGAGGCGGTAGAGACAGCGAAACAGGAAGGCAAAACCACGGAGGAAGCAGAAAAGATAGGAGAAAAAGCGGGGCTTAAATTCCTCAAGGATAATATGCAGAAAAGCCTGGACGCTGCTTTTGGTAAGGGGCGCGTAACGGCAGAAATTAAGGGTGATGTAACAAAGGGTGAGGCCCGTCTTACCTTTAAGACCACAACACCGGACGGAAAGCCGGATGATAGCTCCACTCTGTCCATCGTAGAAGGCAGTGAGTCTCTTATGTCTACGTATGGCGGCCTGGGAATTACGGCAGGGGAGTCCAACCGTGTAAATCTGGATACCAGCTTAAAGAATTCCGGTCTGACGCTTGGTAAGGTAGATGAAACGCAAAAAGATGCCGATGGTAATTATACGATAAACATCAATGGAACCGATATCAAATTCAACGAAAACGAATCTCTTTCCACCATTATGGAGCGGATCAACAAGGCGGACGCAGGCGTGAAGATCTCCTATATGTCCATGGCTGATAAGTTTACGGTGGAAGCAACGGACGGTGGAGCCAGCGGCGTGATTAAGCTTAAGGGAGAGGGCGCCAAGCTCCTTTTCGGAGAAGAGATTGATTCCACATCTGCAACGGATCCCGGAAACAATCAGATTACCAAGGGCCAGGATGCTATTATAACCGTGAAGTATGCAGGATCGGGCGAGGAGATTGATCTGACCCGCGGAAGCAACAGCTTCTCCATCGACGGCCTGGACGTTACCGTCAAGGGAGAATTCGGTTATATAAAAGATGCTGACGGAAAGATTGTGAAACGTGATGAGAACGCCGAGGCCGTAACCTTCGAGACCAACATAGAATCCGAGAAGATAGTAAGCGCCATTTCCGACATGGTAAAGGAATACAACGAGATTGTGGAACTGGTGAATAAGCAGCTGAGCACCCGTCCGGATCGGGATTACTTCCCTTTGACCGACGACCAGAAGAAGGAGATGAGCGAGAGCGAGATCGAGATCTGGGAGGAGAAGGCAAAGGAAGGTATCCTCTTCGGCTCCAGTGAGCTTCGCGGCCTTTCCGACGATCTGCGCTGGGCCATTGATCCGAAGGATCAGCAGGCCATGGAGGCCTTGGGAATCTCCGTATCCAGCAGTTGGCAGGACAACGGCAAGCTTTCCTTTGACGAGAACAAGTTCAAGGCGGCTCTGGAGAAGGATCCGGACGCCGTGAGGGCTGCGTTTACCAAGGACAACGGCATTGCCACCAATTTGAAGAACACCATGAACAAGTATGTGAATACCTTAGGAGCAACCAAGGGTATCCTCATTGAGAAGGCCGGATCCACTCATGCGCCCTTAAGCATGCTGAACAACTCTCTGAAAACCGAGATTGACGACGTGGATAAGATTTTGGAGAATTTGAAGGCCCGCCTGAAATCCGAGCAGGATCGGTACATCAGCCAGTTTACCCAGCTGGAGACCCTGATTTCCCAGATGAATTCTCAGAGCAGCTACCTAAGCGGTATGGGCTTCTGATAGAATTACGGCAGGGGAATGCCGCTCTTAAGAGGAGCGAAGCATAGAAAGGATAAGAAGTGAAGCAGTGATGAATGCGAACGGTTATCAGCAATATAAAACCCAGGCTGTCAATACCATGACAGCCAGCGAAATGCTGCTGTTGTTGTTTGATGAGCTGGTAAAGAGGCTTACCCGGGCAGAGCTTGCACTGGAGGTAAAGGATCAGGATTTGTTTAAGCAGTCTGTGATTCGCTCCAGGGAGATTGTGCAGTATCTGAAGATGACCCTGAACAGAAGCTATGCCATCAGCAGAGAGCTGAGTGCCATGTATGATTTTTTTATCTTTGAGCTGGGCCGTATTGAGGCAGGCAGGAATCCCAAGGTGATTGAGGAGCTTCGGGAGCTTGTGGAGGAGCTTCGGGAGGCCTTCCGGGAAGCCAGCAGAATGCTCAGTAATTGAGAGGACGGGAAGAATGGCGGAACAGGAATTGTGGATGGAGCTTCTAAAGCAGATGCAGGGACGCTATCACTCCGTCAATGAGGCATTTCGCGTCACAAGGGAGATAGCGGATGCCCTGTCAAGGGATGACCGGGTGGCAACGCAGATGCTTCTTGGAATGCGCCAGGAGGAGCTTGATCACCTTGCCCAGAGCGAGGAGCGGATTTATCTTTTACTGGAATGTGTCGATCAGCAGGAGAGAGCCGGGATTCTGGCTTTGCTTAAGGGAGAACGGGAAGCTTCCGGGGAAGCCTCCTTTGAGGAAAAGAAGATCGGGGAGATAGGAAATAATATCCGAAGAAATCTGGAGAAGATCCTGGAATTGGATCGGACCGTCAGCGTGAAGCTGGCAGGAAAGGATTCGTTCTATCGACAGTGACCGGATTTCCCGGAAAGAAAGGGTGAATGTAAATTTGCCCTTTCTTTTTTTGCGATTGTATTGTAAAATTTAGGGAGAGAGGAGCTGTTGTAAAATAGGACAGCAGCCGTTTCCATATCCGGTGTTCGGACGGTTCTCGTACATTCCGTCTGCTCTGTACGGACATTGCCAAGGCAATCTCCGTACATATCAGACAGCCTGTACGCGAACAGCCGTACACTGGATATCGGAAAAGTCTGCTGCCCTATTTTGCGACAGCCCCCAAAAGGTTCGTATATGAAGGAGAGAATGAGGAACTGCTATGGCCCAGATCGTATTTGACCATGTGACGAAGATGTTTGAGCCGGAGGATCTGGTGTTGGAGGAGATCTCTTTTCGGATTGAAAAGGGGGAGTTTGTATTTCTGATCGGTAAGAGCGGCGTGGGGAAGTCCAGCATCCTCAAGCTTTTGAGCAGGCAGGAGGAGGCCAGCGCAGGGCAGATTTTTGTGGACGAGAGAGATATCAGCCTTATAAAGAAGCGGGAGCTCCCCTATTTTCGGAGGAAGTTCGGCATTATGCAGGCAGATATGCGGTGTCTGCGGGATCGGAATGTGTACGAGAATCTCCTTTTGGTGATGCGCTCCTGCGGGTATTCCCGGAGGGAGAGTAAGAGGCGGATTATAGAGGCCTTGGGCCGGGTGGGAATGGCTCACAAGGCGGCCTTTTATCCCCAGGAGCTGTCTGTGGGGGAGGAGGCCCGGGTGCTTCTGGCGAGAGCCCTGGTGACGGAGCCGGAGATTCTTCTGGCAGATGAGCCTACGGCCAACCTGGATCCGGATGCCTCCTGGGATATGATGAACCTCATCAACGATGTGAATCATCAGGGGATCACGGTGGTGGTCAGCAGCCACTCGGTGGAGCTTGTGAATATCATGCGCAAACGGGTGCTGACGCTGGTGGAGGGGATGCTGGTTTCCGATGAAAAGAATGCCGGCTACAGCTCCAAGGCGCTGGATATTTTTGAGGAACGGCGCATCCGGCAGCTTCGGGAGAAAAAATCAGAAAAAATTTAAAGAAATTTGTTGTTTTTCGTTATTTATCTTACTTAAGAACCGATATATAATATAGGAGTAACCAGCGTACGAGTCTGTCTGTTAGAAAGGCAGAGTTTTGTACACTGGCAATTCGTATCTTTAAAATGAATCTATAAGGCTTTTAAAGATAGATCAGAAAGGGGGCAATGGATATGGCAGTTGGAAGGATTGGTTCATCTATGAGCAGCTATATGAACTATACGTCCTCCATCAATCAGCTTCGGCTCCAGCAGGCGCTGAACAATTATCATTCAAACCGCCAGGCTGTGACTCCGGTGCAGCGTGTGAACCGGACCTACAAGGATGCCAGTCTGAATTTTCTGAAGAATTACAACACGAAAATGACGGATCTGATGCAGTCGGCAAATTCACTGCGGGGATCGAATTCCTCCGGCGCGGCGAATGCCAAGAAGCTTGGAAGCTCTGACAACAGTGTTTTGACAGCCAAGGAGCGCTTTGGCAGGGGCTCGGCGCAGAAGCTGTCCGTCAATGTCACCCAGGTGGCAAAGGCTCAGATGAATCAGAGCGTGGGGGTAAATGCCAAGGCAAAGGCGTCTTCGGGTATGAATTTCAGTATTCGGTCCAAAAGCGCTTCCGGCGGAGTATCCAATCTGTTTGTTCAGGTGGATGCCCGCAAGAAGAACGGGGGCTTAAGGACTAACCAGGAGATGCTGGAGGAGGCAGCCAGTCAGATCAACCGGGCCAAGGGCGGTGTCCAGGCGAATGTGGTGGTGAAGGACGGAGAGGCTTCTCTTCAGATTACAGGGAAGCAGACAGGGGAAGGGAATACCTTCCAGGTAAACGGTGATACGGGAGCAGCTGGGGGCTTACATGAGACGGCCCAGGAGGCCCAGAACGCCAAATATACGGTGACCGAGAACGGCACAAGCCGGAATTATGTCTCCTCCACCAATGAGATTTCCCTGGGAATGGGAAGCATACAGGCAACCCTCAAGAAGGAAGGTCAGGCGAACATTGAGCCTCAGGCAGACAAGGAGAGCCTCATCTCCGGCGTGGAGGATCTGGTAAGCAATTACAATAAGGCTGTGGAGTTTTTGAAGAGCAATACGGACAAAGGTTCTGAGATCAGTCGTCAGCTTCGGAATATGACGAGAAGCCTGGGCTCCCAGCAGTCTCTCGAGATGGCCGGAATTACGGCCAATAAGGACGGCACTCTTTCCTTTGACAAGGAAAAGCTGACGGAGAACCTTAGGAGGGATCCCAAGCTTGTGCAGGATGTGATTTCCGACCGCAACGGAATTGCTCAGGCGGCTTTTGACAGAGGAAGCGCCGGGGCACGAGCCAATTCCGCGGGACTGGTGCAAAGCAGTGTGCGGCAGGCGGAGAGCAGTCAGGGGACGGACGGCTATCACTTTATGAATACGTTTTCAAAATCAGGCGCTTATAATCTGAATAATTATATGGCTCTCGGGCTGATGATGGATTATTTCGTATAAAGAAAAGGGCCGAAAAAGGCGGCTCTTATTCTTGTGTCCGAAAAGGGAAGGTTTGAGGGCGCAGGAAAACCCTCCGCAAAGGCAGGTTTTTGCGGGCGGAATTCTTTAATAGGAAGAAAGAGGTTCCTTTGATGAACGTATTGCAGCAAGAGCGCCGGTATCTGCTTTTGCTGGTATCGGCAGTCATGAATCAAAAGAAGGTTCCTGTGATGTCGGGAAGTCTTATGCCCTGGAGAACCATTTACCGGCTTGCAGATACCAATCAGGTGGCAAATCTGTGCTGGCTTGGGATCTTGGGACTTAGCTCGGAGATAGATAAGGAAGTCAAAGACCTGTTCTATGAAAGCTATCAGAGGGAGTTAAAAAATGTTTCCGGCTATCAGGGCGCACAGGAGGTGCTGCGCTGGCAGCTGGAGCGCAAGCAGATTCATTTTTTGATTCTGGAAGGGGTGGAATTAAGAGAGCTGTATCCCCAGAAGGAAATGCGCAAGATGGACTGCATCCGCATTCTCGTTTCCAAGGGGGATCTGCCCCGCATCGATACCTTGATGCGTAGTATGGACTATGAACCCCAGGAGAACCGGGAGGATGACGGGATTTTATACTATAAAATACCAGGCGTCTACGTGATGTTTTATGATAAAATAAAATTTGTAAATCAGAAGCTGGAGCGCTACTTTGATTCACCGGTGCGCATGTATTCCCGAAAAAAGGGGTACCGGTATCTTCGGTGCTTTGACAAGGAGGAGGCCTACCTTTATATGGCAGGCAGAGCGGCCAATGATTATGCGCTGGGCAGAGCAACGGTGCGGACGGTTCTGGACTTCTGGTTGTACGAGAGAGCCCGCAAGGAGGAGCTGAACTGGCCCTATGTGGACAAAGTTCTGAAGAAGCATAGGATTCTGGAATTCTCGGAACGCCTCTTAAAGCTTGGAGATATCTGGTTCCAGAACGGGATCAGCGATGAGCCGGAGATCTACAATGCTATGGAGGCCTATATTCTCTCCAAGGGAGAGCAGGGCAGACAGCTGAGTGGAAAAATTCTTCCGCTGCTTCAGGATGTGGCGGATTTTTATAAAAGAGATCGGCGAAGGGAGTGGATGAATCGGGAAAAGGAGGCTTTGTTTCCCCCTAGGGATTATATGGAAGGCCTGTTTCCGGTTCTGAAGAAATTTCCGTCGCTGTACTCGCTGTGTTGTCTGCTTCGGCTTTTTCGCATCTGGTTTTCCAAGGTGAAGCAGTTTTTTGCCGGAAAGCGAGACTGGCTTAAGGAGAAGCTAAAGCCAGAAAAAGACCGCGAGAAGGAACTGTTGGATTCACAGGAAGAAAACGAAAAAAATATAAGAATGGAGTAAGAAATGAAGAATTTAAAGATTTCACAAAAGCTGATTATTTCCTTTAGTGCAATTCTGCTGATCAGCGTTATCCTGGTGATACTTTCCATTACGGCACTGCGTTCCATTGGAGACAAGTCTCATCAGATGTACCAAGGACCCTTTGTGGCAGCTACGGAAGGCATGAGTGTTGCCGAGAAAATGTACAATGTATGGGGAAGCCTGAATGCGGCTCTGGTGGAGGAGGATCTGGCGAAGTACGCGGATCAAATCAACGCAAGCGCTACCGAAGTGGTTGCGGGACTGAATCAGCTGCAGGAGATCGCAGGCTCATCCTCCGGTTCCGTCACAACGCTTCTCAATGAGAGCAGTGAGGCGCAGGCCCTGATTGGGGAGATTATGGGGCTGATGGAGCAGGGAAACTGGGATGAGGCCAGAGTGCTTCTTACAGGAGAGTTTTCCGAGATTTTTGTGAGAAGCTCTGCGGCGGCGGAGGCCATTTACAGTGAAGCCAATACGGCGGCGGGGTCCATGAATCAGTCGGTTACAAGAACCACCAACAACGCTTCCGTGTTTCTTCTTGTTTTGCTGGTTGTGGCCATTCTGATTGCAGTCGGAATCATGATGATTCTGATCAAGGGATTGACACGGCCTATCTATGAGCTGGAGGAGACGGCAAAGGCAATCTCTAACGGAAACATTCAGAATAACATTTCCTATGAATCCAGGGATGAGCTTGGTGTTCTGGCGGACAGCTTCCGAAAGACCTGTGAAGTGCTTTCCGCGGTTATTCAAGATCTTTCTTACCTGATGAATGAGATGGCAAAGGGGAACTTTGACATCCGCACCAATGCAGAGAACTTCTATGTGGGTGATTTCCAGCCGATTTTGTCTTCCATTCGGGAGATGAACCGGAACTTAAGCTCCACCCTCTATCGGATCAATGAGGCTTCCGATCAGGTGGCGAGCGGCTCCGATCAGGTATCCAGCGGCGCCCAGGGACTTTCTCAGGGTGCTACAGAGCAGGCCAGCGCCGTGGAACAGCTGGCAGCGTCTATCAACGATATTTCCGAGCAGGTAAATCAGACCTCCCAGAATGCCAAGCTGGCAAGCGAGCAGGTGGAGAATGCAGGCTCCGATCTTCAGATTTCCAACCAGAAGATGGAGGAGATGATTGCGGCCATGTCCGAGATCAGCGACCGCTCCGGAGAGATTGGCAAAATTATCAAGACCATCGAGGATATTGCGTTCCAGACCAATATTTTGGCGCTGAATGCGGCTGTGGAGGCGGCCCGTGCAGGAAGCGCCGGCAAGGGCTTTGCCGTTGTGGCGGACGAGGTGCGCAATCTGGCCTCCAAGAGTGCGGAGGCGGCACAGAATACCACCCATCTGATTGAGGGATCCATGCAGGCGGTGGATAACGGAACCAAGATCGCAGGCAGCACGGCGGAGGCGCTTTTGTCTACCGTGGAGAGCACCAAGAATGCGGTGGAGCTGGTATCCAAGATTACCCGTGCGGCAGAGCAGCAGGCTAATTCCATCCAGGAGATTACCCAGGGTATGGATCAGATCTCCAGTGTGGTGCAGACCAACTCCGCAACGGCTCAGGAGAGTGCGGCGGCCAGCGAGGAGCTGTCCAGCCAGTCTCAGATGCTCAAGGAGCTTACAGGCCGGTTTACCTTAAGAAGAGATTAGAGAAAAAAATATTTGTTTTCTGTGGACAACGGAAGCATTTCGCAGTATGATAAAATGGAGTGTTGAATACTGCACAAAAAAGAGGAAAAGAAGGGGAAAGACATGTTAAAGAACTTGAAAATCAGAAGCAGATTATTGGTAAGTTATGCCATTGTTCTGGTGTTGACAGTGATTATTTCCGTGACAGCAATTTCCAAGCTGAGTGCTGCGAACCAGAATTTGCATGATTTCTCGAACGGCGCTATGACAGCCAGAAGCTACGTGCGCAACAGCCGGATGAGCACCAACACGGCGGCCCGGTATTTGCGGGATATGGCTATTTCCAAGGACAGCACAACTTTGGAAGCCAATGCAAAAAAAGTGGATGAACAGATCGCAACTATCCGCGAGAATCTTACCGCACTGAAAGAGATGAATCTTCTGGATGCGAATGAAGTCAATACATACGCGAACCTGATGGAGGAATGGATTGCCATTGGCGGAAGAGTGGAGGAAAGCTTAAGAGCTGAGGCTGCTGCCGGCAATGCCAATCCCGCGGGTATGACGGAGTCCGAGCGGATCCTGGTAGAAGAGTGTACACCGGTTCTGGATGCGTTAGTTGCCCAGGCGATTGCGTTGGATGAGGCTACGGCGGTACTCCAGGATGAGACACTGGATGAGAGCGTGAAGTCCACCAATCAGGATATGATTATTGTTGTCACTCTGTTGGTTGCTTCCATTATCCTTGCATTCTTTATCAGCATCAAGGTTACGGCTTCTATTGTAAGACCTATCGCAGAGGTGGAAGACGCTGCAAAGAATCTGTCCAAGGGCTTGATTAAGAATGATTTGACCTATATGGGCAAGGATGAGATCGGCGTTCTGGTGGACAGCTTTAAGGTAACCTTTAAGGCACTGGATGCTATGATTAGTGATTTGAATCGCCTGATGGCTGAGATGGCCAAGGGTAATTTCAATGTCCGCACCTCCGCAGAGGAGTATTATGTAGGTGATTTTGCACCGCTTTTGGCTTCTATCCGGAAGATGAATCTGAATTTGAGCAATACCTTAAGCCGTATCAACGAGGCTTCCGATCAGGTGGCAAGCGGCTCCGATCAGGTATCCAGCGGCGCTCAGGCTCTTTCTCAGGGCGCTACGGAGCAGGCAAGCTCTATTGAACAGCTTGCGGCTTCCATCAATGAGATTTCTCAGAAGGTGGTACAGACGGCACAGAATTCCCAGCTTGCCAGTGAGCAGGTGGGCAAGGCCGGCGAGGAGCTGACCCTCTCCAATCAGAGAATGCAGGATATGATTGCGGCTATGTCCGAGATCAGTCAGAGCTCCAATGAAATCAGTAAGATTATTAAGACCATTGAGGATATTGCGTTCCAGACCAACATTCTGGCACTGAATGCGGCTGTTGAGGCAGCTCGTGCAGGAAGCGCCGGAAAGGGATTCGCCGTTGTTGCCGATGAGGTACGGAATCTGGCTTCCAAGAGTGCGGAGGCAGCCAAGAATACGACTGCTCTTATTGAGGAGTCCATTCATGCGGTGGAGAATGGTACGAAGATTGCCGACAGTACGGCCAATGCTCTTGTGATGACCGTGGAGAGCACCAAGGTTGCGGTAGATGTGGTAGATAGGATTACCCAGGCAGCTACGGAGCAGTCCAATGCAATCCAGGAGGTTACACAGGGAATCGACCAGATCTCCAGCGTGGTACAGACCAATTCCGCTACAGCAGAGCAGAGTGCGGCGGCCAGCGAGGAGCTGTCCAGCCAGGCAGAGATGCTGAAGAGTCAGGTGAGACGCTTCAAGCTTCGTTCCGATGCTTCTTCTACGGCTGCTACGTACGAAGAGGAGCCGGCGTCGGTTGTGGAAATGGATTATGATCCTGAGCCGGTAGATAGTACCCCTTCCTCCAGTCATGAGAACTATAGCTCCTACTATGCAGGAGATAACAACAGCAAGTATTAAGAGAGCATTTAAGCGAAGAGAGCTGTCACAACGTGGATTTTCCATGATGTGGCAGCTTTTTTATGTACAGGCCCGCATATGGAAATTTGCTGCTCCCGGAAAGGTTATGGGGATGGAGGTTTCGGTCGATAATTTTTATAGAGGAAATTGTTGATAAGAGGCGGGAGAGATGGAGAAGGTAAGTACAAAGGGAGCAGAGCTTTCGACTTTGCCTGCACCTACCGGGGCGGAAGGCCGGGCGGCGAAAAAGCTGATGGAGCTGGAGGCCGGCCGGGTGCTGGTGGCACAGGCGGCCAAGCAGGCGGAAGAAGCCAGAGAGAGGCTAGAGGAGGAACGTCTGGAGGCCAGAGAGAGGGATACGGAGCGGGAGCAGCGGGATACGCCAGAGCTTTCCAGACAGAGCAAATGGTTCGGCGTGGAGGGAAAGCTTTTGATGGAGGCAAACTTAAGATGGATTCTGGAGATGGAGCAGGAGCTCTGGGAGGAGCTTTTGAACTGGTACCCTGCGCCCCAAGAGAGCTTATCCAAACAGCTGGAGGAATTGTCCAGGCTCTATCTGGCTTTGCTGGAGGCAGTGCTGACCCATACTACAGGCCAGGAGCAGGTTGTTCAGAAGGGGCGTCTGGATGCGGCGCTCTCGGAAAAGCTGAATCTGGTGCTGGAGGTAAGGCTTCGAAATCTGATGGCTCTGCTTGAGCAGACGGGACAGCAAGAGACTATAGAGCGGATTCGTTACAGCCTCTATAAGCGGGCTACGGGAGAGAATATTTCCCCAAAGGCTGCGGAGCAGTTTTTTTCTCAGGGGAAAGCAACAAGGGCCGTGTCCGGGTCGGTTCAGGCCTCGGGGGCGCCTCAGACGAACTTCGCAGGGGGAGGACGAAGCTTTTCGACAGAGGGAAGCGTCTATCAGTCCTGCGGCGGAAGGAATGTCCGGGTCAGTCAGGCCTTTGACGCCCAGAGAAGCTTAGGGGAGCTGGAGCTTGGGAGAAGAAGCCAGGCCCTAAGTGAGACGAAGGGAAGGAGCCTGGACGGAAGGCTTTTTAGCGGAGATGAGCTTACCAGGGCCGATGCCTTTGCCAAACATTTGAGTGAGACGAACCGGCTTTGGGAGGGGATGGGAATCCCTAGGAGAAATCAGGAGGCAGCGGGATATCTGGCTGGGCTGACTGCCATCAAAGGACAGATTTACAGCTCTGATACCGGGCGCTCTGGGGCCATGGCGGAGCCGGTAAGGGATCTGGTCAATCAGATGGTGGATTATTATCTGAATCAAAAGGGGGCCTATGAGGTCTATTATTATACCACCGGCGTCTATGAAAAGACGAAGGATCCTCAGAGGGCGGCTTCGGAGGGGCTTGCCTACGCTTATCGACAGTTTTTGGAGAAAAAGGGGGAAAGCTCTGGCGAAAAGCAGGAGGCCTATTCCCAGGAGGCGGGGTTTTTTCAGATGCTGGAGGGAAGGGCTCCCGAGGAGGAATTTCGCAGGGGAGCCAGACTCCTGGAGGAAAACTGGAGAGACTTTCTTGCTGCCCTGGCTCTTGATAAGGAGGGGAAGGGGATTGTGCTTCGTATGCAGCGCTATAGTCCCTGGGGTGCTCTCGCTGAGGCGGAGGAGCGGCGAAGGGAGCGGGATCAGAAGGCGGAGCAGATCTTTTTGAAGCAGGCACTGGTTGTGGCGGTGATTGCCCTTCTTTATTTTTTATGGAGATTTTTTCTGAGGTGAGGAGTTTGAGCCAGATGCCTGAATTTCCTTGGATTTTGTGAGAGTACTTAATTTTTCCAGGTCTGGGCCGATATATAGAATATAGAGAATTCTCAACAGTTTTATTAAGTGTATAACATGAAAGGAGGAGATTGGTTTGAGGCTTGAAGATAATTATTATCAGAATGTCCAGGTAACTTCCGGCTATGCTTCCGTAAATGCAAATCAGACGGTAAAGGCTGCGGAGGCGGCACAGAAGCAGGATCAGAAGGCAGTGGAGGCCGTTTCCGGCGCGACTGCAAAGCCGAGTACGGATCGGGCTGAGTTCAGCCAGGATTCTAAGGTTACGGGGAAGATGAGTGATTCTGAGAGGGCGTCTCTGGTACAGAGCCTGAAAGCAGATTTGGAGAATCAGACAACCCGGTTTACGAACATGATGATGCAGATGTTCAATAAGCAGGGAATCACGGGCCTGCAGGCGGGCAGTGATGATTTTTGGAGGACGATCGCCAGCGGGAACTTTACGGTAGATGCACAGACGAAGGCTGAGGCTCAGGAGGCGATTTCTGAGGACGGTTACTGGGGAGTGAAGCAGACTTCTCAGAGACTGTTTGATTTTGCTCAGGCTTTGGCAGGGGATAATCCGGAGCAGATGCAGAAGATGCAGAATGCCATTGAAAAGGGCTTTAAGCAGGCTGAGGAAGCTTGGGGAGGTTCTTTGCCGTCTATCTCTGGTGAGACTTATAAGGCAGTGAATGATCTGTTTAGTGAGTATTATGAGAAGTCTGGGAGATAGGGCTTTGTAAATGAAGGAAGGGAGCTGTCCGGAGGGGATCTGGGGGGCTCTTTTTTCTTTGGTGTTGAGGGGGGACGGGAGAGCCGGCGTTCCCGCTTTTTGGTTCTCCCGTCCGTCCCCACTTTAAAAGAACACAGGTTCCGAAAGCTGAATTTGCTCCGCACTTACACTGGCAGCTTCGCCCATCGCCATGTCTCCCTCAACTGCCGTTTCTATAGGAGCAGAAGCGGCAGAGGAAAGCTGATTACTATTAGCATAAGCAAGGTGCTGCTTGAGTCTTTGGATTTCCCGATCGGCAGCGTCCCCCTCCTCCAGAAGCTTTTTATTCAGGCGTGCTTTCTTTGTTTGCAGCTTCTTTAACTCCTGCTGTATTTCCCGAAGCTTGGCCTCCTCCTGTCGTTTGATAGCCCGTTTCCTTTTCAGCTTCAACAGCTGTTCCTTGTCCAGTTGGCGCATTTTCTGGCGGCTTCGGGTAACAAGCTTCTCCAGAGAACGGATAGCCTTTTGAGCTTTTGCCCGTTCTTTATCCTCGCCCATACAGGCAATCAGACGAAGAGTGCCCATGTTTTGATAGGTCTCGCTCACCACACTCTGCACCAGAGCCTTGTCACCGGCCCTTGCCAGCTTGCGGTAGAGTTCTCCCGTCTCATAGGAGACATTGGAGGAAACCTTGATTTTGGAGTTGTTTTTTGCTTCTTTCAGGCTCTCTAACATTTTGGCGAGAGTTTCCGTTTCCGGGTCTCTGGCCTTTTCGGCTTCCTTTTCTTTGACAGTCCAGGAGGTGGCCTGCTTTTCCCCTAAGAACACCCCGGCAGCTTTATTTTCCGCCAGCAGAAGGGTGGAAGCCAGCAGCATACTTTTGCAAGTATCAAAGTCTTTTTCACTGCTGCCCATGCGTTTCAGGAAAGATTCGGAGATCAGGAGGTGCTTTCCCTGTCCCAGGGAAGCGGCCTTTTCTTTTAGATTCTGATAGTCGCTGTCAGGAACAACCTCAAAGGAAATTCCGGGAAAGTTCTTTTTTAACTGTTCCAGAAGCTTTTCCGTGCGGACCTCCAAGCTGGTTGCTGCCGGGTCTGTGAGATCCAGTTGATCTTTTAAGGGATCTTTCTGTATGGTGGTTGGGTTATTGTTTTTGGATATGGATTCCTGGATATTTCGCAATGTGGTCTGGTGATTTTGCCAGAGCCTGGTGTCTTGGTAACGGTTGGTTACAGGCTTCATAGAATTCCCCCCTTTTCTTCTATTTGCCTCAACATGGTTTTATGCTCTTATTTATTCTTTCGGCTGTTTTTGGGCGGAACATAAGGGAGAAACGCCGGGAATGGGCTTTACACTTTTTTCTTGAAAATGTGGGGAAAATGTGTATACTAATAGAGGTATGTAGGTGGAAATAGCAAGGAAGAATAAAGGATAAGGGATAGAAGAAAATGGCTGATTATGTGAAAGAGATCGAGAAGAGAAGGACTTTTGCGATTATCTCCCACCCGGATGCGGGGAAGACGACACTGACGGAGAAGTTTCTTTTGTATGGGGGCGCTATCAACCTGGCAGGGTCTGTGAAGGGGAAGGCCACGGCCCGGCATGCGGTGTCGGACTGGATGGAGATTGAGAAGGAGAGAGGTATTTCCGTGACTTCCTCGGTTCTTCAGTTTGAATATGACAATTACTGTATTAATATTCTGGATACGCCGGGGCATCAGGATTTCTCGGAGGATACGTACCGGACGCTGATGGCAGCGGATTCTGCGGTGATGGTGATTGACGGGTCTAAGGGTGTGGAGGCCCAGACCAGGAAGCTTTTTAAGGTGTGTGCCATGCGGCATATTCCGATTTTTACCTTTATCAATAAGATGGACCGGGATGCCATGGATATTTTTGAGCTTCTGGATGATATTGAAAATGAGCTGGGGATTGCTACCTGTCCGGTGAATTGGCCTATTGGATCGGGCAAGGCCTTTAAGGGGGTCTTTGATCGGAATACCAGGAAGGTTCTGCTGTTCTCGGATACGGAGAAGGGCACGAAGGAGGGGCAGGAGGTGGAGCTTGATCTGGAGGATCCGGCCCTTGAGGGGATTCTGGAGACCGGGCAGAGAGAGAAGCTTCTGGAGGATATTGAGCTTTTGGACGGGGCCAGTGCGGAATTTGACCAGGATGAGGTCAGTGAGGGGAAGCTGTCGCCGGTATTTTTCGGATCGGCTCTGACGAACTTTGGGGTGGAGACCTTTTTGAAGCATTTTTTGCAGATGACCACCTCTCCGCTGCCCCGGAAGGCGGATACGGGGATGGTGGATCCCATGAAGGAGGAGTTTTCCGCTTTTGTGTTTAAGATTCAGGCCAATATGAACAAGGCTCACCGGGATCGGATTGCTTTTATGCGTATTTGCTCCGGAAAGTTTACGGCGGGCATGGAGGTGAACCATGTGCAGGGCGGGAAGAAGCTTCGCCTGTCACAGCCCCAGCAGATTATGGCCCAGGATCGGAAGATTGTGGAGGAGGCCTATGCGGGGGATATTATCGGGGTGTTTGACCCGGGAATTTTCTCCATTGGGGATACGATTTGTATGCCGGGGAAGAAGATTCAGTATGAGGGAATTCCCACCTTTGCGCCGGAGCATTTTGCCCGGGTGCGGCAGATGGACACCATGAAGCGGAAGCAGTTTGTGAAGGGGATTGAGCAGATTGCTCAGGAGGGAGCCATCCAGATTTTCCAGGAATTTAATACGGGCATGGAGGAGATTATTGTGGGCGTTGTGGGCGTCCTGCAGTTCGATGTGCTCAAGTACCGCCTGGAAAATGAGTACAATGTGGAGATTAAGATGGAGCCTCTGCCCTATGAGCATATCCGCTGGATTGAGAATGAGGAGATTGATATGAGCAAGCTGGTGGGGACCTCGGATATGAAGAAGATCAAGGATCTGAAGGGGCGGCCGCTGCTTATCTGGGCCAATGCCTGGAGTGTGGGTATGACTCTGGAACGGAATCCGGGGTTGGTGCTTTCGGAGTTTGGCAGGTAAAATTTTGATTTGTACTTGACACGTTTCCTGTTTTTTGCTATCCTTGGATAATGATATAGAAAAATGCAAGGATGAGGAGTAGTACGGTTTTCTTGACCTTCAGAGAGCTGCTGGTTGGTGTGAAGCAGTGGAAGAGAGGATTGGAACTGACCTCTGAGCGGCTGTTCCAAATCTTTGTTTGAAAGAGAGTAGATGCAGACGGAGCCCGACCGTTACAGCGGGGAGGATATAAGGTTCAAGGGAAGATCCCCAAGGATCCGTATCTGATGAGCGTGTGAGCATTCACAAATCGGAGTGGTACCGCGTAAGGCAGGAATGGCAGCCTTTCGTCTCTGAATACAGCATAGAAGCTGTGAGAGACGGAAGGCTTTTATTTTTTTATATCAGATTTTTCGAATATAAATAAAGGAGAGAGAACATCATGATGAATCACAACAAGTATCGGAGACAGTATTTTTTGCCCCCTTATCCCTGTATGAAGTGGGCCGAGAAGGATTATGTGGACAAAGCGCCTGTTTGGTGCAGTGTGGATTTGCGGGACGGGAACCAGGCGCTGGTGGTGCCTATGACCCTGGAGCAGAAGGTGGGCTTTTTTAAGCTTCTCTGTAAGGTGGGCTTTAAGGAGATCGAGGTGGGCTTTCCGGCGGCTTCGGAGACAGAGTATACCTTTCTTCGGACCTTGATTGAGCAGGATCTGATTCCGGAGGATGTGACCATTCAGGTGCTGACTCAGGCCAGGGAGCATATTATCCGCAAGACCTTCGAGGCCCTTGAGGGGGCCAAAAAGGCCGTGGTTCACGTGTATAATTCCACTTCTGTGGCTCAGCGGGAGCAGGTGTTCCACAAGTCGAAGGAGGAGATTTTAAAGATTGCCGTGGACGGGGCGGAGCTTCTCAAGAAGCTGACGGATGAGACAGGGGGAAATTACCTCTTTGAGTACAGTCCCGAGAGCTTTACGGGAACGGAGCCGGAGTATGCCCTTGAGGTCTGCAACGCGGTTCTGGATGTGTGGAAGCCTACGCCGGATAAGAAGGCCATTATCAATCTTCCCGTTACGGTGCAGCATTCCATGCCTCACGTGTATGCAAGTCAGATTGAATATATGAGTGAAAATATGAAGTACCGGGACAGCGTGGTTCTCTCTCTTCATCCCCACAATGACCGGGGCTGCGGCGTGGCCGACACGGAGATGGGACTTTTGGCCGGAGCCGACCGTGTGGAGGGCACCCTCTTTGGAAACGGAGAGCGCACGGGAAATGTGGATGTTGTAACCCTGGCCATGAACATGTATTCTCAGGGGGTAGACCCGGAGCTTGACTTCAGTAATATGCCGGAGGTCTGCGAGGCCTATGAGAAATTTACGGGGATGAAGATCAATGAGCGGAGTCCCTACTCGGGAGCGCTGGTATTTGCGGCATTTTCCGGCTCTCATCAGGATGCCATTGCCAAGGGCATGCATTATCGGGAGGAACATGACTGTGAGCAGTGGACGGTTCCCTATCTGCCCATTGATCCCAGGGATATTACCCGCAACTACGACGCGGATGTGATTCGCATCAACAGCCAGTCTGGGAAAGGCGGCGTGGGCTACATCCTGGAGCAGAACTTTGGTCTCAATTTGCCGCCGAAGATGCGGGAGGCCATGGGCTATGCGGCCAAGGAGGAATCCGACCACAAGAACAAAGAGCTCTTACCGGAGGAGATCTTCGAGCTGTTCAAGCAAAAGTTCGAGAGCCTGACCCATCCCTACAATATTACGGAGGTGCATTTCAAGCAGGTGAACGGCATCACCGCCGAGGTGCATACGGAGTACGCGGGAAAGAAAGAAGTGACCTTTGCAGAAGGAAACGGACGTCTCAATGCGGTGAGCAATGCCTTAAAGAAGTGCTTTGGCCTTCAGTACAATCTGGTGACCTATCAGGAGCACGCGTTGGAGCAGAGCTCCAGCTCCCGGGCCATTGCCTATGTGGGAATCCAGACGCAGGACGGAAAGCTTCACTGGGGCGCCGCGGTGGACCCCGATATTATCCGGGCTTCCATTGATGCGCTTTTGACGGCGATTAACAATTTTGCCCTTGCAGAATAGAATTAGGAAAAAGATAGACGGAATGAATTCTTTATGTTACACTACAGGATAGAAAAAGGGTTCCCCGGATTTCTCCTGCAGATATTTGGGGTTACGGCTTGATGGGAAAGCCGTAACCTCTTTTCATGGGGATTTCGGGGGCCTGCAGGAAAGAGGATAATATCATGGATTTGTTCTATAAGAGTACAAGAGACTCTAAGGTGAGAGTGACGGCTTCCCAGGCCATTTTAAAGGGCCTGTCGGAGGAGGGCGGTCTCTTTGTGCCGGAGACCATTCCGTCTCTGGATGTGAGTCTTCGAAAGCTGGCCGGTATGACCTATCAGGAGACGGCCTATGCGGTGATGCGCCGGTTTTTGACGGATTTTACGAAGGCAGAGCTTCAGGAGTGTATTGCCAAGGCCTATGACAGCAAGTTTGACCTGCCCCAGATTGCGCCTCTGGTGAAAGCAGAGGGCGCTTACTATCTGGAGCTTTTTCACGGGGCGACCATTGCCTTTAAGGATATGGCTCTCTCCATTCTGCCCCATCTGATGACGGCTTCCGCCAAAAAGAATCAGGTGAAGGAGGAGATTGTGATTCTCACGGCCACCTCCGGGGATACGGGAAAGGCGGCCCTGGCAGGCTTTGCGGATGTGCCGGGAACACGGATCATCGTATTTTATCCCAAGGACGGTGTAAGTTCCATTCAGGAAAAGCAGATGGTGACTCAGAAGGGGGACAATACCTTTGTGGTGGGCATCCGGGGGAATTTTGATGATGCCCAGAGCGGGGTCAAGGCCATTTTTGGAGATGCAGCCTTCAAGGAGGAGCTGGCAGGAAAGGGCTTTCGGTTCTCCTCGGCCAATTCCATCAACATCGGCCGTCTGGTTCCGCAGATTGTGTACTATGTGTATGCCTATGCGAGACTCCTTGGGGACGGCGAGATTGCGGAGAACGAGCCCATCAATGTGGTGGTTCCTACAGGCAATTTCGGAAATATTCTGGCGGCCTACTATGCGAAGCAGATGGGACTTCCCATCCGTAAGCTGATTTGCGCCTCCAATGACAATAAGGTGCTGTATGATTTCTTCCGCACCGGCTGCTATGACAGGAACCGGGAGTTCCTCTTAACCACCTCTCCCTCCATGGATATTTTGATTTCCAGCAACCTGGAGCGTCTGATTTATCAGACTGCGGATCAGGATGATGAGACGGACCGGAGGCTGATGAAGGAGCTTGCAAAAAACGGACGCTATGAGATTACGCCTGCCATGGAAGCGCGGCTTGGAGATTTCTATGGAGGCTACGCAGACCAGAAGGAGGCGGCGGCAGCCATCAGGGAGCTTTATGAGGCAGTGGGCTATGTGATTGATACCCACACGGCGGTGGCCTCCTGTGTTTATGGGAAATATAAAAAGGAGACAGGAGATACCACAAAGACGGTAATTGCTTCCACGGCCAGCCCCTTTAAGTTTACGGGAAGCGTTATGGACGCTATGGGGGAAGCACTGGAGGGAATGGATGATTTCCAGCTGGCAGACCGGCTTTCCCGGCTTTCCGGCATGCAGGTGCCGAAGGCCGTGGAGGAGCTCCGCGGCGCCCGGGTGCTTCACGATACCGTGGTGAATGTAGACGAGATGAAGCAGACAGTGCGAGCGTTTCTTGGAACCGGAAATTAGGGTATTGCGGAACTGGAATCAGCAATACCCCCGAGATGCATAGAAGGATTTACGGACACATGCATCTGTGTCCGGAAATTCTTCTCGGAAAGGATGTGCCGAGAGGGGTATTGCGGAACTGGAATCAGCAATACCCCCGAGATGCATAGAAGGATTTACGGACACATGCATCTGTGTCCGGAAATTCTTCTCGGAAAGGATGTGTCGAGAGGGGTATTGCGGAACTGGAATGGAGAACAATGATGAATAATGTTTTTAGTATTATGGATTTGATTTTTGCAGGAGCCGGCATCTATGCCCTCTATGCTTATGTACAGCTTAAGACGAAGAACGAGTTTACCACCTCCCTTCTGATGAGCAAAGATGTGGAAATTCGCAAATGCAAGGATATAGAGGGCTACAAGGCCTTTATCCTGCCCAAGATCCTGATTTTCGGGATTGCCGCGCTGCTCTATGGAGGCGTGGGGCTTATCAATACCTATGTGCTCCCTCTGCCCGGGATGGTCTATACGGCAGCCATGATTTTATTTTTCGCAGTGCTTATCTGGTACGCCTATCAGACGAAAAAGGGTGTCCAGATGTTCTGGTAGAGGGGCTATGACGAAATAAACAGCAGCCTTTTCCATATCCAGCAATAAGGAATCCTCCCGCCTTGCGGGTCCCTCCTTATTGCTGGATATAGGAAAAGGCTGCTGTTTATTTCGTCATAGCCCTTCCTGACTGTTTAGCGGCTATTCAGCTTCACATACTTCTTCTTCTTTGCAACACTCTTGTAAGCAGGACGAATGATCTTTCCGTTATTTGCCAGCTCCTCGATGCGGTGAGCGCTCCAGCCCACGATACGGGCCATGGCAAAGAGAGGCGTGTAGAGCTCCAGAGGGAGATCCAGCATACTGTACACAAAGCCGCTGTAGAAGTCCACGTTGGCACTGACGCCCTTGTAGATCTGGCGTTCCTCTGCGATAACCTGGGGCGCCAGGCGCTCCACCATAGAGTAGAGCTGGAACTCGTCCATGCGTCCCTTTTCCCGGGACAGGCTCTCCACAAAGGACTTAAAGATGTTGGCACGGGGGTCGGACAGAGAGTATACCGCATGTCCCATACCGTAGATAAGTCCTGCGTGGTCAAAGGCATCCCGGCTTAAAAGTGCCTTCAGATAAGTACGGACCTCCTCCTCGCTGTTCCAGTCCTTGATCACCTTTTTCATATCCTCAAACATGCGGACTACCTTAATGTTGGCGCCGCCGTGCTTGGGTCCCTTTAGGGAGCCCAGAGAAGCAGCCACGGAGGAATAGGTATCCGTGCCCGAGGAGGAAACCACGTGGGTGGTAAAGGTGGAGTTATTACCGCCGCCGTGCTCCATGTGAAGCACCAGGGCAATATCCAGAATGGTAGCCTCAAGCTCTGTGTAGGAACTGTCCGGCCGGAGAATATGAAGAATGTTTTCCGCAGTGGAAAGCTCCGGCTGGGGAGAATGAATAAAAAGGCTCTTTCCGTCGTGATAATGGCTGTAAGCCTGGTAAGCATAGACTGCCATCATAGGCATCAGAGCAATGAGCTGCAGGGACTGGCGCAGCACATTGGGGATGGAGGTGTCGTCGGCCCGATCATCGTAGGAATAGAGGGTCAGCACGCTTCGGGCAAGGGTGTTCATCATATCCTTGCTAGGAGCTTTCATAATAATATCCCGTACAAAATGAGTGGGCAGGGAGCGGTAGGAGCTTAGAAGCTCAGAGAAGGAAGAAAGATCTTTCTTGGTTGGCAGCTCGCCAAAGAGCAGAAGATAGGAAATTTCCTCAAATCCAAAACGCTTTTCCGAGACAAAGCCGTGAACCAAATCCTCAATGTCCACCCCCCGGTAGAAAAGCTTTCCTTCACAGGGAACCATCTCGTCGTCCACAATGGTGTAGGAGCGAATCTCACCGATTTCCGTAAGGCCCGCCAGAACACCCTTGCCGCTGATATCACGAAGCCCTCGCTTTACCTCATATTTCTTATATAGATCGGAACTAATCTGACTGATTTCCTCGCTCATTTTCGCAAGGTTCAGGATTTCAGGAGTGATTTCCGAAAATGTGTTAGCCTGCATATACATCGTCTCCTTTCCTTAATGAGATTTCAACTAGCATACCATAAAATGGGGGGAAAAGGGAAGAAAAAATGAAAAGTTTATATTTATTTCACAATTTATTCATATGAGCCATGCAAAACAGCCATTATATTTTTTGAAAAATTGTGAAGAATTTTTATTGATTTTATTCTTTTATTATGTATAATATGATAGTGAACGTTACAATGCCTTTTTGCAGGAGCGTGCTTAAATTCTGCAAAAATGGGTAAATATTGAAGAAGAGAGGATAAACGAAGATGGCAGAGATCAATTTGAGCAAGTATGGTATTACGGGAACTACGGAAATTGTTCACAACCCTTCTTATGAATTGTTATTTGAGGAGGAGACAAAGCCGGGTCTGGAAGGCTTTGAAGTAGGCCAGGTGAGTGAGCTTGGCGCAGTGAATGTAATGACAGGTATCTATACAGGCCGTTCCCCCAAAGATAAGTTCATCGTTATGGACGAGAATTCTAAGGATACCGTATGGTGGACCTCTGAGGAATACAAGAATGACAATCATCCGGCAACCGAGGAAGCATGGGCAGAGGTAAAGAAGATCGCCCTCAATCAGCTTTCCGGCAAGAGACTTTTCGTAGTGGATGCATTCTGCGGTACCAACAAGGATACCCGTATGGCTATCCGTTTCATCATGGAGGTTGCATGGCAGGCTCACTTTGTTAAGAACATGTTCATCCAGCCTACCGATGAAGAAATGGCTAACTTTGAGCCGGACTTCGTTGTATTTAACGCTTCCAAGGCAAAGGCAGAGAATTACAAGGAGCTGGGCCTCAACTCCGAGACCGTAGCCATGTTCAATATCACAAGCCGCGAGCAGGTAATTCTGAACACCTGGTATGGCGGAGAGATGAAGAAGGGTATGTTCTCCATGATGAACTACTACCTGCCGCTGAAGGGCATCGCTTCCATGCACTGCTCTGCAAACACCGACATGAACGGGGAAAATACGGCAATCTTCTTCGGCCTTTCCGGAACCGGCAAGACCACCCTTTCCACGGATCCCAAGCGTCTGCTTATCGGCGACGACGAGCACGGCTGGGATGACAACGGCGTGTTCAACTTCGAGGGCGGCTGCTATGCAAAGGTTATCA
>JAAVZL010000037.1 GCA_022791635.1 Lachnospiraceae bacterium
AGGGCCGAGCTACATGAATATAAAGCATACGGCAATGGGATTTGCAGAGAGAACCATTGTTCCGGCTGTGCTGTGCGTACCCTTTGAAGGAATATCGGATGCAGAAGCCTGCTTCCTGGAGCCTATGGGTGTGGCTGCGGACTTGATCCTTACGGCTGATATTCATTTGAATGACGACGTGCTGCTGATGGGCTGCGGGGCCATTGGCCTTATGGCTCTTCAGATGGCGAAAGCATCGGGAGCCAGACGGATTTATGTGGCGGAGCATAAGCATAATAAGAAGAAAATAGAGCTGGCAAAGAAATACGGCGCCGACGATGTGATTTTGACTGACGAGACAGAGCTTACGGATTACGCCTTCCCAAGAGGAGGCGTGGATCGGGTGCTGGTAACGACGCCGCCTAAAACCATAGGAGATGCAGTAAAGGTCACCAATGTAGGAGGGATTGTAGCGTTTCTGGGAATCAGTTACGGGCCGGCGGCTATTGTTTCCTTTGATTCCAATGTGGTACATCTGAATAAGCTGCAGATTCGGGGTTCTAATGCCATTCCGGCTCTGTATTTCCCCAGGTGCCTGGATTTGCTCAATGCAGGCATGGTGGATGTAAAATCCCTGATTACACATACCTTCCCTCTTGACAGGGCAGCAGAGGGAATCACGGAGTTTTTGACAGATAAGGAACAGGCGGTAAAGGCAGTCATGCTGGAAGAAGGCTGAGAAAGGGAAATAGGGGGCTAAGCAGACGATGAAAAACGGAATAGCAATAGCAGGTAATTTGATTGTAGATTATGTAAAAATGATTGACACTTATCCAAAGCCCGGAATGCTCTGCAACATTCTTGAGCGTTCTCAGAGCCCGGGAGGCTGTGCGTCCAATACTCTGGGCAGCATCGCCATTATGGATCCGGAGGTTCCTCTCTGGTGCTTTGGCTGTATCGGAGACGACGATGCAGGGGCATATCTCCAGGAGTTTCTGAAGAAGCACGGAATCAATGGGGAGTATGTTCTGGTAAAGAAAGGGAGTATGACTTCCTTCACAGATGTAATGACCGTACAGAGCACAGGGGAGCGTACTTTTTTCCAGGCGCGAGGGGCAAATGCTGTATTTGGGCCGGAGGATCTGAACTATGAGCAGATTGCAAAGCACAGTATGTTCCATATTGGCTACGCCCTTTTGCTGGATCGGTTTGATGAGGAGGATCCGGAGTACGGAACGGTTATGGCGCGCACTCTGGCAAAGGTGCAGAGTCTTGGAGTAAAGACCTCTATGGACGTGGTCAGTGAAGACGGAGAGCGGTTTGGACGAATTGTAAAGCCAAGTCTTAAGTACTGTAATTATTTCATTGCCAATGAGATTGAGGGAGGAAGCATTACGAGGATTGCTCCCAGAATGGAGGGCGGGGCTCTTGATGAGAAGGCTATGGAGGCTATCTGCGAAGGGCTGATGGAATGCGGAGTTTCTGAGCTGGTGGTGATTCATGCGCCGGAAGGGGGCGCCTATCGGACGAAGGACGGCCGGCATGGGTTTGTGCCTTCTTTAAAGCTTCCCAAGGGCTATATTAAGGGAAGTGTGGGAGCCGGGGATGCGTTTTGCGCGGGAATTCTTTATGCATTGTATCGGGAATATCCCATTGAGGAGGCAATGGTTTTGGCGAATGCGGCGGCAGCGGCCAATCTGTCCCAGCCGGATTCTATTTCCGGGCAGAGGCCGGTGAAGGAGATTTTGAAATTAGCGGAGCAATACAGTTAGGGAGAGGAGTGCGATTATGAAAGCAGTGATGTATGGCGGAGGGAACATTGGCCGGGGATTTATCGGGCTTTTGTTCAGCCAGTCCGGGTATGAAGTGACCTTTATTGATGTGGTGGATGCGGTGGTGGAGTCTTTGAACCGGGAGAAGCGCTATCCGGTGCGGTACGTTTCCACAAATGGGAAAGAGGATATTTTTGTGGAGCCGGTATGTGCCGTAAATGGAAATGATACGGAGCTGGTGGCGAAGACTATTGCGGAGGCGGATATTATGGCCACGGCAGTTGGGGTGCGGGTGCTGAAGTTTATTGCCCCTAATATTGCCAATGGAATTCGGATGCGTAAGGAGACAAGTGGGAGGCCTCTGAATATTATTATCTGTGAAAATTTGATTGATGCGGATAAGCTTTTGGCTTCTCTCATCCGGGAGCAGCTGAATGAGGAGGAAATTCAGTGGTTTGAGGAGAATGTGGGGCTTGTGGAGGCTTCTATCGGACGGATGGTTCCGGTGCAGACGGATGAGATGAAGGAGGGGGAGCCGCTGCGGGTATGCGTGGAGCGGTATGGCTTCCTGCCTGTGGATAAGGCGGCTTTTAAGGGTGAGATTCCGGATATTAAGAATATGGTGCCTCATACGCCTTTTGGGTTTTATATTGAGCGGAAGCTTTATGTGCATAATATGGGGCATTCGGTTTGCGCTTATTTGGGGGATTATCTGGGGAAGGAGTATATTTATCAGTCTGTGGATGACAGTGATGTGCAGTATATTGTGGAGAATGCCATGCTGGAGAGCGCCAGGGCTATTGCGAAGCAGTATGGGGAGGATTTGAATCAGATTCTCCTTCATGTGCAGGATTTGTTGATGCGGTTTACCAATGAGGCTTTGGGAGATACTTGTGCCCGTGTGGGTGGGGATCCGGCCAGGAAGCTGGCAGGGAAGGATCGGCTGATTGGGTCTTCGGGACTCTGCCTTGAGCAGGGGATTTATCCGGCTTATATTCTTCTTGGAGCTGCTGGGGGTGTTTATCAGTATTTGAAGGAGAATGAGAAGGAGCAGGGAGTAGATGCGGCTTGTGAAGTTCTGAAAGAGGTTTCGGGGCTTGAGGAGACGGATGAGAGGATGAAAGGAATTTTGGGGTTCTATGAGATGTATTTGGAAGGTGCCTCTGTGAAGGAGATGAAGCTTCGGGCTCAGGCTATGGAGGCGGAGCGATTGAGGGATATTATTTGAGGTTACGGACGGGATTGCCGTAAAATAGGACAGCAGACTTTTCCATATCCTGTGTTCGGACGGTTCTCGTACATTCTGTCTGCTCTGTACGGACATTGCTTAGGCAATATCCGTACAGAGCAGACAGCTTGTACGCGAACAGCCGGACACTGGATATCGGAAAAGTCTGCTGTCCTGTTTTACGGCAATCCCTGGTTGTGGGACAAGGAAGAAAAACGGCCTTGCACTTTGATGGGGTAGATAGTAGAATAGGAGGGAGTGAGAAAATGGGAGTTTGGATGGGAAGGGAGTGAGTTTATGGTATCGGAGGAGTGCTATGAGCTTGGGAGCAGGAGCTCGATTATACGTGAGATTTTTTCTTTTGGTTTGAAGCGTAAGGCTGAGATTGGGGCGGATAGGGTTTATGATTTTAGTTTGGGAAATCCCAGTATTCCGGCGCCGGATTCGGTGAAGAGAGCGATTTTGGAGCTTTTGGAGGGGCCGGCGGAGGAGATTCATGCTTATTCGCCGGCGCCGGGGGATGCTGTGGTGCGTAAAGTGATTGCTGATTCTTTGAACCGGCGGTTTGGGGAGTGCTTTACGGGGGAGAATATTTTTATGACCTGTGGAGCGGCGGCTTCTTTGAATATTTGTTTTCGGGCCCTTGGGAATCCGGGGGATGAGTTTGTTGCCTTTGCTCCTTTTTTCCCGGAGTATCGCTGCTGGGTGGAGGGGGTTGGAGCCTCTCTTCGGGTGGTGCAGCCGCTTCTTCCGGATTTTCAGATGGATTTGGAGGCTCTTCGGGGAATTCTTGGACCGAAGACGAAGGGTGTGATTGTGAATTCTCCGAATAATCCTTCCGGGGTGGTTTATAGTTTGGAGTCTATTGAGGGGCTTGCGGAGCTTTTGAGGGAGAAATCGGAGGAATATGGTCATCCGATTTATCTGATTTCTGACGAGCCTTATCGGGAGATTGTGTATGATGGGGTGGAGGTGCCTTATCTTACGAGGTATTATGAGGATACTTTGGTTTGTTATTCTTATAGTAAGTCTCTTTCGCTTCCCGGGGAGCGGATTGGGTATATTGTGATTCCGGGGCGGATTCATGATTATGACAGGGTGTCGGCGGCCATTGCGGGGGCGGCTAGGGTGCTGGGGTTTGTCTGTGCGCCTTCTCTGTTTCAGCAGGTGGTGGCCAGGTGCGTGGAGGATACGGGGGATATTGAAGCTTATCGGCGGAATCGGGATCTGCTGATGGAGGGGCTTCGGCGGATTGGGTATACGTGTGTGCCGCCGCAAGGCGCTTTTTACCTTTTCGTTAAGGCTTTGGAGGAGGATGCGGGGGCTTTTTGTGAGCGGGCGAAAAAGTATGATCTGCTTTTGGTTCCCAGTGATGATTTCGGCTGTCCGGGGTATGTGCGGATTGCCTACTGTGTGGCGGAGAAGACGATTGTCAATGCCATGCCTGCCTTTGAGAGGCTGATGGAAGAATACCAGAGAGTAGCGATGTCATGAAGTTAAGCCTGCAAAGATTACTGGCGCAGGGGAGGAGGGCCGCCCCGATGAGGATTTATCCTAAGGGGTACCAAGCAAGGCTTGGTGGATTCCTTAGGATCTAGGTGGCGGTTCTTGCCCGGAGCCTTCATAAGCTTTCAAGGCTTAACTTTATGACATGAGAGGAGTGGCAAATGCTTTTTAATTCCTTACAATTTGGGATTTTTTTTCCGGTTGTTGTGTTGCTTTACTTGGTGATGCCCAGAAGGATGCGCTGTCTGTGGCTTCTTTTTGCCAGTTATTTTTTCTATATGGGCTGGAATCCCAAGTATGCGCTGTTGATTTTGACTTCTACGGTGATTACTTGGGGGAGCGGTCTTTTGATGGACAGGCTTCCGGATAAAAAAAAGCTTGTGGTTGCGGCGAGCTTTGTGCTGAATTTGTCGATTTTGTTTGTGTTTAAGTATTTTGATTTTCTTCTGGCAAATGTGAATGGATTGCTGGGGATGCTGCATCTTACGGCGGTGAAGAAGCCTTTTGATGTGTTGCTGCCGGTGGGGATTTCTTTTTATACCTTTCAGGCTCTGGGGTATACGGTGGATGTGTACAGGGGGACGATTCGGCCGGAGAGGAGTTTTCTGCGGTATGCTTTGTTTGTGTCCTTTTTTCCTCAGCTTGTGGCAGGGCCCATTGAACGTTCCGGAAATCTGCTGACGCAGATTCAAGAGCTTCCGACGAAGAAGCTGTGGGATTATGATCGCATTGCCGGCGGATTGACTCTGATGCTTTGGGGATTGTTTCAAAAGATGGTGATTGCAGATCGGATCGCCGTGCTGGTGGATGAGGTTTTTAACAATTATCAGATGCATGGATGGTTTGGGCTTAGTGTGGGGGCTGTGGCCTTTGCGCTGCAGATCTACTGTGATTTTGCCAGCTACTCTACTATTGCTATCGGGGCGGCTCTGGTGATGGATTTCCGGCTCATGGAGAATTTTGATACGCCTTATTTTTCCCGATCTGTTTCCGAATTCTGGAGAAGGTGGCATATTTCCTTAAGCAGCTGGTTTCGGGATTATCTCTACATTCCTATGGGGGGCAGCCGGTGCTCTAAGTGGAAGCGGTATCGTAATTTGCTGGTGATCTTTCTTGTGAGCGGACTGTGGCATGGGGCGGCCTGGACTTACGTGGTGTGGGGCGGGATTCATGGTCTTTATCAGGTTCTTGGCTATGAGCTTAAGGGGGTCCGGGACTGGGTGAATCAAAGGCTGCATACGAAGACGGATTGCCTGAGCTATAAGCTGGGTCAGGTGCTGGTGACCTTTTTTCTGACGGATCTTGCGTGGATTTTTTTCCGGGCACCTTCTCTTACGGATGCTCTTACGTATCTTCGGCGTATGTTTACCAGGTTGGACTTCTGGTCTTTGTTTAACGGAGAGATATATTGCCTTGGCCTGGAGCGTCAGGAGCTGAATATTTTGTTTTTGAGCCTGATATGTCTGGTTTTGGTGGATTTGGTTCAGTATTTTGGGAGGAAACGGCTGGATGTGTTCTTAAAGGAGCAGAATTTGTGGTTTCGCTGGGGGGTGCTGCTGTTTTTGATAGGGGCGGTTGCCGTATTCGGAATCTATGGACCTGGCTATGATGCGAAGCAATTTATATATTTTCAGTTCTAAGCGCCGCAGAATGAAATTGCGCTTGGGCGAGGGCTGGAAAGGAGTGTTACATGAGGAAAAGGATTGGGAAAGCGGCGGCCTTTTTGCTGCTGGTTGTCTTGCTGCTTTGGAAGCTTAACGAGGTTCTGAGGCTGAAGCATGAGGATGGCATCCGGCCTATGGAGATTTTTTATGAGCAGGAGGCGGGCAGCATTGATGTGATGTTCTATGGCAGCAGTCATACCTACTCGGATATCAATCCGGCTGTTTTGTGGAGAGAGGAGGGAATTGCTTCCTTTGATCTGGCGGGGAGCCTGCAGCCTTTGTGGAATACGTATTATTATATGAAGGAGAGTCTAAAGTATCAGAGGCCTAAGGTGATGGTGGTGGAGCTGGTCCGGGCCATTGAGGATCGGGAGTATATTGAGGAGGCCCGCACGGTGATCAATACCTTTGGCATGAAGCTTTCCAGGGAAAAATATGAGGCAATCCGGGTGAGTACGTCGGACAATCTGGTTCCCTACCTGTTGGGGTATCCTGTTTATCACTCTCGGTATGGGGAGCTTTCCGGGGAGGATTTTGAATGCTTTGAGAAGACGCCGAAAGGAATGGCCTACAAGGGGTTTTATCCGCTCTTTGCCACAAAGGAGTTTGAGGGATTTCCGGATATGGGGAAGGTGACGGGAAGCCGGGAATTGGCGCCTAAGACGGAGGAGTATCTTAGAAAGATTATTGAGCTTTCTAAGGAGGAGGGAATTCCTCTGGTGTTCATGGTTTCTCCCTATCAGGGGATTATTGAGAGTGAGCAGGAGATTTTTAATCGCTGCGGGGAGATTGCCGGGGAGTATGGAGTTCCCTTCTTGGATTTCAATGGGCTCTATGAGGAGCTTAAGCTTGATCCGGAGGAGGATCTGGCGGAGTTTTCTCATCTGAACCACCGGGGCTCCACAAAGCTTAGCGCATGGCTGGCCGGGTGGCTTAAGGAGGAGTATGAGCTTCCTGATCGACGGGGGGAGGCTGTCTATGAAAGCTGGGAGCAGAATGCCCGCATGTGGGAGCAGCTGTATGCCAATCAGCTTCTTCGGGAGGAGGCCGGGTGGTATGATTTTCTGGTCATGCTTGGGGAGAATTCCAACTATACCTACCTCATTTCTCTGGACGGGGCCTATGACAACGGGGAGCAGCCTCTGGCGGAGGTGCTTTCCGGGATGGGGATGCCCTCGGAGGTGATTGAGCAGGGGGGTGTCTGGATTCATGGACAGGGGGAGGAGAGAAGCTTTCCCGGTCAGACGGAGATCTCCTGCCATGTGGAGCTTGCGGATTCGGATCTTCTGGTGCGGAAGAATCAGGGGGGAACGCAGCTGATATTCGACAAAGAGAATTGTTTTAAGACTGCCAACGGACTCAATATTCTTGTCTATGATGAGCTGAATCAGGAGTTTGTGACTGCGGTTGGCTTTGATGCACAGCAGGGGTATGGATGTATCTGGTGAAGAAAATCTTAATAAAAATATAGAAGGAAGTTAATAAATCTGCGGTAGCATAGTTATAAGCAGATTGTAAAATACTATGAAGTATGCACAGATCGAACCGGCAGTTTTCCTGGAGCGTCCCAATCGTTTTGTGGCCTATGTGGAGCAGGCGGGGAAACGGGAAATCTGCCATGTGAAGAATACAGGAAGGTGCAAGGAGCTGCTTTTGCCGGGAACAACCGTTTATGTACAGCGTCAGTCCAATCCGGCCAGAAAGACGCCTCTTGACCTGATAGCCGTGAAAAAGGGAGAACGCCTCATCAATATGGACGCTCAGGCGCCCAACAAGGTAACGGCGGAATGGCTGCGCACAGGGGGCTTTTGCAGCGCCGGCGCTTTCATAAAGCCGGAATGCCGGTATGGGAATTCCCGGTTTGATTTTTATATTGAGGACGGCTTACGCAGGATTTTTATGGAGGTAAAGGGCGTCACTTTGGAGGAGGATGGCGTTGTCCGCTTTCCGGATGCCCCTACGGAGCGGGGAGTCAAGCATATTCTGGAGCTGATAGAATGCAAAAGGGCAGGCTATGAGGCATATATTTTCTTTGTGATTCAGATGAAGAATGTCCGCTTTCTGGAGCCCAACGATCGGACGCACCCGGCCTTTGGGGAGGCCCTTCGAAGGGCTGCGGCAGAGGGCGTAGGCGTATTTGCCAGGGACTGCCTGGTGGAGCCGGATGAGCTTAAGATTGACAGGGAAGTGGAGGTTCGTTTGTAGATGGAAGCGTTAAAGGAAATTGTCACCCCACTTCTCAAATGGTACGACGGCCACGCCCGGGTGCTGCCCTGGCGGGAGGATCCGGCCCCTTACCGGGTCTGGGTGTCGGAGATTATGCTGCAGCAGACCCGGGTGGAGGCGGTAAAGCCTTACTTTGAGCGGTTCTTAAAGGAGCTTCCCACCATTCGGGATCTGGCGGAGGCCCCCGAGGATCGGCTGATGAAGCTGTGGGAGGGGCTCGGCTACTACAACCGGGTCCGCAATATGCAGAAGGCTGCCAGAGAGCTTACCGAGGAGTGCGGCGGTGAGATGCCGGCAGATTTTGGGCGCATCTTAAAGCTTCCGGGAATCGGAAGCTATACGGCAGGGGCGATTGCCTCCATTGCCTTTGGAATTCCAAGGCCTGCGGTGGACGGCAATGTGCTTCGGGTGTTGTCCAGGGTTGAGAAGAGCTATGAGGATATTCTGAAGCAGTCTGTGCGGCGAAGCTTTGAGGAGCAGGTTCAGGCTGTGATTCCAAAGGAGCGGGCAGGAGATTTTAACCAGTCTCTCATTGAGCTGGGGGCCATCGTGTGTGTGCCCAACGGAGCGCCCAAATGTGAGGAGTGCCCCTTAAGAGCGCTTTGCAGGGCCCATGCCGACGGTGTGGAGCTTGAGCTGCCCAAGAAGACGCCGCCCAAGAAGAGGCGCATTGAGGAGCGAACGGTGCTGGTCCTCCTCTCGGATAATAAGGCGGCCCTGAAAAAGCGTCCTCCCAAGGGCCTCTTGGCGGGTCTCTATGAGCTGCCTAATCTGGAGGGACATTACGACGGCAGAGAGATTCTGGACTATGTAAAGGATCTGGGGCTGTCGCCTATCCGCATTCAGGCTCTTCCGGAGGCGAAGCATATTTTCAGCCATATTGAATGGCATATGGCCGGATACGCGGTCAAGATCGAGGAGCCGGATCAGGAGCCGGAGGGTTTTTTCTTTGTGGAAAAGGAACAGATGGAAAAGACTTATTCCATTCCGGCGGCCTTTGGAGCTTATACGGAGTATTTTAAGCATCGCTTCTAATGCGCGGACTGCCTGGAAATCGGATAAATACTTACAGTCGGCACACTGGCACATTAGAAGGCGCAAGATAATAAACACAGAGGTGAAAAACATGTATGACGTAATCGTGATTGGTTCCGGCATCGCCGGGGTGGCTGCGGCCAGAGTACTGGCGGAGGAGCAGAAGAAATCCGTGCTGGTGCTGGAGAAAAAGGCCCACATCGGCGGAAATTGCTATGATGAGGAGGATTCCCACGGGGTTCTCATTCATCGGTATGGCCCTCACATTTTTCATACCGGCAACGAGGAGGTCTATGCCTGGCTTTCCCGTTTTACGGACTGGTATGCCTTTGGCCATGAGGTGGTAGCAAAGGTGGGGGAGAAGCTGATTCCAGTGCCCTTTAATCTGAATACCTTAAAGGAGGTTTACGGGGAGGAAAAGGCCGAAGCCCTTGAGAGGAAGCTGACAGCTACCTTTGGCGAGGGAGCCCGCGTGCCCATTCTCAAGCTTCGGGAGCAGCAGGATCCGGAGATTCAGGCCATTGCGGACTATGTCTATGAAAATATTTTCTTAAAATATACCATGAAGCAGTGGGGACAGAAGCCGGAAGAGATTGATCCGGCGGTGACGGGCCGGGTGCCGGTGGTGATTTCCCATGATAACCGGTATTTTGGCGATAAGTATCAGGGAATGCCCAAAGAGGGCTATACCCCTATGTTTGAAAAAATTCTCGATCATCCGCTGATCGAGGTGCGCATCGGGGTGGATGCACGGGATGTGATGGAGCTTTCGGAAAGCACGGGGAAGGTACTGCTCTATGGGGAGGAGTTTACCGGCAGTGTGATTTATACCGGTCCTGTTGACGAGCTTTTTGGCTGCCGTTTCGGGAGGCTGCCTTACCGTTCCCTGCGGTTTGATTTTGAGCATCTTAACGTGCCTGATTTTCAGGGGCATAGTGTGGTCAACTATACGGTGAGCGAGGACTTTACCAGGATTACGGAATTCAAGCATCTGACCGGGCAGGAGGTTCAGGGGACTACCATTGTCCGGGAGTATCCCTTTGCCTACACGGGAGCGGAGGGAGAGATTCCCTATTATGCAATTATGAATCCGGAAAATAATAAGCTGTATGAGAGATATGCGGCTCTTACGGAGCAATTTTCCGATTTCCATCTATTGGGACGGCTTGCGGAATATAAATATTATAATATTGATGCCATGGCCGGGAGGGCGATTGCTCTGGCCAGAAGCCTGGCAGACGGCCGATAACACAGGATTGCGACTTTACCCTTTCGTGCTATCGCGCAGCGATTTAAAATAGGAGGATGATTATGAAGCTTTTATCGATTGCGATCCCATGCTACAACTCGGAGGGATATATGCAAAATTGTATCCACTCTTTGTTGGTAGGCGGGGAGGAAGTGGAAATTATCATTGTGGACGACGGCTCCACGGACGGGACGGCGGCCATTGCAGATGAATATGCGGAGAAATACCCTTCCATTATCAAGGTGGTTCATCAGGAGAACGGCGGCCACGGGGAGGCTGTCAACACAGGGCTTCGCAATGCCACAGGTCTTTACTTTAAGGTGGTGGACAGCGACGACTGGGTATCCATTTCCGCTTACAAGGAGATTCTAAAAACCCTGGAGAATCTGGCAGGCGCGAGACCTTTGGTAGATATGCTGATCAGCAATTTTGTCTATGAGAAGGAAGGACAGAAGCGCAAAAAGGTTATGAGCTATCGCTCGGCTTTTCCCCAAGATCGGGTGTTTACCTGGGATGATGTGAAGTTCCTTCTCAAAGGGCAGTATATCCTTATGCATTCTGTAATTTACCGGACCAAGCTTCTGCGGGAGTGTAATCTGGAGCTGCCGAAGCATACCTTCTACGTGGACAATATTTTTGTGTACCATCCTCTGCCTCATGTGAAGTATCTGTACTATATGAATGTGAACTTTTACCGCTATTACATCGGGCGGGAGGATCAGTCAGTCAATGAGAAGGTGATGATCAGCCGCCTGGATCAGCAGCTGAAGGTGAACTATCTGATGATTGACGATTACAAGCTGACGGATCCCAAGCAGATTCCCAATCGGAAGCTGCGGCACTATATGAAGAATTATCTGGAGATTATTATGGTGGTCTCCTCCATTATTGCCATTCGCTCCGGCACCAGGGAGAACCTGGAGAAGAAGTACGAGCTGTGGAAGTATCTGAAGAAGAAGGATCCCAAGCTTTATTACGAGCTGAAATGGGGAATCATGGGAAGGAGCATGAACCTGCCGGGAAGAAGCGGGCGGAAGATTTCGGAGGCGGCTTATAAGATTGCCAATAAATTTGTGGGATTTAATTAGGGAGTAGTGAGGGTGTCGCAAAATAAAGCATCAGACTTTTCCATATCCGTGTTCGGACGGTTCTCGTACATTCTGTCTGCTCTGTACAGACATTGCCAGGGCAATATCCGTACAGAGCAGACAGAATGTACGAGAACAGCCGGACACAGGATATTGGAAAAGTCTGATGCTTTATTTTGCGACACCCCATTTTTGTTTTTAGGGTGAATGAAAGTTGACCTCCGCGAATAAATATAGCATAATTCTATGTGAAAAAAATGCGGAAATCTGCAAAAATCTCACGTAGAAAAACAATCCCCAGACTACACTGCAGGATAGTCTGGGGATTCTTCATTTACTTATGTTTTATTACTTATATAATTGTCAGGCCCCCACAGGCTTCCTCTTCCTGGCACGGGCAAAGGAGAAATCCGTATGGTACACCAGCTGCTCCATCAGAATTGCCAGCAGCGTACCGGCGATCACATCCAGCGTGGAATGCTGCTTTAGGAACATGGTAGACAGTATGATGGATATCATCAGCAGGAAAGAACCGCCGCGAATCCAGATATTTTTTCCAAGCTTCTCATTTTTTGCAACGGCCACATGAGCCGCGATGGAATTGAATACATGAATACTCGGGAAAATATTGGTTGCCGTATCTGCCCGGTACAAAATGGAGACGGCAAAGGTAAAAATATTGTGCCGTTCAAAGGACGCAGGCCGAAGCAGGTGTCCGTTGGGATATATGGTGGATACTGCCAAAAACAAGGTCATTCCCGTAAACAGGAAGATACAGTACTGATAAAATTCCCGTTTCTTATCAAGCTGAAAAAATAAATAAACAAAAACAGCAGCCACATACACAAACCATAGCAGGTAGGGTATGATAAATATCTCCGAGAAGGGGATCAAATCGTCCAGCTGTACATGGATGACATGGTAGGGCAGGTTAGCCCGGCTCTCCAGCCAGATAAACCATGGCATATAGATCAATGCGTAAAGCAGGACGAGAGCATGCCGATATTTTTGGAAAAAAGCCTTCATACCTTCATCTTCTTTCTTAGAACATACCTAATCGTTTTCTGGATCGAAGTATATCACATAGAAAATTTCCATACAATGACCTTTAGAATATTTTAAGAAAATTTTATAAAAATATGTTACTGTTCACTCCGTGACCAGCAACACGCTTCGCGAGGCACAGAAATCGCAAAAAGATGCGATTTCGCGCTGAAGAACTCGGGATTTCCGCACAAAATGTGCGGAAACACCTCGCGGAACAGTGATGTGTGAACAGTAACAAAAATATGCGCCTTTCCTACAAACAATCCAAGGAAAAGACGGGCTTATAGGTGCAATTTGATAAAAAGGCGGCTATACTTTGTTCCCGGCAATGATGGTAAGCGCTCCCGGAAGGCAGGACACTGTCAGTACATCCTCCGGCGTGTAGGGCTCTCCGTCCGTGTGGAAGGGCAGAGACTTTTCCGGCCGTATTTCCAGAGATTTAACCCGGTACTGGTGAATTCCCCGGAATATATTGTGCCAGCCCAGGTAGGCCGTGGGGAACATGAGGGCAATAGTCAGCTTGCTTAAGCCCTCCACCACGCACACATTGAGAAAGCCATCGTCGGGCCTGGCTTTGGGACACATTTTTAATCCGCCTCCCTCATAGGGACAGTTCAGGGCCGAAAGGAAATAAGTGCGGGAAAAGTGCAGTCTTTTCCGATGCTCCAGAGTGAGGGTCACGGGAGCGGGGCGGAACAAAAGAAGCTGCTTCAGAGCGATCCCTACATAGGTCAGCTTGCCAAGGCCAAAGCGGTTGAGCGTATCCTTGATGGGAGACTCCAGGGCCTCCTGGCAGACCGCGGCATCGAAGCCGCAGCCGCAGCTTCCCGCAAACCGCCGGGTTAGGGAGCCGTAGGTCATAAGTCCCAGATCGATCCTTTGGAAATAGGAGGGATGAAGAATATTGTGAAGAGCCTCCTCCGGCTTGGAGGGAAGACTCAGGCTTCGGGCAAAATCATTGCTGGATCCGGTGGGAATATAGCCCAAGGTAACCCTTTCAAGGTTTTGAATTCCGTCCACGACTTCATTGAGGGTGCCATCGCCGCCGACGGATACGAGAGTCAGCTTTTCGCTGCGCGAGGTGATTTCCCTGGCAAGCTTTGTGGCATGATAGCGGTAGGAGGTGAAAAACACACGGTACTCCACCTGTTCCTGTTCCAAAATCTGCTCTACTCTTTTCCAGATGATTTTTCCGTTGCCGGAGCGTGAACCGGGATTGACAATAAAATAGTACATAGAGCCCTCCTCAAAAGTAATTTAGCTGCCGGCCTCCCCGGCAATGACCTTTTCGATGCCCCTCATATCGGCCGCAATGTCCGTAAAGGAGCTCCAGTAGCTTCCGATCAGCTTCTCGGTGGCAGCAAGGCAGTAGAGATCGATGAGGGCGTCGTGCATTCCCTCTATAGAATTGCGGTCCGCCACCCGAAGCTCATTGCTGATAATCCTGCCGGGAAAGGTCTTCCTTAAAAGGGCCTCCTCCCGGCTGTCATCCGTAGCCAGGAAAAAACAGGTCTCGGGATGGGTAAGGAGCTCTCGTTTCATGAGAGCCACAAACTGCTCCGTGGTGCTCTTTCCCATAGATATGGTGTTGTCCGTCCGGCGGATGTGAACTCCCACACAGCGCTTTCCGAAGGAAGCGGTGAAGCGATCAATGCGCTCCTGTAAAGAAGCCACAGGAACATAAAAATGGTAGTCATGGGAGGGATAAAAGTGTTCCCAGGTGAAGAGATAGACGGGATTTTTCAGGCTTTCGAAAAAGTCTTCGTGAAGAACGCCGTCGGTTTTATGTTCCAGAATATCGTCATTTCCAAAGCGCTGCCGGGCAGTCAGCTGATAGAAAAGCTTGCGGGGATCCTTAAGGGAACGGATGTTGATGATTCGAATCTCCTTTACCGGCTGAAAGAGAGCCTCAAAGGGGCAGTTGAGCTCCGGACAGAGATACCAGAGCACAATCAGACGCTCCTTTCGCTTCTTCGCCAGCTCCCAGGCGGAATTAATCACCCGCATCCTATTGCATAAACCGCCCGAAGGTTGTATTATTAGCATAGTATGATCTGCCTTTCTTTCTAATATTTGGAAGTCAAAATCAAATACCTGTCTTAGTATAACACAATTGAGAACAATTGAAAACAAGGTCTGGAAAATATAGAAGCAGCGGAGGATTCGGTATGAGGTCACAGAAAATCAAAAATCTGTTTTTGCGTCAGAGCTATCAGGACGCCTGGGAGGAGTATGAGAAATCTCTGACAAAGAAATATTTCATCCGGTGGGATTACGTGATTTTGACGGCCTCCAACGAGGAGCAGGCAGCCGCCTATCAGGCCCAGCTGGACGCAAGGCTGGCTCAGGGACGGCTTCCTAAAGGAACGGTGTACAAGGTGCTTCCGGATCCGGAGGGGAAGCGGGTGGGCTCCGGCGGAGCCACCTTCCATGTGATGAAGTATATCAGTGAGCAGAGCGAGGAGGAGCAGTGCTTCCGGAACAAGCGCATCCTGGTGATTCACTCCGGTGGGGATTCCAAGCGGGTGCCCCAGTATTCCGCCTGCGGAAAGCTTTTCTCCCCGGTGCCCAGAGAGCTTCCCGACGGACGGCGCTCCACCCTCTTTGACGAGTTTATGATCGGCATGTCGGGAATGCCCGCCCGCTTTAAGGAGGGGATGCTGGTGCTTTCCGGAGACGTGCTGCTTTTGTTCAATCCCCTCCAGGTGGACGTGGCCTTTCGGGGAGCCGCCGCCATTTCCGTGAAGGAGCATGTGGAGACGGGGAAGGATCACGGGGTGTTCTTAAGCGACTCCGAGGGTAATGTGGGTAAGTTCCTTCACAAGCAGAGCGTGGAGGATCTGCGCCGTCTGGGGGCGGTAAATGAGCAGAATGCCGTGGATCTGGATACGGGAGCCATTTTGCTGGACTGTGATCTGCTGGAGAGCCTGTTCGGACTGATCGGGGAAAAGGGAAAGGTCATTCCTGAAAAATACCACCGTTTCGTCAATGAGAAGGCCCGCATAAGCTTCTACGGAGATTTTCTGTATCCTCTGGCATCCAGGGCCACGCTTGAGCAGTACTTGAAGGAAAAGGCGGAAGGGGAGATTTGTCAGGAGCTTCTCGCCTGCCGGGAGGCCATCTGGGAGGCCATAAGTCCTTACGACTTGAAGCTGCTCTGCCTGGCGCCGGCGCAGTTTATTCACTTCGGCACCACCCGGGAGCTTCTTGGTCTTATGACGGATGAGATTGAGAATTATGAGTTTCTGGACTGGCGGGGGCAGATCTTCGGTGTGGAGGAGCATCCGGGAGCCTGTGCCTACAGCAACAGCTATATTGAAAAGAATACAAGGATTGCAGCTTCCTCTTATATTGAGGACAGCTATATTTATGAAGGAACCCGGATTGGGGAGCACTGCGTCATAGCGGCGGTTACCCTTAAGGGAGAGGAGATTCCGGATCACACGGTGCTCCATGGCCTTAAGCAGAAGGACGGCTCCTTTGTGATTCGGGTTTACGGCGTGAATGACAATCCCAAGGATACCCTGGAGCAGGGGGGCTCTTTCCTGGGAGGAAGCCTTCAGGACTTTTTGCGGACAGCAGGCTTAAGTCCCGGGGAGGTTTGGGGAGAGAACGAGCATTATCTGTGGAACGCGGCCCTTTACCCGGTGTGTGAGACCATCGGGGAGGCGGTGAAGGCGGCCATGCTGATTCTGGAGCTGTCGGCGGGCAACAGAGAGCGGGCGGAGGAATATCGAAAAACCAGAAGACGAAGCCTACAGGAAAGCTTTGAGGAGGCGGATACCCGGGAGATTGCGGCCTGGCAGGCTAAGCTTACCTCCCAGGTGCGGATCACCCGCTTCCTGCTGGCCCTAAAGGAGCGGCGCAGTATCCCGGAGGCCAGGGCCGCTTTCGGCAGTCAGGGAATGACAGAAGCGCAGCTAGAGCGGCTTCTGACGATTGCGGAGGAATCGGAGTTTGGGCTTCGCATGCGCCTTTACTACTATCTGTCCAAAATGACGAAGGGACATGTGAGCGAGGAGCTGGAGGATAAGTGCTTCCGGTATATCTGTGACAGCCTCTACGATGCAAGCATCGGCAGAGCGCCCTCGCGGGACAATTACCGAATCGAGAGGGAGGAGGTCCGGGTAGAGCTTCCGGTGCGGGTGAACTTTGGCGGCGGCTGGTCCGACACGCCGCCCTACTGCAATGAGCACGGGGGGACGGTTCTGAATGGAGCTGTGAAGCTGAACGGAATTTTGCCGGTGGTGGTGACGGTGAAAAGGATTTCCAAGCCCTGTATTGCCCTTGCCAGCACGGATTCCGGCGCCTATGAGGAGTTTACGGACATGGAGCGTCTCAGGAACTGCCGGGATCCCTTTGACACCTATGCCCTTCACAAGGCGGCTCTTCTGGCCTGCGGCATTGTGCCTCTTATGGGAGAGCTTACTATGGAGGAGCTTCTTGGGAGGCTTGGAGGCGGCTTCTACCTGTCAACGGCGGTGATGGGAATCCCCAGAGGCTCCGGACTTGGCACCAGCAGCATTCTGGCAGGAGCCTGTGTGAAGGCCATCTTTGCCTATATCGGGAAAGAAGTGACGGAAAACGAGCTTTATACCCATGTGCTCTGTATGGAGCAGCTCATGAGCACGGGAGGCGGCTGGCAGGATCAGGTAGGAGGACTTACAAACGGAATCAAGCTGGTCTCCACAAAGCCCGGGCTTCTGCAGGAGATTGCGGTGGAGCATCTCGTCATACCGGAAAAAGCCAGGGAAGAGCTTCAGGAGCGGTTTGCGCTCATTTACACGGGACAGCGCCGGCTGGCACGGAACCTTCTTCGGGAGGTGGTGGGAGGCTATATCGGCTCCAATCCCAATTCCATCGAGGTGCTCTATGAGATTCAGCGGGTGGCCGTGCTCATGAAATTTGAGCTGGAAAAGGGAAATGTGGACGGCTTTGCGGAGCTTCTGGAGCGTCACTGGGAGCTGTCAAAGAGGCTGGATGGCGGCAGCACCAACACCTGTATTGACCAGATCTTTTTGAGCTGTCAGGATCTGCTGGCGGCCCGGATGATTTGCGGCGCCGGCGGAGGAGGCTTTCTCCAGGCAGTCCTTAAGAAGGGACATACCAGGGAGGAGCTGCGGGAGCGCATCCGCAGCGTGTTCCAGGACAGCGGCGTGGATGTGTGGGACTGCGAGATTGTGTTCTGACAGGAGTACTGCGGAACCGGAATGGAGAATCATATTGAAAGTGATGCAGATTAATACCGTGTGCGGCACCGGAAGCGTGGGCCGCATTACGGTGGATTTGATACAGGCTCTTAAGAAGGAAGGAAACGAAGGCCTGGCCGCCTTTGGCCGCAGAGAGGCCCCGGCGGGGATAAGCACCTACAAGTTCGGCACCAGCTTGGATATGGGCTTCCATGTGCTGCACACGTTTTTTCAGGGGGAGCACGGCTTTGCTTCCAAAAAGCAGACCGGGCGCCTGATTCGAAAAATCGAGGAGTACAATCCGGACATCATCCATCTTCACAATATTCACGGCTTTTATCTTAATGTGGAGCAGCTGTTTGCCTATCTTAAGAGGGCAGGGAGGCCGGTGGTCTGGACCCTTCACGACTGCTGGAGCTTTACGGGGCACTGCGCCCATTTTGACTATATCGGCTGTATGAAATGGAGGACAGGCTGTGAGAGCTGCCCTCAGTATAAGAGCGTCTACCCCTATGCGCTCTTTCGGGACAATTCCGGAGAAAATTACCGGCGGAAGAAGGCGGCGTTTACGGGAGTGCCCAGGCTTACCATTGTAACGCCCTCCCGGTGGCTGGCTCAGTTTGTGAGGGAGTCCTATCTGAAGGAATATCCCGTAGAGGTGATTCCCAACGGAATTGCCCTTGATAAGTTCCGACCGGTGGACAAAGGGCTCCGAAAGCGTCTGGGCATGGAAAAAAAGTTTATTCTTTTAGGCGTTGCAGGTATGTGGGAGGAGCGAAAGGGCTATGCTTATTTTGAGGCCCTTGCGGATCGCCTGGATGATTCTTATCAGATCATTCTCATCGGCCTGTCCAAACAAAAGCTTCGCAGGCTCCATCCGAAGATTCACGGGGTGATGCGCACCAACAGCATGGAGGAGCTGGCGGAATACTATTCCATGGCGGATGTGTATGTGAATCCCACCCTTGAGGATACCTTCCCCACCACCAATCTGGAGGCTCTGGCCTGCGGAACTCCCGTTATCACCTTTGCAACGGGGGGAAGCGTGGAGTCGGTGGACGAGGGGACGGGAAAGATCGTGCCAAAGGGAGACACCGAGGCGCTGCTTTCGGCTGTTCTGGCCCTGCGGGAGGAGCCCTCAAAAAGGGAGGCCTGTCTTTCGCGGGCCACCGGCTACAATAAGGATGACAGGTTCCGGGAGTACCTAAGACTGTACCGGGAGCTTTTAGAGTGACGGTTCCCTTTGGGGAACGGCTGCTTTTTGGAGGAGACAGATGCATAAGCCAAAGGTATCCATTGTGACCACAACCTACAATGACAGGGAAAGCCTGAAAAAGACCATCCGTCAGGTTCGGCAGCAGGATTACGGGAATCTGGAATATATTATCGTGGACGGGGGCTCCACAGACGGGACTTTAAAGGTCATCGAGGAGGCAAAAGAGGAGTTTAAAGAGCGGCTTCTGTGGATATCGGAGCCGGATCAGGGAATTTACGACGCCCTCAATAAAGGGCTTCGCATGGCCTCCGGGGAAATCTTAGGCTGTTGCTTTGACCAGTTTGCAGGCTCTCATGTGATTTCCAGGATGGTGGAGGCAATTCTTCGGGAGGGCACCGACGGCGTCCACGGCGATCTCTGTTATATGGACGGAGAGCGTATCGTCCGCCGCTGGCATCAGGGCCAGGGCAAGATCCGCTATGGCTGGATGCCGGGACATCCCACCTTGTATCTGCGAAGGGAGGTCTATGAGCGGTTCGGATATTATAAGACGGACTACCGAATCTCCGCAGATTATGAGTTTATGATCCGGATTTTAAAGGACGGACAGGTGAAGCTTTCCTATCTTCCGGAGGTCCTTATCTACATGGCCCACGGAGGAACCAGCACAGGAAGTCTTGGGGCCTACCTGGAGGGAATGAGGGAGGGCCACCGGGCCTTGAAGGAGAACGGGGTTCGGGCCGCCTGGTTTACGGATATGTGCCGGACCTTACGCGTGCTTGCACAATTTGTAAAAAAGGGTTAAACTAAAACAGACAAATCGGAGAAAGCAGGAGAATACGGATGCGATGTCTGGTGATTATTCCGGCGTACAATGAGGAAGAGAATATTGTGCGTGTAATAGAGAATCTGAAGGAGCGCTACGGCGGCTATGACTATGTGATTATCAATGACGGCTCCTCGGACAATACGGCAGGCCTGTGCCGGAAACAGGGCTATGAGCTTGTGGATCTCCCGGTGAACTTAGGTCTTGCGGGAGCCTTTCAGACTGGGCTTAAGTATGCCTATCGGAGGGGCTACGACTATGCCATCCAGTTTGATGCGGACGGACAGCATCGTCCGGAGTATATCGCTCCCATGCTTTCGAAGATTCAGGAGGGCTATGACATTGTCATCGGCTCCCGGTTTGTGACGAAGAAGAAGCCTCATTCCATGCGGATGCTGGGTAGCAATCTCATTTCCATGGCTACCAGGCTGACCACAGGAAAGCGGGTGAAGGATCCCACTTCCGGCATGCGCATGTTCAACAAGAAAATGATTGCGGAGTTTGCGCTTAATCTCAACTACGGCCCGGAGCCGGACACCATTTCCTACCTTTTAAAGCAGGGGGCGACCATTGCGGAGGTGCAGGTGGAGATGGACGAGCGGATTGCAGGGGAGAGCTATCTCAACCTTTCCCGGTCCGCCATGTATATGCTGCGGATGCTGTTGTCCATCCTGTTTATTCAGAACTTTCGCAAGCGCAGGGAGGTGAAGACAAGATGACGCCAATCTTTCGAATTCTTCTCATTGTGGTGTCTCTGCTCACCACCTATTATATTTTAAAGCGTATCCGTCAGTCAAAGCTGCAGATCGAGTACGCCATTTTCTGGATTCTCTTTTCCGGAGTGCTGATTGTGTTCAGCCTCTTCCCCTGGCTGGTATCCATGTTTACCAGGATGATCGGCATGCAGCTTCCGGTAAACTTTATCTTTATGCTGTTTATTTTCGTGCTGATGGTGAAGCTGTTCCTCATGACCATCGAGCTGTCTACCCTGGAAAACAAGGTGAAGGATCTGACCCAGGAGCTTGCCTTGGAGGAAAAGGAGCGCAGGGACGAGCAGAAACGGCTTTTGGAGGAGACAGGCTCAAAGGAAGAGCCTAAGTCCCAGGGAAAACCTCAATGAAATCGAAACTAATCCGCAGCCCGGGAAAAGGGCTGTGTGCTAAGATAAGGAGAACATCATGAAAAAGATTATGATCACAGGCTGCAACGGCCAGCTTGGACGGGCAGTCAATCAGCAATATGCGGGGAGCACGGAGTACGAGCTGGTCAATACGGATGTGGGAGAGCTTGACATCACAAAGGTGGAGGATGTGCTGGCCTTTGCAAGAGAGGTGAAGCCCTGTGCCATTGTCAACTGTGCAGCCTATACCAACGTGGATAAATGTGAGACCGAGGTGGATCTGGCCTGGAAAATCAATGCCATCGGCGCCAGAAATCTGGCCATTGCCGCCACGGATGTAAAGGCAAAGCTGATGCATATTTCCACGGACTATGTGTTCCCCGGAGACGTGTGCGAGAAGCCTCTCACCGAGTTTGACACGCCGGCCCCCAAAAGCATGTACGGAGCCACAAAGTTTGCAGGAGAGCAGTTTGTAAGGGATTTTGCAGACCGGTACTTTATCATCCGCACCGCCTGGCTTTACGGGGACGGGCACAACTTTGCCAAGACCATGCTGAAGCTGGCCGAGACCAACGATACCATCGGCGTGGTGATGGATCAGGTGGGAACGCCCACCAGCGCCCTGGAGCTTGCCAAGGCTGTGAAATACCTCCTTCCCACGGATAATTACGGTCTCTTTCACGGAACCTGCGAGGGGGACACCAACTGGGCGGAGTTTGCCAAGGTTGTTTTAAGACTGGCCGGGAAAAAGACGGAGATTGAGCCCATTACCAGTGAGGAATATAAGCGCCGGTTCCCGGCTTCCGCAGATCGGCCCGCCTATTCCATCCTGGAAAACTATATGTTCAAGCTGACCACGGACTTTGCCTTTGCCAGCTGGCAGGAGGCCATTGAGGTGTATATGCGGGAGCTTTTGGGATAAGGAGAAAGCCTGATGACAGGAAATGATATTTTATATCTGGTGATACCCTGCTACAACGAGGAGGCAGTGCTTCCGGAGACGGCAAAGCAGCTTCTTGCCAAAATGAATTCCATGCTGGAGAGGAAGCTGATTTCCCCGGCGAGCAAAATCATGTTTGTGAACGACGGATCCAGGGATCGGACCTGGGAGCTTATCGAGGAGCTCCATGCCCAGAACCCCATCTATTCCGGCGTGAAGCTCTCCCGGAACAAAGGACATCAGAACGCCCTTCTGGCAGGGCTTGTGACGGCCAAGGAGAAGGCAGACATGACCATTTCCCTGGATGCGGATCTCCAGGATGATATTAACGTGATCGATCAGATGGTGGAGAAGTACTACCAGGGGAACGATGTGGTCTACGGCGTGCGCAGCGCCAGAAAGACGGATACCTTTTTTAAGAAATTTACGGCTCAGGGCTTTTATAAGCTTATGCAGGCCATGGGGGTGGACATTGTCTACAACCATGCGGATTACCGCCTGATGAGTAAGCGCGCAGTAGAGGGACTTCTGGAATTCAAGGAGGTAAATCTCTTCCTTAGGGGCATTGTGCCTCTCATCGGCTTTCCTTCGGACGTGGTAACCTATGAGCGCCACGAGCGCTTTGCCGGGGAGTCCAAATATCCCTTAAAGAAAATGCTCTCCTTTGCCACAGACGGCATTACTTCCTTCAGCATCAAGCCTATCCGGCTCATTACCATGTGCGGCTTTTTGATCTTTGCAGTCAGCATTTTGATGCTGATTTATTCCCTGGTGGTGCACTTTACCGGCCGGACCGTCCATGGCTGGACCAGTATGATTGTGTCCATCTGGGCCATCGGCGGACTGCAGCTTCTGGCCATTGGCGTGGTGGGAGAGTATATCGGAAAGATTTATCTGGAGACCAAGGAGCGGCCCAAGTTTATCATCGAGAAGATACTGAATGAATAGACCGCAATATTGTATTGTTAAGCCTCGTAAAATGACCGGCGCAGGGGAGGAGGGCCGCCCCGGATAGGAGTTATCCTAAGGGGTACCAAGCAAGGCTTGGTGGATTCCTTAGGATCTAGGTGGCGGTTCTTGCCCGGAGCCTTCTTAAGCGCTCAGGGCTTAACTTCATAACAGTGCGGAATAAGAGGAGTATTTTATGAAGAAGCTTTTGGATAAATATCAGTTAGATAAGGCAGATATCCTCTATCTGCTGGCTATGACTGCAATCGGCCTGGCCATCCGGGGGATTCTTAGGGTGGTAACCACCGTGGACTGGACCACCTACTGGGATCCCTGGATTGCGGATCTTAAGGAGATGGGTTTTGCCTATCTGGCCACGGATCGGTACGACTATGCCCCCTCCTTTGTGTATATCCTGTGGGTAATCAGCAAGCTGCCCATCAATCCTATGACGGCCTACAAGGCCGTTCACATTGTGCTGGACTTTGTGGCAGCCGGGGTTATGGGGAGAATCGTGTGCAAGGTTACGGGAAGTAAGTGTAAGGGGATCATCACCTACGGTCTCATGCTGATTATCCCAACTATCTGGGCGGACAGCGCCCTCTGGGCCCAGTGCGATATTATCTTTATGCTCTTTGTGCTTTTGTGCTTTTACGAGCTTTTTGAGGAGCGGCCCGGCCAGGCTATGTTCTTTTACGGGCTGGCCTTTGCCTTTAAGCTCCAGTCCCTGTTTATTTTCCCCTTCCTGGTGATTCTGTGGGTAAATAAACGAATCAGGATTCAGCATTTTCTGTGGATTCCCGGTCTGTATTTCCTGAGCATCATTCCTGCCTGGATAGCAGGGCGGCCTTTGATAGAGCTCATCAATATTTATATGGCTCAGGGGGCCCAGGATGTGTGGTCCCTGTCCATCAAGTGGGCCAATATCTATCAGATTATCGGAAATCAGTACTTTCTTCTGGAGTACGCCGAAGCGGGAACCTGGCTGATCCTGGGGATTCTCATGTGCGTGATGTTCGCCATGGCCCAGAAGCGCTACCGCATCACCAACGAGTTTATTGTACAGATGGCCCTGTTCTTTGCCATTCTTACGCCCTATTTCCTGCCTCACATGCATGAGCGGTACGGATGCCTGGCAGATATCCTGGCAGTTCTCTATGCCATGATGAACTGGAAGCGGTTTTACATTCCTCTGGTGCAGATTTTAATGTCCTTTACCTGCTATATGGCCTATCTAAGCCACTTAGGAGATCAGGAGCCCACCATCTATTACGGAGTCTGGGCCCTGGCAGAGCTTGCCCTTTTGATTGCCGTAGGACTGGATGTCTGGCGCTTTATGACAAATCCGGAGAATCAGCTTCCCCTGTCAGAGACCTCCTTGTTCGAAGCCTTTGCCGTGAGAACAGAAGATGCCAGAGAGGGGAGGCAATAGTATGGATGAATGGCTTAGAAATTTGATTGTAAAAAAATGGAAAATAAAGGCGCTGGAATTTTCGTTCCTGGATGCGCTTCTGGCAGTCTGCATCACGGGAACGGGCGTCATGCTCCGCCTGGCCGTGAACGATTATACACCCATGGACGGGCAAAAGCAGGCAGGCCTTCTGCTGGAGCTTTTTCTGATTATTGTCTGCGCAGTGATCGTCCATGATTATACCGGGAGCCGGAACAAAGCCTTCCTGACCTACGCCATTCTGGCTATCTATCCCACACTGGTAGCCAATGGCGCTCTGTGGGGGCAGAACAGTAGTCAGTATGCCTTTCCCCTTTTCCTGGGCCTGTGTATTCTGGAAAGGGGAGAGCGGCTGCGGGGAGCCGTGGCACTGGTCGTCGGGGCAATCCTGGCAGCTGTGCGGCTGAAATTAAGCGCCGCCACTCTGAATCTGGGCTGGCCGAATCTCTATGAAATCATCGGAAAAAGCATGTTTGTGGAGCTCTACAATCAGGTGGCGTTGCTCTGCCTGCTTGGGATCCTCTTTACCATAGCCTATGTCTTTGTGAAGAAGCGAATTGCGCTTACAAGAGATTTAATACTGCGCCTGTTCCTGTTTCTTGCCCTGCTGCTCCCCTATCTGGCGCCCTCCATGCCGGCCTCAGCAGGCTTCACGGCGGACATAGCGGCCCTTTTATACTGCATGCGCTGGCCCAGGAAGTTCTACGTGCCGATGCTGCATCTGATAGTCTCCTACAGCTCCTATGCCTACGTCATCAACGGAGAAACCAAGCTCCCTATGGTGCTCTACGCTGTGATCCTACTGGCTCTCCTGGCGGATACAGGAATCGAAATTTACAAAGAAATCATAAAGATACAAAGGAGTGATTAGCATGGAAACAAAGAACAAGGGCTCAGGTGGTATCCCCTGGCCGTGGAACCTGCTTCTAGCCATTGTGTTTGTGGCAGGAGCCGGATACTTCATCGGGTACCTGTGGAGCTTTCTCATAGCCCTTGGCTTCTCCGCCTGGCAGAAAAAGCAAAATCCCGGTATGCCAAGAGGCGGCTACTGCCTGGAGAAGACGAGAAAGCGCCTATCCTCCCTGGGACTTGCAGCAATTGTACTGCTTCTCGGCTTCTGCTGCTGCGTGTACGTGTGGATGGAGCTAGAGGAGGGTACGGCCGGCTGGGAAACCATGGATTACGTCAAGATGGCAATTGGCGGCATCGGCGGTCTGGTTTTTTTCCTGTGCGGCATTGTCACAGCCTTCACATCGGTGCGGGATGCCTTCTGGCCGGAGAGAAGCACCCTTGCCCGCTCCATCCGTTCTCAGCTTCCTTATCCGGATTCGACTCCGGGAGCGGCAGAGTTGTTTGCCATGGTAGACAAGGACATAGCAGAGAACGGCCAGTGGTTTGAAAAGGTGGCCGTGGGAAAGGAATGGATCCTGGGAGAAGTGGCAAGCTACATACCGCGTATCCGGATATTTTTCGGGAGAGACGAGATCCGGACCCGCAGAAGCGGCGATCGCGTAAACAGCTCCCGGATTGTGGAGCTCCACATTCTGGATGACAGGAAGCAGCATCTGATTATGACCATGCGCAACCCCGAGGAGCTGAAAGCCCTTCTTGACTGCATTTCTCTGCGGGCGCCGGATGCCCTCAGAAGGCCCTACGGCGAGTATGGCAAGTGGCAGGGCAAATCCGACATGGAGTGGGAGAATCTGCTTCGGGAATACCGGGTCAAGCAGGGCAACCGGGAAATGACAGCCTTCCGGCTTGGAAATCAGGATGCCGGTCTTTTGCAGAACATGACCCTGACGAAGCCCGACGGCAGCGTCACCTCAAGGGTAACGCCGGATTTGATTCACCAGTGTATGACAGAGTGTCTGCAGGAGGGAGAGGGAACCTTTTCCCTGGCTCCCGGGCGTCCCATAGAGCAGCACGGGGTACGCTATGTGGAGCTGGAGTGCTTTGCCTACTTTTACGAGGAGCTTGAGGATCCCACATTGGAGGATTTACAGGAGCTTGGGGAGGTTGAGCTGTTTCTGAAAACCACAGCCCTGGGAGAGGCAGGAAAGAACCTCTATTCCGGTCATGTTCTTGAGACAGACATTCCCACGGCGGAAAACATTATGAAGGACTGGCTTCAGGGTGTAATTCCCAATATGACAGACTGGGAGGCCACGCCCATGTGGGAAAAGAAGGAGCAGGAGAAAAGGAGAGAGGTTCCGCCGCCTCATCTGGCCCTGTTGACTCCATCCGGGGTGTACCAGAGTCATGAACGGTTCACTCAGGAGGACGTGGAGGTTGCGGCAGAGGGACTGGTGGACGGAAGCTATCAGATGGTGGAGCTGGTGCTGCCAGGCGGCTATCTTTTGATGCGGATCGACGGAGGCAATAAGATGGACGGCCGCTGCACCGTGTCGGTTACCAGACCCGACGGCGAGAAGCTGCGCTTCTTCAAAAATCATTGCACCCACAGGCAGGCGGCAGCCTGGCTTCTGGAGTTTGCACAGGGAAGGTTTGCGCCCAACTGGAAGGAGTGGAAGGACTTTACCAGACAGGCAGACCGGGAAATGGCACATAAAAAATAAAAATATTACAGAACTAAAATGGAGGATATTAAAAATGGGAAGATGCTACAGTGATGAAGTGGAACAGGCGCTCAGGTATATCTATTACGATCTGCGTGCAGGAAAGGGAGCCGAGGGCTTTGCCCTTCTTGAGAAGGCCTCCGCAGCAGGAGACGGGGATGCCTCCTGTGTGCTGGCCCGCTGCTACTGCGGAACGCAGTATGTGTGGAGCGGACATGATTTTCCGGAGGATGACGACAAGGCAACGGAGCTCATTCACAAGTCGGTAGAGCAGGGCAGCGGAATCGGCGTTCTGGTGGCCCTGCGTACGGGAGAGCTGACGCCCTCCCTGGAGAAAAAGATGGGCTTTGGAAGTCTCCAGGAGGCCTTTGACAGCGTTCTTGCGAAGGCAGAGCTTGGAGACGCCTTCAGCCAGTACACGGCGGCAAACGCCTACTTCTGGTGGGATTTCCTGCGGATCCAGGGAAAGGGACGGGAATCCTTTTCCAGTGACAACGAATTTAAAGCCTATTTAAGGGAAAACATATCAAAATGTGAGGATTTGTTCCAGAAGGCCTTCCGGGGCGGCATGTATTTTGCGGCTAACAACCTGAACAAGTATTATTCCGAGGGGGATGAGGATCTGATTGCGCCCCGCCCGGAGCTTGCAAAGGATCTCTTTAAGACCGGAGCAGAGATGGGCTTCCCCATTCACCAGTGGATTTATGCGGATGATCTCTATGATGCCGAGCAATTTCAGGAGGCTCTCCACTGGTATAAGCTGGCGGCAGAGGGCGGTCAGCTGGAATGCTGGTTTCGAATCGGCTTCATATACGAGGAGGGTAAGGGCACGGCCAAGGATCCGGCCTATGCGGCCCAGTGTTACGAAAAGGGATTGAAGCAAAAGCAGAACAGCGGCAAACGAATCGGCTGCGCCAATCGCCTGGGAGCCCTGTATTATGACGGCAACGGGATAGAGAAGGACTATGCCAAGGCCTTCCAGCTTCTGAAATATGCCCATGATCAGGAGAATAACTGGGGCGTCTGCTATCTTGGAAAATTGTATTTCCGGGGCTGGGGAACCCAGCAGGATTACGTGAAGGCAAGAGAGCTTTTGGAGCAGGTGACCTGGAATAACAAGGAAGCCTTCTATATGCTGGGCGCCATCTACGGACAGGGCCTGGGCGTTCCGGAGGACATCAAGAAGGGCGTGGAGTATCTGCAGAAGGCCGGCGACAATGAGGAGGCCAAGAAGGAGCTTTTGAAGTACAAAAAGACCCTCTTTGGCAAATGGGTACGCCGGTAAAGAGGATTTTATATGGCATCAAATGTTATGCTGACCCTTTTGTTTCTGGGAGCGGTGCTTGTGGTCTACTACCTGGCGCCGCCCCGGGCAAGGTGGGGGCTGTTACTTGCCGCAAGCCTGATTTTTTATGCAAGCGCATCGGGCTTTATGCTGGCTCTGGCCGGCTTATCGGCCTGCTGGTCCTGGTTTGCGGGAGGCAGAATGGAAGAGACACAGACGGAAAGAGAAAAGAGAGGCTGGCTGCTCCTTGGCATCCTGCCTCTTCTTGGCGTTCTTTTTGTGTTTAAATATTTTAATTTTTTCAGCGCCTCCCTGTCCTCTCTTCTGGATCTTTTGGGGCTTTCGGCAGATCCCCTTGTGCTGAAGCTTTTGCTGCCCCTGGGGATTTCCTATTATACCTTTAAAATGATAAGCTATCAGGCAGATCTCTATCTGGGAAAGCGGACCAGTGAGCCCCATCTGGGATATTATCTCACCTACGTGCTGTTTTTTCCACAGATTCTCTCGGGACCCATTGAACGGTCGGAGGGCTTTTTGGATCAGCTTCATGAGGGACCCCGTTATGACAGCGGGCTCCTTGCGGAGGGAATCGAGAGGATTGTTCTGGGGCTTTTTAAGAAAATGGTGATTGCCAACCGCTTAAGCGGATACGTGGACGCGGTGTTTGCCTCCCCCGGAGAGTATCCAGCCCTTGCGGCTTTCATGGCGGCATTTTTCTATTCCTTTCAGCTCTACTGTGACTTCTCCGGATATTCGGATCTTGCTATCGGCATGGGGAACCTCTTAGGGATCCGCAGTAGGCAGAACTTTCGCTGTCCCTATTTTTCGGGAAATATCCGGGAATTCTGGAGCCGCTGGCATATATCCCTGTCGAGCTGGCTTCGGGATTACGTATACATCCCCCTGGGAGGAAGCCGGGTGTCCCAAGGAAAGCGGAGGCGGAATGTGATGCTCACCTTTCTGGTAAGCGGGCTCTGGCATGGGGATAACTGGACCTTTGTGGCATGGGGCGGGATCCATGGAATCTGGAATCTGTGCAGTCGAAGAAAAGAGGGAGGAGAGGTTCGTCCCATCCGGCGGCTGTGGCAGACGCTTTTGACCTTCCTTGGGGTCACCCTTGGGTGGATATTCTTTCGGGCCGAGAGTCTGGGAGCGGCCCTCTCCTATCTGCGCCGGATGGTCCTTGGCTTTTCGCTGTCCATGGCGGATATTCAGAATTCCATTTTGCCCTTTACCGGGGATAATACCTGCGCAGCCTATTTTCTGACCGTGTGTCTGTGCCTGGTTCTGCTTTTTCTCTATGAGTGGGGGCAGGTGTACGGAAAGGGGAAGGACAGGGAGTTCTCTCTTTCCATACCCTGGATGATTGTCATGGGAATCGGCGTTGCCCTCTTTGGAGTATTCGGGGCTTCGGGATTTTTGTATGCGCAGTTTTAAGAGAAAAACAGCAATCTTCCCGAACAGTGCCAGAAGGATTTACAGACGCATTATTTAGCGGCTGGAAATTCTTCTCTATGTGGCGCTGGAGGGGAGATTGCGAAACTGGAATAAATACTGGAATAAGAGGTGTAGCGATTGAGACGTGTAGGAAGAGCTTTGGCTGTAATCCTGCTGGCAGTGCTTTTGCTGACGGGAATCAAAAATGAATATGCCCGGCTTTTGCCCGTATCCTCCTATGGAATGCAGGCGGCCATCAAAAAGAAGTCCGTGGATCATCTGTTCATCGGCTCCTCCATGTTCCGCCAGGGCCTGTCCATAGATGTGCTGGAGGAGGAGCTTGCGGGAAATGTCTATATTCTCTCCTACAACGGCAATCAGCCGGCCTTTATGGCCATGGAGCTTCAATATATGTTGGAGGAGGGGTTGGAAGTAGGCACCCTCTATGTGGATCTCTATCCCTACACGGCGGCGGCCACGCCCTGGATCAGCGATACAAAGATTCTCCTGGATACGGATTTAGACTTTAAGAAAGAAGCCTGGAGGCTGATGAAGGCATACAATGACACAAAGCCTCTGGACTTCTATGAGCTCTTTGTGACAGCCAACAACGAGCAGCTTCTGACCTATCCCATTCATAACCGTCTGGTATCCGCCCAGTTTCGCAACGGCGGAAATATCCTCACTCCCGGGGGTCAGACAAAGGAGCATCTTGATTCCCTGGGGATGCTGGGAGGGCGCGAAGGCCTTGAAGAGGCTCAGGTGGAGGGATATGAGAAGCTTTTAAGCCTTGCCAGAGACCATGGAATTCGGGTATTCTTTATAGAGACGCCCAAATATGAGCGCATGTATGGGGATGCGGATTATATGGAGCTCTATGAGGCGTGTACGGCAAAGATTCGGGAGCTTACAGGGGCATCCGGGGAGGATATGGATAGTGGTCTTAAATCCCAGGAAGCCTTTTTGGAAGTACAAAAGCAAGGGAATATGATTCTCGCAGAGGAGCTGGACTTTGATTTTCGGGATCCGGCCTGCTTTCAGGATTTGATTCATTTGTCCACAGAGGGACGGACCCGGTACACCAGGCTTTTGTGTGAAAAATTACGGGAACTCGACTAAAAACGGCCGGCAAACAGGGCGTTAAAAGCCCTGGAACGTGTGAGAAGCCGGTAGGAAAAAGGAGGCGGAGAAATGAGAAAGCTGGATTACATTGACGGATTAAAGGGCATGGGCGCCCTGATGGTATATCTGTGCCATTTTGTATTCGCCTTCTATTATGCCGCCTATACTCTTCTTGAGGAGCATGCGAATACAGCGTCAGGCATTGAGATCCGAATAGGGAGGACCCCCTTGAATTTCTTCTACAACGGAAACGGGGCGGTCTGTCTCTTTCTGGTGTTCAGCGGCTTTGTGCTCTGCCTCTCTTATTTTCGGACCCGGGATCGGGGAAGGCTGAAGGCCGGAGCCCTGAAACGGTATTTTCGGCTGATACCGGCGATTCTGGCTGTGAATCTGCTGATCTTTGTTTTTATGAGTCTGGGCTTATATCGAAATGCAGAGGCGGCGGTGTTTACCAAATCCATTCCCTGGCTTTCAGGCTTTAACCAGTTCGAGCCAAAGCTTTCCGGCGTGCTTTATGAGAGCCTCATCGGCTGCTTTCTGAGGGGGAGCAATGATTACAACGGGGTGCTCTGGACCATTCCCTATCTGTTCTGGGGCGCTCTTCTGGTGTATCTGGCCGCTTATCTGGTGGGAGAGAACAAGCTTCGGTATATCACCTATGGGGTGATGCTTCTTGTGTCTCTGAAAACGGATATCTATTTTGCCGGAATCTTTCTGGGCTTTGTGCTCTGCGATTTTTTCAGCACCCAGGAGAGGCTCGTGAAGCTGTATCGGAGAACCCCGCTGGTCCCTCTGGCGGTTTTTCTGCTTGGATTTTATCTGACCTCCTACCCTTCTATCGGAACGGAGCAGCCGGGAAGCGTTTATGGCTGTCTGCCGGCGGCCTATGCGGTGATTTACCATATGGCGGGAGCCTTCCTTATGACGGCGGGGGCGCTGGGCTGTGACTGGCTTCAATGGCTGTTCTCCCGAAGGCCCTTTTTGTATCTGGGGAGGATTTCCTATTCCCTCTACCTTCTGCACTTTCCGGTGATTGCCGTGTTCTCCTGCTGGTTTTTCCTTAAGCTTCACGGGATTCTGGGATACGGGCTGACAGTGGGGATTAATTTTATTTTGACAACTGCGATTGTGCTGGCTCTCTCGACCCTTAGCAGACGGTATCTGGAGCCTGCGGGGAGCTTTGTCGAGAAGCAGGTGGAAAAGAGGATTTTACGGAAAAAGAGCAAACATAGAGGTGTGTGATGGAAAAGCAGAGAGTGCTGTGGATGGATATTGCCAAGGCGATTGGAATTCTGGTGGTGTTGATCGTTCATGGAGGAATCAGTCTGGGACTGGTTACCTTTTTGGGAGGCATGTTCTATATGCCTGTCTTTTTTGTGCTGGCAGGCATGACCTTTACCTTTCGGCCTGAGGAGAGCTTTTGGGCCTTTGCGGGGAAAAAGGCCCGCCGGCTGCTGGTGCCTTATTTTGGCTACAATCTCTTTCTGTTTCTCTTCTTTTTTGGAAAGGACAGCCTGCTTGCGGGAAGCATTACCTTGGAATCCTTTTCCCCGCTTTTGGGGATTTTGTATTCCAGAAATTGTCTTTTTGACATAAATGTGACCCACAACGTGTATTTTATGCAGATTCTCAATGCGCCGACCTGGTTTCTCACAGGGCTGTTTGTTAGCCTGTTGATTTTCTGGATTTTGATGAAGGTAAGCGGGGGAAAGCTTCACAGACTCTTTCTCCTCAATGGCGGTGTTCTGCTTGCGGCCGTGCTGGTGCATTACTTTTGTCCCATTTTGCTGCCCTGGAGCCTGGATTGTGCCTTGTATGCCGTATCCTTCTTGGCGCTTGGAAAATGGATGGCAGAGCGACGCCTGGTGGAGAGAATGTCGAGAAAGCCTCTGGTGCTGCTTCTTTTGGCGGCGGCCTTTGTGGGGGTGTCTGTGCTGAATGGCAGCGTCAATATGTCGGTGGCAGAGTATGGACGCTCTATGGTGCTCTATCTGGCGGTGGGAGGCCTGGGGTCCCTGCTCTGCATGGAGATTTCTTATTTTCTGGAAAAACATACCAGAGCCCTGGCCCGGGGAGGCGCATGGCTTGGAAGGCATACGATGCCGGTGCTGTGTCTGCACTTATTTGTATATTCGGTATTAGGCAGTCTGTGGAAGCTTTTGACAGGGCTTTAGGCTCTTGCGCTTATTTCGCTGGACAGGACTTTGTGATAAAGGTACAATGAAAAAAGAGAGGCTGTTTTATTTTTCGACAGTTTCGGGAAAGGCAGGGAAAATATAATGTTGAATTTTGCAGTGGGACCGGTGCAGATGGCTCCGGAAATTTTACAGGTGGGAGCACAGCCGGTGCCTTATTTTCGTACGGGAGAGTTTTCCGCTCTGATGAAGGAGAATGAGCGGCTTTTGGTGGAATTTGCCGGAGCAGGGGAGGGCTCCAGGGCCGTGTGTCTTACGGGATCCGGAACGGCGGGCATGGAGGCTATGGTGGTTAATTTCCTGGATGCTTCCGACAAGGTGCTTGTGATAGACGGAGGAGGCTTTGGACACCGGTTTGTGGAGCTGTGCAGGATTCATCGGATACGGACAGAGGTGCTCCAGCTTCACTACGGGGAGATTCTGACAGAGAAGCATCTTGAGGCTTATGAGGGGGCGGGTTGTACCGCTTTTCTGGTGAACCTTCACGAGACCTCCACGGGAGTGCTCTATGATGCTCGTCTCATCCATAGCTTTTGTGAGCGAAATGGGATGATGCTTCTGGTGGATTCTATCAGCTCTTTTTTGGCAGACCCCTTTTCTATGGAGGAGCTGGGAGTGGATGTGATGATGACCAGCTCCCAGAAGACGCTTGCCCTGCCTCCGGGACTGGCTGTTTTGGTGCTCTCTGCTCGGGCGGTCAGGAAGGCGGAGAGGACGGATTGCGGGTGTATGTATCTGGATTTGAAGCTGGCGCTTAAGGATGGAGAGCGGGGACAGACGCCCTTTACACCGGCGGTGGGGATTCTGCTCCAGCTTCATGAGCGGCTCAAGGAGCTTGAGAGAAAGGGAGTGGAGGCGGAGACGGCACATATCCGGATGATTGCGGAGGATTTCCGAAGAAGGATTGTGAAGCTGCCCTTTACCCTTGCCTCTACTTCTATGTCCAATGCGGCTACGCCGGTTCATCCTCTTCATGGGTCGGCGAAGCGGATCTTTGAGATTTTGAAGGATGAGTATGAGATTTGGGTGTGTCCCAACGGGGGAGATTTGGCGGATGAGATCTTCCGGGTGGGACATATGGGGAATCTGACCATTGAGGATAATACGGCGCTTCTTAAGGCGCTTGCGGATATGGAAAGGAGAGGGCTGTTATGAGAGCGCTTTTGCTGGCTGCGGGAAAGGGTACGAGGATTAGCAGGTATTTGTCGGGAAATCCCAAGTGTACGGTGGATATCGGGGGGGAGCGGCTTATTTGCTATACTCTGGATTTGCTGAAGCGGAAGGGGATTACGGAGACGGCTTTGGTGCTTGGGTATAAGGCGGATGTGATCCGGGAGACGGTGAAGGGGCATGAGGTGTCTTTTTATTATAATCCTTTTTATGATGTGACGAATAGTATTGCTTCGGCTTGGTTTGCTAGGGATTTTTTTAAGGATACGGATGATTTGCTGATTATGAATGCGGATGTGTTTTTGGAGGAAGGGGTTCTGGATGATATGATGGGGACTGAGCTTTCTCCGGTGTTGTTTGCGGACGAGACCCGGAAGGAGGAGGCGGATTATAAGTTTTATTATGAGAACAATGTTCTTATGAAGTATGGGAAGGAGCTGACCGGGGAGGATATTACCGGGGAGTATATTGGGGCTGCGAAGCTTGATGCCGGGTTTATTCCGGAGTTTGTGGAGCAGATGGATGTGATGATTGGGAGGCAGGAGCATTCGGTCTGGTGGGAGAATGTGCTGTATGCCATGACGGACAGGAGAAAGGTTTATGTGAGGAATATTGAGAACCGGTTTTGGGCGGAGGTGGATTATATTGAGGATTATGAGAGGATTTTGAAGTATCGGGGGATGAGGTAGGTGCGGCTGTCCCGGATTTAGGGTGTTGGCTCCGGAAGGGACGTTTCTGGTTAAGCCTCGTAGAATGACCGGAGCCTTCACAAGCCATTCAGGGCTTAACTTCGCTGATGGTACTTTATGATGAGGTCGGCTACGGCTTGGGAGGCGTGGCCGGTGTCATAGAAGTTGAGCATTTTGTTGAAGGCTTTGCATTTTTCCTGGTAGAGGGATTCGTCAAAGACCTCTATCTGGGCGGTGAGCTCCTGGCTTGTGAGGGCCAGGGTGAAGGGGAGGTCTTTTAGGTCGAAGTAGTAGTCTTTGGTGCGCTTCATTTCTTCGTAGTCTTCGGCGTAGAGGAAGCCGGGTTTTCCTATCATGGGGAAGTCGAAGGCGCAGCCGGAGTAGTCGCTGATGATGATTTGGGAGGCGACCAGGAGCTCCTGCATGTTTTCGTAGGGGCTGGCGTTGAGGATTTCGCTTGTGTAGGTCAGGGGGTAATCCTGATAGCTGACGTTTGGGTGCATGCGGACCAGGACGGCCCAGCTGCCTCCGAAGCGTTTTTTGAGGGAACGGAGGAGGGCTTCGTAGTCCAGGTTGTACATGTCGGTTTTGCGGCTGTCACGGTAGGTGGGGGCGTAGAGGGCCAGCTTTGTCTCCGGAGTGAGGGAGAAGTGGTCGTGGACTTTTTTTTGGTAGGGGGCGGGATCCTCGAAGTAGATGTCGTTTTTGGGGATGCCCTTTTGGAGGATGGGACCGTCGTACCAGAAGGCTTCCCGGTAGGAGTCGTATTCCCACTGGCAGCAGGCCAGGAGGAGATCCATGTTTTTGGAGTCGATTTTGGCGTAGGCTACGTATTCGGGGGTTAAGGCGGACTCGCAGTCTTTTTCTACTTTTTTCAGGCCCAGGCCGCCGTGCCAGGTTTGGATGTAGTACTGGCCGGGGCGTTTTTTGAAGTAGTAGAGCTTGCGGGTGTCGTCTACCCAGGTTCCGGCGGTTGCCATGTGGTAGGCAAAGGCGATGGTGTTGGGGCGGACGGGGAGGATTCCCTTTGGCAGATCATAATCGGAGGCGGATACCCAGTAGAGCTTCCAGGAAAGGTCCCGTCTTAGGAATTCCTGGGCGATAAATTTGGGGTTGTCCCCGTAGCCGCCGCCGTTAAAGTTGCTGAAGACGATTTTTTCTCTGTCCAGGGGGAAGAGAACGAAGAGGTTCCAGCAGATCTTCATCATGATGCGGTGGAGGGAAAGATATATGGGAAGGATGAGTTTTTTCATTGAAAATGGATCTCCTTTGTGGGGGTATGATGGAACGACGGCTAAGGCTGTTATAGCTTGTGCTTGGTACGTTTTGTTCCGGCTTCATGGTAAACTTTATTATCGGCTCTGGCGGAAATGATGATGATTTTCATTGCAGTATCCTGGTATTCCAGTTTATATACAACGCGAATGCCGTATTTCAAAAATTTTATTTTAAAGAGTCCTGTGAGATTTGTTCCGTCCTTGCTTCCAAGTGGAGTGCCGTAACCGCCTTCCTCCTTGGAAACAGGATTTTTCCGGACTTTCTTGATGCCCTTGATGACGGGCTGTCTTACGGAATTATCCAGAGCCTCTAAGTCGGCCTGTACCTCTGGCAGGTATTCAAGCTCCCATGTCATTGTATTTCAAGATCCTCCACTTTCTCCAGATCAGCATCTGTGATTTCAAAATGCTTCATGACATCGGCCTCGGGAATGGCTGATTTTCCTTGGTTTGCATCCAGTCTTTTGGTTGCCTCCAGGAGAAGATAATAGTTTTCTTCAATTTCAGCCAGACGTTTATACTCATCCGGAGCAAGAATGATAGCGGATGGCTGGTTGTTTTTTAAAACAACAAGCTCTGGCTCGGAATGTAAGCGATCAAAAATTCTGGATGCCTGGCCGCGGTTAAACTGTGTTATGGATATGAGACGTGTTAAAAAATTTGCAGTCAATTCCATGAATCAACCCTCCCTTCGTTTCTAACGCTATTATATGCAGTTATGAGGGAAAAATCAATAGAGAATCAAAATAGATTGATAAATAGTAATGTAAATTTTAAAACTTTTTAATTGATATTGAAAGTGTTCATTGCCAAACGAGGATATTGTTGAATGATTGCGGTTACTGGTTGCAGAGGGAACAGTAACTGATTGCAGGAAGAATTGTGAAGTCTTAAAAATATCCTTTGATTTTTGTGGAAAATATGGTATATTCAAGATGTCACCGTTTGATGACATCGGGACAGGAAAGTTTCTGCATCAAATACGCCAAAGGTTTCTGGCGACCATTCCCAAGAGAAATAAAAATGTTTTTCATAGACATATTTTAGAGGAAGATGAGAAGGAATAAAGAGGAGGACAGGAATGACAAGAGAGCAGTATGAATCTCTTCCGCTATCCGAGCTTAAGGAGATCGCGAAGGCAAGAGGTCTTAAAAGGACTTCAACCATGAAAAAGGGAGACCTGATCCAGCTGATGCTGGAGAAGGACGAGGAGAACAGGCCTCAGAAAAGCGTGGAGAAGGCTCCTGAAAGGCCGGTGGAGAAGCCTGCGGAGCCCGCTAAGGCGGCCCCGGATATGTCTCAGCTTGACAGCGGGCAGGTGGCCAACGGAATTCTGGAGGTTTTGGCGGATGGTTATGGATTTATCCGGAGCGCTAATTATCTGCCGGGGGAGAATGATATTTATATCAATCCGGCTATGATCCGCCGTTACAATTTAAAGACCGGGGATATTCTCTGCGGTAATGTGAAGGTGCGGGCTCAAACTGAGAAGTTTGCGGCTTTGCTGTACTTGAAGACGGTGAATGGGTATCGGCCTGAGGAGGCGGCCAGGCGGCGGAGCTTTGAGGATTTGACGCCGATTTTCCCCAATTCCAGAATACATCTGGAGCGTCCGGGGGGGAGTATGGCGATGCGGATTATGGATCTGATTTCGCCGATTGGCAAAGGACAGAGGGGAATGATTGTGTCTCCGCCTAAAGCAGGTAAGACAACGCTTCTCAAGGATGTGGCAAAGTCTATTACCAAGAATCATCCGGAGATGCAGCTTTTGATTCTTCTGATCGACGAGCGGCCGGAGGAGGTTACGGATATCCGGGAGGCCATTGCAGGACCTAATGTGGAGGTGATTTACTCTACCTTTGACGAGCTTCCCGAGCATCATAAGCGGGTGTCGGAGATGGTGATTGAGCGGGCGAAGCGTCTGGTGGAGCACCGGAAGGATGTGGTGATTCTGCTGGACAGCATCACAAGGCTGGCGCGGGCCTATAATCTGACGGTTCCTCCCAGTGGGCGTACACTGTCAGGCGGTCTTGATCCGGCGGCGCTTCATATGCCTAAGCGGTTTTTTGGCGCGGCCAGGAATATGCGGGAGGGCGGAAGTCTGACGATTCTTGCTACGGCTTTGGTGGAGACTGGGAGCAAGATGGACGATGTGATCTATGAGGAGTTTAAGGGAACCGGAAATATGGAGCTGGTGCTGAACCGGAAGCTCCAGGAGAAGCGGGTGTTCCCTGCGGTGGATATTCCAAAGTCCAGCACCAGGCGGGAGGATTTGCTTCTCACGGAGGACGAGCTGGAGGCTATCGATACGGTGCGTAAGGGGCTTAATGGTCTGAAGGCGGACGAGGCGGTGGAGAATATTCTCAATTTATTTGCACGTACCAGGTATAATGGGGAGTTTGTGCAGATGGCGAAGAAGACGAAATTTGTATAGGTGGAAGGTAAGAGTTCAGCCAGGATGCGGCGAAATCCGCCCTCTGGCTGAACTCTTTTTATGCACAGGGGCGTGTAAGGAAATTAGCAGTTTTGCTGTACGTGCCCCGCGCGGCGAGGAGGGGAAGATGGTTCCTGCCTACTCGATTTGAGAGAGTGAGTTTTTGAATTCAACAGAACAAAATCACCGGAATAGTATAACTATAAATAGTATGCTTCCGGTGATTTTTTTATGCTTTCTTTGGCTTTTGAGATTTTGATTTTGGTGACGGCTTTGTCTGTAGATGCGTTTGCTGCTGGATTTGTGTATGGCGTAAGCAGGATAAGGGTTCCGCTGAGCTCTGTGGCGGTTGTGACGGGGATTTCCAGTCTGCTGCTGGTGATTTCTCTTTTGGCAGGGACGGCCTTGAGCAGTTTGATTCCGGAGAGTATGACGCGGTATTTTAGTTTTTTGTTGCTATCTGTACTGGGTATTGTAAAATTATTTGATCGCTCCGGTCATGAGGAGATTCAGGAGGCTAATAGGAATCGGGATGATTTGGTGTCTCCGGGGGAGGCTTTGACGCTGGGGGTTGCTCTCTCTATCGACAGCCTGGCGGCAGGAATCGGGGCGGGAATTTCGATGGCCGGGATTCCTGCTGCCTTTGGGGCTTCTTTTTTGGTGGGAGCGCTGGCTCTGCTTTTGGGGTTATGGCTTGGAGGACTCATATCGTCCCATTGTCGATCGAATCTTTGCTGGGTGAGCGGGGTACTCCTTATCCTCCTGGCTGTTATGAAGCTTTTGTAGGATACGGGCGGGATTTAGAAGCAATAGCTCGTGAGCCATGAGGGGCATGGCGGATAGGAGAATCAGGTGCAGCCATTCTCCCATTTCCAGGTGGCAGGTGCCGAAGGCCTGGATAAAATAGGGGAATTCTGTTACCAGGCCCTGAAGGCTGAAGCCAATTACAAAGGCGGCCAGCATCAGGCGGTTGTTTAGGTGATTCATTCGGAGCAGAGAGGTTTCTACATCCCGCATGCCTATGGCATGGAAGAGCTGGGAGATCCCGAGAACCGTAAAGGCGTAGGTCTGGGATCTGGCCAGAAGCTCCGGGGAGGCCAGGAAGAGGCGCAGGTTTTCTAAGCTTACGGGAGCCCCTTTGGCCATCAGCAGGGAGATGGGGAGCTGTAAAAAGGCCGCCATGCTGATAAAGGCTATGAGGAAGCCGTATAGCAGGGTGCAGCTTAAGCCTCCGCCTGCAAAGAGGCTTTCGTTTCGTGAGCGGGGAGGCCGGTTCATAAAGTGGCGGGGATCTCCGGGATCCACGCCTAAGGCCAGGGCGGGGAGGGAGTCCGTAATCAGGTTAATCCACAGAATATGGCTGGGCTTTAAGGGAGAGCCAAGACCCAGCAAAATGGCGGTGAGCATGGTAATGATTTCTCCGAAGTTGGAGGAGAGCAGGAAGAGCACCGCCTTCTTGATGTTCTCGTAAATGCCTCTTCCCTCTGCGATGGCCTTGGCTATGGTGGCAAAATTGTCATCTACCAAAATGAGATCTGCCGCATTTTTCGCCACATCCGTTCCGGTGATTCCCATGGCAACGCCCACGTCGGCGGCCTTCAGGGAGGGAGCGTCGTTGACGCCGTCACCGGTCATGGCCACGATTTTTTCCGAAGCCTTTAGGGCCTTTACAATGCGGACCTTGTGCTCTGGGGAGACCATGGCGAAGACGGTGAGCTTCTGAACGGCCCGGGAAAATTCGGCGTCGGACAGCTCGTCGATCTGAGATCCCGTCATGCAGTCCTCGGGCTTTTCTGCAATTCCGAGCTCATGTGCAATGGCAAAGGCGGTGTCCTTTCGATCACCGGTGATCATCACTGTCTTGACTCCGGCCCGGCGAAAATCCCGGACAGCCTTGGCGGCCTCGGGACGGATGGGATCCATCATGCCTGCGATTCCCACAAAGGTGAGGCCCTTTTCCGTTATCCGGTCGGCTCCGGTCTTCATGGCGAGAGCCAGAAGCCGTAGGGCACGTTCGGAGAGGGAGTTCATGGCGGCGGTGATCTCTCGGCGTCTTCTGCCGTCCAGAGGCACAATCTGTCCGTGAAGGAGCAGGGTGTCGCAGCGCTTCAGGACTTCATCCGGGGAGCCCTTGGTGTAGGAAAGGGTGGAGCTGCCGTTTCGGTGGAGGGTGGTCATCATTTTCCGCTCCGAATCAAAGGCCAGCTCCTGAATGCGGGGGAGCTTCTGTTCCAGAAGGGGGCGCTCCAGATAAAAGCGGCGGGCCAGGTCAAGAAGGGCCAGCTCTGTGGGATCTCCCAGACGGTTGTCCGAGGTGAGGACAGCGTCGTTGCACAGTGCGAAGCCCTCCAGAAAGTGACGGTTCTTATCCGGGGGGAGGGCGGCGGCATCCAGGATTTTGCCGTCCGTATAGCAGGCAGTGACGGTCATTTTATTCTGGGTGAGAGTGCCTGTCTTATCAGAGCAGACCACACTGACGCAGCCTAAGGTCTCTACGCTTGGCAGACGTTTCACAATGGTATTGACCTTGACCATACGGGAGACGCTTAGGGCCAGCACCATGGTCACGATGGCGGGAAGTCCTTCGGGAACGGCGGCTACCGCAAGGGAGATGGCGGTAATCAGCATTTCTATGATATCTCTTTTTTGCAGAACGGCAATGAAAAAGAGCAGGGCGCACAGGAAAAGGGACAGGATGCTTAGGACCTTTCCCAGATCGGCCAAACGCCTCTGAAGGGGGGTGGTTTCTGTGGGCGCCTCATTTATCAGCCGTGCAATGCGGCCGATCTCCGTGTCCATGCCGATGGCGGTGACGATTCCTTCGCCCCGGCCGTAGGTGACATTGGTGGACATGTAGGCCAGGTTGTTTTTTACCAGATCTTTTTCCACTGGGAGAGATTCTCCTGTCAGGGCGGCCTCCTCGATTTTCAGGCTGTTTACGGACACAAGCTTCAGATCCGCAGGAACCTGACGGCCGGCGTCCAGGCAGACGGTATCCCCGGGAAGGAGATCCCGGGCGGGAATTTCCTTTAAGACTCCGTTTTGCCGCACCAGAGCGGTGGGGCTGGTCATCTGCTTTAAGGCTTCCAGGGCCTTCTGGGCCTTTCCCTCCTGGATAACCCCTACAATGGAGTTTACCAGAATTACGGCCAGGATGATGGCCGTGTCGCTGACCTCACCCAGCAGCATGGAAATGGCGGCAGCGATAAAAAGAATAAAGATCAGCGGATCATTGAGCTGTTCCAAAAAGGATTCTGCCAGGGTTTTGTGATGAGCGTCCTCCAGGACATTTTGTCCCCGGACCTTGCCCGGAGAGGCTGTGGGCTGTTTCATATGCAATCCGTCCCTTCTTAATACTTGTACAAATATGAATGATCACCTGCAACCATTTCGCTGACGGAATGGTTACATCAAAGCATATGAAAAAGAGGACAAAGTTATGCTACGGGGCTGTGCTATTTTGCGACAGCCCCGTAAACAATCTACAATCCACAAGAAACCACAGAAATCGTGGAAATGAATAAAAAAATAAAATTATAGTATTGACATATAGTCAAATTAGTGAGATAATAAAACACACTTAATAAGTTAGATTTAAAAATATATTTAAAAAATCATTAAAAAAGAAAGCGGGAGGATACCATGGAGGGGAAAATGAAAACAGCCGTGATGCTCGGCATTGGCAAAATGGGCTTTGAGGAGAGACCGATTCCGGCGCCTAAGGAGGACGAGGTTCTGGTGAAGCTGGAATATGTGGGAATCTGCGGCTCGGATCTTCATTACTATGAGAACGGAAGAATCGGAAATTATATCGTGGAGCCGCCCTTTGTGCTGGGTCACGAGTCCGGCGGCACTGTAGTTGAGGTAGGAAAGAATGTGACCCATCTGAAGGTGGGCGACCGGGTAGCTCTGGAGCCGGGCAAGACCTGCGGACACTGTGAATTCTGCCGGACAGGGCGCTATAACCTTTGCCCGGATGTGGTATTTTTCGCCACGCCTCCTGTGGACGGCGTATTCCAGGAATATGTAGCCCACGAGGCAGGCCTTTGCTTTAAGCTTCCGGAGAATGTAAGCACCCTGGAGGGAGCCCTGATTGAGCCCCTGGCCGTAGGCTTCCACGCAGCACAGCAGGGCGGCGCCCATCTGGGACAGACGGCTGTGGTGACAGGATCCGGCTGTATCGGCCTGGTATCGCTGCTGGCCCTTAAGGCTCTTGGCGTATCCACCGTTTATGTGGTGGATATTATGCAGAAGCGTCTCGATAAGGCCATGGAGCTGGGAGCAACGGGAGTCATCAACGGAAGGGATGTCAATGCCGTAGAGAAGGTTATGGAGCTTACCGGCGGGAGAGGCTGCGATCTGGTGATCGAGACCTCCGGAACGGAAATCTGTGCCCGCCAGGGAATCGAAATGCTGGTAAAGGGCGGAACCCTGGTACAGGTTGGCTACAGCGCTTCCGGAGATATGAATCTTCCTGTGGGAGGATTGCTCCTCGATAAGGAGATCACCATTAAGTCCGTATTCCGCTACCGCCATATTTATCCGCTGGCCATTCAGGCAGTTGCGGACGGCAAGGTGAACCTGAAGGGAATCGTAACCGATACCTTTGAGCTGGATGATATTCAGAATGCAATGGACAGCAGCGTACATAATAAAGCGGACATTGTGAAGGCTGTCGTGAAGATTTGAGACTGAGGTAAAAAGCCTGTAAGATGTTTGGGTGTTTGAACGCCTGCAGGCTTTGGCCCAAGGGAGGTGCAGTATATGGAAAAGGACCAGGTTGTACTCGAGCTGCAACATATTTCCAAATCCTTTCCCGGTGTAAAGGCATTGGACGATGTGAACTTTCAGTTGAAAAAGGGAACCGTTCATGTTCTGTGCGGGGAAAACGGAGCCGGAAAGTCCACACTGATGAAGATTATAGACGGGGTCTATCAGGCGGACGAGGGAGAGCTGTTCATCAACGGACAGAAAACCGTGATCAAGGATCCGCTTCATGCCAAGGAAAACGGGATTGCCATGATTTTTCAGGAGCTGTCCTATGTGCCGGATATGACCCTGGAGGAGAATCTCTGTCTGGGCAACTGGCCCAAAAAGGGAGCGCGGATTGACTGGAAGTCCATCCGGAAGCGGACGATGGAGCTTCTGGAGCAGGAGGGCTTGCATTATGAGCCCGATGTGAAGCTTCGCAGTCTCAGTGTTTCGGATATTCAGATGATAGAGATTTTAAAGGCCGTCTCCTATGATGCGAAAATCATCATTATGGATGAGCCCACCTCTGCCATTACGAATAAGGAGGTAGAGATCCTCTTTAAAAAGATCGCAGAGCTGAAGAGCCGGGGCGCAAGCATTATCTACATATCCCACAAGATGGATGAGATCTTCCGGATTGCCGATGAGATTACTATTTTCCGGGACGGAAAGTCTATCATCACCAAGGATGCCAGGGACCTGACAGTGGATCAGGTGGTGGAGCACATGGTGGGACGGAAGATTGACAATCAGTATCCCAAGGAAGAGATTCCCATCGGGGAAGAGATTCTGCGGGTGGAAGGGCTCACCCAGCCGGGCGTTTTTGAGAACGTGAACTTCTATGTGAATTCCGGGGAGATTATCGGCTTTGCAGGACTGATGGGAGCCGGGCGTACGGAAATTATGCGCGCCATCTTTGGCCTGGATCCCTACGAATCCGGCACCATCCGGATAGAGGGGAAGGAAGTGCAGAATAAGAATGTCCGGCAGAGCATCAAAAACGGCCTGGCAATGCTCACGGAGGACCGGCGCCGGACAGGAATCGTCCCCATTCTCAGTGTAAAATTCAATACCACCCTGGCCACCTTAGACAAGGTGATCTATCGGGGAAAGCTTCATGCAGGAGAGGAAAACAGCATTGTGAAGGATGCCTGCGAGAGTATGAATGTGAAAACGCCGAATTTGGAAGCGGCAATCGGAAACTTAAGCGGCGGAAATCAGCAGAAGGTGGTTCTGGCAAAATGGCTGATTTGCGATCCCAAGGTGCTGATTGCAGATGAACCCACCCGCGGAATTGATGTGGGAGCAAAGCGTGAGATCTATGAGCTTATGAGCAAATTTGCGGCAAAGGGAAAGGGGATCATCATGATTTCCTCGGAGCTTCCGGAGCTGATTGGAATTTGTGACCGGATTTACGTGGTAAGCGAGGGACGGATTGCGGGAATGCTGTCTCGATCTGAGTTTTCACAGGAATCCATTATGCAGTTTGCCGTTTCAAACGTTCAATAAAGAAGGGGTGGAATTTAATATGAACTCAGGAAAAAAGATAGATGTGAAAAAGCTTGTTTCCAAGTACAGTATTATCATCGTCCTGCTGGCGATTATGCTTGTCTGTACCATTGCGAACAGTAACTTTTTGACAGCGAATAACTTAATCAATGTATGCCGCCAGCAGTCGGTGATTATCATCATTGCATTCGGAGAAATGGCGCTTATTATCTGCGGCCAGCTGGACTTGTCCTGCGGCTCGGTGATTGCCCTGGCAGGCTGTCTCTCCGTTTCTACCTACAAATCCACCCAGAGTATGCTTCTGGCCTTTGCGGTGGCCATTGCAGTCTCTCTGCTGGTGAACTTCCTGAACGGAGTGATGGTGACGAAATTTAAGACTCCTGCCTTCATTGCCACCCTGGCCACCCAGACCATGGCCCGGGGCGCGGCGCTCTATATCACCAACGGACAGAATATTTACGAGATCGGCGGCTACACAACGGTTGGGCAGGGATCCTTAGGCCCCATCCCCATTCCGGTTATCTTCATGGCAGTGATCTTTATCATCATGGCGTATATGATGCGGAATACGCGCTGGGGGCGTTCCACCTTTGCAGTAGGCGGCAACGCGGAGGCGGCCAATGCATCCGGCATCCATACCCAGCTGGTCATTATGAAGGCTTATCTGCTCAACGGTGTTCTCATCGGGATTGCGGCGGTGCTCTTTATGTCCCGCGTTAACGGCGGACTTCCGGCAGGCGCGTCGGGATATGAGATGGACGGCCTTACGGCAACCATTGTGGGCGGTACAAGCTTTACCGGAGGAATCGGTACCCCCTGGGGAACGGTTGTGGGCGCCTTCGTAGTCGGATTTTTGGGAAATATCATGAACCTGATGTCCATCGATTCCTATATCCAGCAGATTGTGCGCGGCGCCATCATTGCATTTGCGGTTATCTGGGATATCTATTCCAAATCCCGCCAGACCTACAAGAAGGGAAAGTAATAAAAAGTTAATTCACCCTGCATGGCAGGGTCAATTATAAAAAATAAAACAAAACGGGAGGTACAAAATGAAGAAAAAAGTATTAGCATTGTTGTGCGCAGTAACGGTATTCGGCGGTTTGCTTGCAGGCTGCGGCGGCTCCAAGGAGGCGGAGGCTCCGGCTGCTCCCACAGAGCAGGGCTCTTCTGACGAGACAGAAGCTCCGGCAGAGTCCGGCGGGGAAGAGAAGACAGGCGGATTCAAGGTGGCATATATTGCACGTAATCAGTCTGACCCCTTTGCGGCAGAGCTGGTAAATCAGTTCGTGACACAGGCTGCGGACTATGCAGATACCTTTACCCTGGACACCTTTGATGCCCAGACAGACAACGAGAAAGAGAACTCCATCATTGAGGACTGTATCACCAAGAACTACGACGTAATTATCATTCAGCCCAATGACGGCGAGCTTCAGAAGCCCTACTGCCAGAAGATTCTGGACGCAGGAATCTTCTGCATCACAACCAATGCCGCCATTCGTGAGCTGGAGGGCGGTTCCTGGGTGGACGGCGATCCCTACGCACAGGGCGAGGCCATTGCAAAGCTTGCAGCGGAGAATGTTCCGGAGAACGGCGTGGTAGGTATTCTGAACTGTATGCCGGGTAACTTCCATACCACATCCCGCTACGAGGCTATCAAAGCAGAGTTCATCGACAAGAGAACTGATGTGAAGATTATCGGTGACTTTATGGAGGAAGAGGCAACCGAGGCAGCCGCTATGGCAACCATGGAAGACTGGGCAACCTCCTACGGACGGATTGACTGTATGCTGACAACTGCCGACCTGTTAGGAAACGGCGCATACGAGGCAGTAAAGGATGATCCCACCTATGACGGCATGCAGGTATATTCCGTAGACTGTCTGGCAAAGACGGTACTGGAGATCAAGGACGGCGTGTATACCGCGGCCGTATACCAGAATCCCCCTGCCCTGGCAGCGGCAAATCTGGAGGCAGCCTACAAGCTTCTGACAGGAGAAGAGACTGTGATTACCACCTCTGTTGATTCCTTACTGTGTACTGCAGAAAATGTAGATCAGTTCATCCAGATGTACATTGAGCAGGGCCAGATTACACCGGAAGAGGCAGCTGAGCACGGCTACGAAGAGGGAAGCGCCACATCAATTCTCGCGCAGTAAAAACAGCCAGGTATTAAACTTTTACATAGGGTAAAGAGGGAAATGGCGCATGGAAAACACAGAGAGGTTTTTACGTGCGCCATTTCCCGTGAAACTGGAAACAGCAGTATTCTCGATAAAGATGCATTGAAGCGAGATATTGCGGAACTGGAAACAGCAATATCTCCGAAACGCATAGAACGATTTACGGACACATGCTTTTGTGTCCGGAAATTGTTCTCGATAAAGATGCGTTGAAGCGAGATATTGCGGAACTATAATAAGAGAGGTATAATATGTATTTAGAGGAGATCTTTGGATTAAAGGGAAAGGTAGCAATTGTAACCGGAGGAAGAAGAGGAATCGGTCAGGTGGTTGCCTGCGGTCTGGCGAAGGCAGGAGCGGAGGTTGTGATCTTAAGCAGAACCCTGTCGCCGGAAACCGTGAAAATGATCACGGACGAGGGTGGAAAGGCCTACGACGTTGCAGCGGACGTAACAGACGAGAAGGCGGTAGACGAGGCAATCGCAGAGGTGATGCGCCGGTCCGGCCACATTGACGTGCTGTTTAACAATGCGGGAATCTGCATTCACGAAGACACGCTGAAGGCTACGATCGATGAGTGGCGTCAGGTCATTGACACCAATCTCACAGGAGAGTACATTGTTGCCAGGGCTGTGGGAAGAGTCATGATTGAGAATCACATTAAGGGAAGCATTATCAACATGGGCTCCATGTCGGGCACCATTGTAAACATTCCCCAGTGGCAGGCCTCCTACAATGCCTCCAAGGCAGGCGTCATCCACATGACCAAGTCTTTGGCGATTGAATGGGCGGAATACGGAATCCGTGTAAACAGCTTAAGCCCCGGTTACATCGGCACCCCCATGTCGGCAGATACGCCCCAGGAGCTCAAAGACGCCTGGATGCCCCTCATTCCCCAGCACCGCATGGGCGATCCCGAGGAGCTCATACCGGCCATCCTTTACCTGGCTTGCGATGCGGCGGGCTATACTACAGGTTCAGACGTAATCGTGGACGGAGGATACGTAGCCTTTTAACCTAGCGGGAGAGGAGAGACAGATGAGTCTAGTTACACTAAAGGAAGTGCTTACGGATGCCAGGGCAAAAAAATATGCAGTAGGTAACTTCGACGTATTTAACCTGGAAATGCTGCGGGGCGTCATGGAGGCGGCGGAGGAAAGCCGGTCGCCGGTAATTCTGGCTTATGCGGAGTCCTTTGAGCCCTTTGCGGATATCCGCCACTATGCGAAGCTTCTTCGCTCCTATGGGGAGGCGGCCTCGGTGCCGGTGGTGCTTCACAGCGATCATTCCGTAACCCTGGAGGAGATAAAAAGAGTCCTGGACTGCGGCTTTACCTCGGTGATGATTGACGCCTCCGACAAATCCTTTGAGGAAAACGCGGAGCTGACCGGAAAGGTTGTGGACCTGGCCAGGCCCTATGGGGCGTCGGTGGAGTCGGAGATTGGTCATGTGTCGGGGCTTGACACGCTGTTCGAGGATGATCACAATGTATTTACCGATCCACAGCAGGCTGAAAGATTCGCCAGGGAGACAGGCATTGATGCACTTGCCGTTTCCATTGGAAACGTACACGGCGTGTACCGAAAGGAGCCGGATATTCAGTTTGAGCTTCTGGAGGAGTTGAACCGTACAGTTCCGGTTCCCCTTGTACTCCACGGAGCCTCCGGCATCTCAGACGAGGATACGAGGAAAATGGTAAGAGGCGGAATTACGAAGGTGAATTACTATACGGATCTGTGTCTGGCTGCGGCTGAATGCATGAAGAGGCAGGAGGGAAGACATTATCTTGAGATCTCTGAGGAAATTGTCAGGGCGGTAAAAGAGGCTGCCCTGTCGAAAATGGAGCTTTTGAAATAGCTGCCGTTCTCCTTGGAGCCGGCTGCTGGAAGAAGTCAGTTAGAGGGTGAACCATGATTTATCAAAGTGAACAGATGGAAAAAGAGGCAATTTTACAGACAGCGGCCCGTATGTGCGCGGCGGCCCGGACAGCCCCGAAAACCCGGGGAGTCGACGATATCTATACTCTGGTGTTTACGGAGGAAGACAAGGATGCCCTTGAGGGCAAGATGCGGGAGTTTGCGGAGCGGGAGGGCAATGAGGCCATAAGAGAATGGTATCAGAGAGACGCGGACAATGTACATGCCGCCGGCGCAGTACTGCTTGTGGGTGCAAAGAAGGCTTACCGCGGCGTACAAAAATGCGGGTTCTGCGGCTTTGAGAACTGCGGCGCCTGTAAGGCGGCCGGGGCGAACTGTGCATACGTTTATGTGGATCTGGGAATTGCACTTTCCAGCGCTGCGGCCACGGCCGGGGACGAGAGAGTGGACAGCCGGATTATGTTTTCCGTGGGAAAGGCGGCTATGGAGCTTGCCTTTGTGTCAAAGGACATTGTGTGGCAGGGGATTCCCCTGAGCGTTGGCGGGAAAAATATTTTCTTTGATCGGAAAAAGAAAGGATAAGGCATCTTTTGACTGTACCCTTGTACAATGAGGGTATGAATTGAAAAGCGATTCACCGGGATAGGTTGTTTGGAAATAAGCCAGCAGTCGTTTCCGTATTCGTGTCCAGAGGGTTTACGTGCACAGATATGGAAAGAGACTGCTGGCTTATTGCCTGGCGACCCAAGCTTTGTTATTTGCAAATTTCCAGACATTCTGCTATATTAAGATTAAAATGATAGAAAGCTCTGAGGGGATTGACAAGCGTGCTGAGTAAAGCTACGAACATAGAAATAAAAAAAATAAACAGAAATAATATTTACCGCATTGTACTTGCAAAGGAGAACATATCAAAGCAGGAAATTGCATATCAGCTTCACATCAGCATACCTACGGTTTCCCAAAATTTAAATGAACTGATCGAATATGGGCTGGTGAGGGAGAACGGGACCTTTCAGTCCACAGGCGGAAGAAAAGCAAAGGTGATTTCCAGCAATCCGATGGCCCGCGTGGCGCTGGGACTTGATATTACGCCTAATCACGTGAATCTCATTATGGTGGATCTGGCCTCCCATGTGCTGCGCTCCCAGCGTTACCGCCTCCCCTTTCAGCGGGGCCAGGGCTACTATGCAACCCTGGAGAAGCTGATTGGCGATATGGTGAAGAGCACCCGGGTTTCGGAGGAGAATATCCTGGGTGTGGGCGTATCCCTTCCGGCCATTATCGGTGCGGACAGCAGAAGCGTCCATTACGCCCCCCTGTTCGACGGCTTGACAGGTCTCTATGAAGAGCTGGCAGACTACATCAAATATCCCTATCACTTTATGAATGATGCCAATGCAGGCGGCTTTGCGGAGCTCTATGACAATCCCTCCAGCCGCAATGTGCTCTACCTGTCCCTGAGCAATTCGGTGGGTGGCGCCGTGTTTGTGAACGGTAAGCTCTACTATGGAGAGGACATGCGTAGCGGTGAATTTGGACATATGACGCTGGTTCCGGACGGCCGCCGCTGCTATTGCGGGAATTACGGCTGCGTGGATGCCTATTGCTCGGCCCTGCTTCTGTCCAATGCGGCGGAAGGAAATCTGGCTCTTTTCTTTGAACGGCTTAAGGCCGGCGATTCCAAATGCAGGACAGCCTGGGAGGAATACCTGCATTATCTGGTGATTGTCATCAATAACCTGAATGTAAGCTTTGACTGTGAGGTCCTTTTGGGCGGCTATGTGGGCCGCTACCTGAAACCCTACCTGGAGAAAATCCGGGAGCTTACCGTGAAGCGCTGCAACTTCCACATGAAGCATTCCAGCATTCAGGTGAGCCGCCTGAACGAAGAGTCCTCGGCTATGGGGGCGGCGCTTTATTATATTAATGAGTTTATTTCTCAGATTTGATTCCACAGAGGCTCACTTTATAGCTGTTATTGTATTTTAAGGAATATAGGAGCAAAGGAGACGCTTACCGCTTATGTTTGATATAGAAGAAGAGCTGAAAAAGCTGCCGGCCAAGCCTGGCGTTTATTTAATGCACGATGAGAAGGACGCCATCATCTATGTGGGAAAGGCCGTATCCCTGAAGAACCGGGTGCGGCAGTATTTTCAGTCCAGCCGGAATAAGGGGGTCAAGATTGAGCAGATGGTGACTCACATTGCCCGTTTTGAGTATATCATCACGGATTCCGAGCTGGAGGCTCTGGTGCTGGAGTGCAATCTGATTAAGGAGCACAGGCCCAAGTACAATACCATGCTGATGGATGACAAGACCTACCCCTATATCAAGGTGACTGTGAATGAAGAGTACCCCCGGGTGCTCTTTTCCCGTCAGCTTAGAAAGGACAAGGGGAAATATTACGGTCCTTACACCAGCGCCGGGGCGGTGAAGGATACCATCGATCTCATTCATAAGCTGTACCGGATCCGCACCTGTAACCGGAATCTGCCCAGGGATATCGGAAAGGAACGGCCCTGTCTGAATTATCATATCAAGCAGTGCAACGCTCCCTGCCAGGGATATATTTCCAGGGAGGATTACGGGAAAAATGTGGCAAAGGCCCTGGAATTTTTGAACGGCAATTACGGGCCGCTGATCCGGGAGCTGGAGGAGAAGATGAAGGCGGCTGCCGACGCCATGGAGTTTGAGGCGGCTATCGAGCAGCGGGAGCTGTTAAACAGCGTCAAGCAGATTGCCCAGAAGCAGAAAATCACCCACAGCGATATGGAGGATAAGGATATCATTGCCCTGGCAAGCGAGGGGGAAGACGCAGTGGTTCAGGTGTTCTTTATCCGGGACGGAAAGCTCATTGGGCGGGATCATTTTTACCTGCGGATTGCGGAGGGTGAGCAGACAAAGGAGATCTTAAGCAGTTTTGTTAAGCAATTTTATGCAGGAACGCCCTACATTCCCCGAGAGCTGATGATAGAGGAGGCCATTGAGGACAAGGAGGTCATTGAGCAGTGGCTTTCTGCCAGAAAGGGTCATCGGGTGTATCTTCGGATTCCCAAGATCGGAACAAAGGAAAAGCTGGTAGAGCTGGCTAAGAAAAATGCGGCCCTGGTTTTGAGCCAGGATAAGGAGAAGATTAAGAGAGAAGAGGGCCGCACTATCGGCGCCATGAAGGAGATTGCTTCCCTTCTGGGGCTTTCCGGTATCAGCCGGGTGGAGGCCTTTGATATTTCCAATACCAACGGCTTTGAGTCCGTGGGCTCTATGGTGGTATACGAAAAGGGAAAGCCAAAGCGCAGCGACTACCGGAAGTTTAAGATCCGCTCGGTGAAGGGCCCCGATGACTATGCCAGTATGCGGGAGGTGCTGACCCGGCGCTTTCTTCACGGAATGGAAGAGGAGGCACAGCTTAAGGAAAAGGAACTTTCCAGCCGGTTTGGAAGCTTTACCAAATTTCCGGACCTTTTGATGATGGACGGCGGCAGAGGCCAGGTAAATATTGCCCTGGAGGTTCTAAAGGAGCTTCGGCTTCAGATACCGGTGTGCGGCATGGTAAAGGATGACAACCACCACACTCGGGGACTTTACTTTCACAATGTGGAGATTCCCATTGACAGGAATTCCGAGGGCTTTCGCCTGATTACGCGGATCCAGGACGAAGCCCACCGCTTTGCCATTGAGTACCACCGCTCCTTGAGAAGCAAGGAGCAGGTCCATTCCGTCCTGGACGATATCGAGGGGATCGGCCCCTCCAGACGAAAGGCATTGATGAAGCATTTCCAGTCCCTGGAGGCTATCCGCAAGGCGGACGTAGATACCCTGGCCGGGGTCCCTTCCATGAACCGGCGGGCGGCGGAGCAGGTGTATGGGTTTTTTCATTGAGCTAGTTGCAACCGCCCCATATCCTGTGCTAAAATAAAAACAATGAAGGGCAGATACGGCGATGGAATAAGAAAGGGAAAGAATATGGCAGTTGTACAGAGCATTGATTTGACGAAAATGGTAGAAAAACTGAATCTGAAGAATGAAACCCCGGACATTGATATGGCAGGAATGAAGCTGGTTACGCCGGAGGTAAACCGGCCGGCCCTGCAGCTTACGGGATATTTTGATCATTTTGCTTCAGAGCGGGTGCAGATTGTCGGATATGTGGAATATACCTATCTTCAGAGTAAGAGTAAGGAAGAAAAGGCCCCCATCTATGAGCGGTTCTTTTCCAGCAATATTCCCTGTGTGGTTTATACGTCCCAGACTGTGCCGGAGGAGGAAGCGCTTAAGCTGGCTCACAAGTACCATGTGCCTGTTTTAAGCACTCCGGCTGCCACCTCCAATTTTATGGCAGAGGTCATTCGCTGGATGAATGTGGAGCTGGCGCCTCGGATTTCCATTCACGGTGTGCTGGTGGATGTGTACGGCGAGGGCGTGCTGATCATGGGTGAGAGCGGGATCGGAAAGAGCGAGACGGCTCTGGAGCTGATTAAGCGGGGACACCGTCTGGTGACGGACGACGTGGTGGAGATCCATAAGGTCAGCGACGACACGCTGATTGGCCGCTCTCCGGAGATTACCAAGCACTTTATTGAGCTGCGTGGCATCGGCATTGTGGATGTAAAGACCCTGTTCGGTGTGGAGAGCGTAAAGGAGACCCAGTCCATTGACATGGTGATCAAGCTGGAGGATTGGGATAAGGACAAGCAGTATGACCGCATGGGCCTCCAGGAGGAGTACACGGAATTTTTGGGAAATAAGGTGGTCTGCCATTCTCTTCCCATCCGTCCTGGTCGGAATCTGGCGATTATTGTAGAGTCTGCGGCAGTAAATCACAGGCAGAAGAAGATGGGCTATAATGCGGCTCAGGAGCTGTACCGCAGAGTGCAGGCCAATATTGCCAAGAGAGATTAAAAGAAAAGGGGGTATGAGAAGATGAAAAAATATTGCTTTGGGGCAGATATCGGAGGAACCACAGTCAAGCTGGGCTTATTTGATGCGGAAGGAAATCTGCTGGACAAATGGGAGATCAAAACCCATACGGAAAATGAGGGAGAGGCGATTCTTCCTGATACAGCGGCAGCGATTTTGGCTAAGATGGAAGAGAAAAAGCTCGATCCGGAGGAAGTGGCAGGAATCGGTGTAGGAGTTCCGGGTCCCGTATCCATTGACGGGATTGTGCCTCACACGGCAAATCTGGGCTGGGGCTACAAGGAGGTAACAAGAGAGCTCTCCGAACGCACCGGGCTCCCCTGTAAGGCGGGAAATGACGCCAACGTGGCAGCCTTGGGAGAAATGTGGATGGGAGGAGCAAAGGGACACAAGGATGTTCTGCTTTTGACCCTGGGAACCGGCGTGGGCGGCGGTATTATTGTGGACGGAAAGATTCTCACAGGGGCTCACGGAGCCGGTGGTGAGATCGGCCACATCCATGTGGAGGATGAGATGGAAGAGCACTGCGGCTGTGGAAATCAGGGATGCCTGGAGCAGTTTGCCTCTGCAACGGGAATTGCGCGTCTTGCCCGGGAGGCCTTGGCCAAGAGTGAGAAGCCCTCGCTTCTGCGTAAGGGAGAGGCGAGTGCAAAGGCTGTCTTCGATGCCCTCAAGGAGGGTGATGAGTTGGCTAAGGAGATCGTGGAACGCTTTGGAAAATATCTGGGCACGGGAATCGCCGTTATGGCAAGTATCCTCGATCCGGAGGTTGTCGTAATCGGAGGCGGCGTCTCCAAGGCCGGGGAAATTCTGCTGGACTATATCCGCAAATATTTTCGACCCTATGCCTACAAGGCATCCAAGGATACGGAATTTGTTCTGGCACAGCTGGGAAATGATGCGGGGATTTATGGCTGTGCAAAGCTGATATTGGGATAAGCCTTGTGAAAATAGCCAATCATTTTCCAAAAAGTGACAAATTTTTCAGCATGCAAAGCCATTGACTTTTTGGGAGGCTTGTACTAGAATAAGAACAACAAAAGATAATACATAAGATACAAATGATAACAAAGGCGTTACCGATTCCCGTGGTAACGCCTTTTTATGCACACGGGCGCCCAAAGGAAGATGTCAGCTAAAGCTGACGGGCGCCCCGCGCGTTTATCTTTTGTTTAGGGCCATACGCCCTATCTCTCCCTTTTATATGGGGCAGCCGAAAATAGGATAGCAGACTTTTCGGATATTCCGTGTACGAGAACCATTCGGACACAGGATATGGAAATGTTTGGCGGCTTATTTTGCGGCTGCCCTGTTCTTGTATTTTAACTTCAGAATTGCTATAATAGCCATATCTCAATCACACAGAGGATAATAGAAATGAGAAAAATAGCGAAAGAGAAATGGCCGGAGCTGCTGTTTGTGGCTTTTGTTCTGGGCCTGTGGCTGTTCTGGGCCTTTATTTTGCCTTTTAATGAGGGACCGGATGAAAATATGCGCTCCCGGATCATTGAATATATCATAGGATACGGAGGACTTCCCACAGGCTATCAGCAGGAGATTATGGATTACTCCTGGGGGTTTACTTATGGTTTTCGTCCCATTCTTCCGCAGATTGTGGAGGCTTTTTTTATTCGGATAGGAATGTTCTTTACCGGGGATGCCTTTTCTCTGCTGTTTATCGGCAGGCTTGCCAGTGTTCTTTGCGGCCTGGTCTTTATTGGCTATGTGCAGGCCATTGGCAGGAAGCTGTTTCAGGCAAGGGAGATTCAGTGGCTCTTTGTCCTGATGGTGGTGTGTCTTCCTCAGGCGGCTTTTCTGTTTACCTATCTGAACTGTGATTCTATGGCACTGATGGCTACGGCCATGATTACGTATTATCTCTTAAAGGGAAGGGAAGACTCCTTCTCTACGGGCACCTGTATCCGGCTGGCAGTGAGCCTTTCTATCTGTGTGCTGTCCTATTATAATGCCTACGGATTTTTGATTACCAGTGTACTGGTTTTCGGAGGCTCTTTTCTGGAGCGAAGCCGCAAGGGCGAGGACTGCTGGAAGGAATTCTGGAAAAAGGGCTTTTTGATCCTGGGCATTGTGCTGGTTCTGGCCGGCTGGTGGTTTGTGCGGAACTATTTCCTGTATGAGGGAGATATTCTGGGATTGCGGACGCAGAACGAATATGCAGAGCAGTACGCTATGGACGAGTTAAAGCCCTCCAACCGCCGGACTTATCGGAACCGGGGCCTTTCTATGGGAGATATGCTGTTTCGCTCTGACTGGGCTCCTTCTGTATTGAAAAGCTTTATCGGCGTGCTGGGGCCTCTGTGGTATGTGCTGCGTTGGTGGATGTACCTGGGTTATGGCCTGCTGTTTGCGGCGGGAGGCTTGGGGGCTTTTATAGGGCTTGTTTTGAGGCTTTTGGCATGGCGAAAGCAAAAGGGGCGGCGTACCCTGGATATGGCCGGTCTGTCCCTGCATTTGGGATTTTTGGTGGCGGTTCTGGTTCCCAATTTTTTGAATTTTTGGTATTCCTATGCCACGGATTATCAGCCTCAGGGACGTTACAGCATGCCTATGCTGATTCCCTTTATGTACTATGTGGTCTGGGGGCTGGCCTTTTGGGTTAAGAGGCTTGGAAGGCTTGGAGGCGCTCTTTGGAGGCGTCTGCTTTTGTGGGCAGTCCGGCTGGTCTGTTTGTGGATTGCCGGCGTGTTTCTCTTCTGTGTGGTGCGGATTATGTGGCCGGCTTACCGGGATGTGGAGGATAAATCTGTGGTAAAGATTTATACCATGGAGGAGCTTTTTGGCGAATAAAGGGAGAGAAAGGCGAAGAGGCAAGCTTGTCTGAGGGCGGCAGAGCCCCCTATAATTTCATTAAATGGATGTGATAGGAGGATGCGTATGGGACGGCTTATAAGAAAAAGCTGGCCGGAAGGGCTTTTATTTTTGTTTGTACTTGGAACCTGGCTGTTCTGGGCCTTTTTGCTTCCTCTCAATGAGGGGCCGGATGAAAATATGCGGCTTCAGATTGTGCAGTTTATTCTGGAATACCGGAAGCTTCCCACGGGCTGGCAGAAGGAGATTATGGATTATACCTGGGGCTTTACCTATGGGTTTCGTCCCATTTTGCCGCAGCTTTTGGAGGCGCTGTTTGTGTGGGGCGCGATGATGTTCACGAAGGATGCTTTTTCCCTGCTGTTTGCGGCAAGACTGGCAAGTATTTTTTGCGGCATTGTCTTTTTTTGGTATGTGTGGAAGCTTGGAGGCGTTTTCTTTGAGAAAAGGATTCATCGGCAGCTGTTTTTGATGCTGAATGTCTGTCTGCCTCAGTCTGTTTTTCTGTTTACCTATCTGAACTGTGATTCTATGGCGTTGATGGCTTCGGCTATGATTTTATATTATCTGTTAAGAGGAGAGAGGGATTCTTACTCGGTTCGGACTTGTATGTGTCTGGGAGGGAGTCTCTCTCTTTGTGTGCTGTCTTATTACAATGCGTATGGCTTTCTGGTTACCGGTGTACTGATTTTTGGCGGATTTTTTCTGGACCGGATCAGAAAGGGAGAGAAGCGGCAGGGGGAGTTCTGGTGGAAGGGATTTTTGATTCTTGGCTTGGTGCTGGCTCTGACGGGCTGGTGGTTTGTGCGCAATTATAGGTTGTATGATGGGGATTTTTTGGGGTTAAAGACGCAAGAAGCCTGTGCACAGCGGTATGCGATGGATATCTTTAAGCCCTCGGGGAGGCGAAATGGCATGAATATGGGGATGTCTTTGGGGGACATGCTGTTTCGTACGGACTGGGTGATTCTGGTGTTTAAGGGATTTGTAGGGGTATTGGCGCCGCTTACCGAGGCCCGCAGGGACTGGATTTTTGTGGGGTATGGGCTTTTGTTTTTGGTTGGAGGCTTGGGGATTTTGTGGGAATGTGTTGGGGGGCTGCGGGGGAGGAGATGTTTGGATGTATTTGGGATTGGGGTTCATTTGGGGCTTGTGGTGGCGGTGGTATTGCCCAATGCTTTGAATGTTTGGTATTCGTATTCTAATGATTATCAGCCTCAGGGGCGGTATAGTATGCCTATGCTGGTGCCTTTTATGTATTATGTGGTGCGGGGAGTGGGATTTTTTGGAACACGTGTGCAAGAGAGGTGGGGGGAGAGAGGGAAGAATTTTGGAAAGATTGCAGGGAGGCTTGTGTGCTGGTGGATGGTATTGGTGCTGGGGTTTTGCTCTCTTGGGATTATGTGGCCGGCTTATCAGGATGTGGAGAATAAGGCGGAGGTGAGGGTTTATGGTTTGGAGGAGTTGTTTGGGGGGAGGTGAGTGATGGAGGACGGACATTTACTTTTGAAGGATTTTGTTGAAACGGAAGGTGTTTTTAGGAAATGTTCGTCCATATCAGACAGCCTGTAAGCGAACAGCCGGACACATGATATTGGAAAAGTCTGCTGTCTTCTTTTGCGGCACCCACTGCCCTGGTGGCTTAGGATATATGGAAGAAAGAATAGTCCCATAAATGGGAGGATGCCAGGCAGCTGGTCTGCCTGGCATTTATTATGAAAAAGTTTATTCAAAAAATAGTAATTGCTTACTAGGGACTGTCTTGTTGTTTTTTGTCTTGCTTTATCTTATGGTCTTATTATATGGAATAGAAATGAATGGATTATGTTAATCAATTTAACGATTTTTAAAAGATGTGTGAATAAAATGTGAACGTGGTAACGGTTGGTTTCGTTTGGGTATGAAATAGGGATTCTGTGTGTTTGTGTTGGTGTTAGGAGATGAAACTCCTAAATTTTGTGAAAGTTTTAAGAAATATTGTATATGGTTCGAAAATTTTTTAGAACTTCCCACCATTGACATTTTAAATGAGGAGGGTATAATAAGGGGCATATCAAAGGAGATTTTGGTGAGCATTGGCTGCTTACAAAAATCTCCTTTTTTATGTATATGGGCGCCCAGAGGAAGCTGACGGGCGCCCGGCGCCGGGCAGAGAAGATGCTTTTTTGCCCCGGTTAAGAGGGTGGCCACCCGTATTGCTTTGAGTAAACATACGAGGAGGAAATGTTATGACAGAAGAAATCATGAACACGGTAAGCAGCCAGATCTTCGCAGTCTGGTTTCTCATAGGAGCAGCTTTGGTTTTTTGGATGCAGGCAGGCTTTGCCATGGTAGAGACAGGTTTTACCCGGGCAAAGAATGCAGGAAATATTTTGATGAAAAATCTGATGGATTTCTGTATCGGGACCGTCGTGTTTATCCTGATCGGCTTTGGCCTGCTGTTGGGCGAGGATTTGATGGGCTTTATCGGAAAGCCCGGCTTTGATATCTTCACAGCTTATGAGTCCTTTGACTGGTCCAATTTCGTATTCAACCTGGTATTTTGCGCCACCACGGCAACAATCGTTTCCGGCGCCATGGCAGAGCGCACCAAATTTTTATCCTACTGTGTCTATTCGGCGGTGATTTCCGCCGTAATCTATCCCATAGAGGCCCACTGGATCTGGGGCGGCGGCTGGCTGGCCCAGATGGGCTTCCACGACTTCGCAGGCTCCTGCGCCATCCACATGGTAGGAGGCATCTCCGCCCTCATCGGCGCCAAGCTTCTCGGACCGCGAATCGGCAAATTTACCAGAGACAAGAGCGGTAAAGTCACCAAAGTCAATGCCTTTCCGGGCCACAATCTGCCCATCGGCTGTCTGGGCGTATTCATCCTCTGGCTAGGCTGGTACGGCTTCAACGGAGCCGCGGCCACAAGCGTAGAGCAGTTAGGCTCCATCTTCGTAACCACCACAATCGCCCCGGCCATAGCCACCGTCGTATGCATGATATTCACCTGGATCAAATACGGAAAGCCCGACGTATCCATGTGCCTCAACGCATCCCTGGCAGGCCTGGTAGCAATCACCGCCCCCTGCGACGTCACTGACGTCACCGGAGCCCTGATCATCGGCGCCGTAGCTGGCCTGCTGGTAGTCTTCGGCGTCTGGTTTCTGGACTATAAGCTTCACATCGACGATCCCGTAGGAGCCGTAGCCGTACATTGCCTAAACGGCATCTGGGGAACCCTGGCCACCGGCCTCTTCGCCACCACCACCGCCCCTGGCAACGACAGCCTCACAGGCCTCTTTTACGGCGGCGGCTTTGACCTCCTGGGCAAACAGCTCATTGGCTTCGCAGCCGTAGCCGCCTGGACGACCATCACCATCACCATTGCATTTTTAATCATCAAAGCCACCATCGGCCTCCGGGTATCCGAGGAAGAAGAAATCGTAGGCCTGGATTCCTGCGAGCACGGTCTCCCTTCCGCCTACGCCGGCTTCAGCATCATGGACATCGCCAACACCATGACCATGGAAATAAACGAAAACACCAACCTGGGCGTAGAAGACTACGAAGCAGCCTCCAACACCCAGCGGGAAGCCGCCGTGAAGGTCGTAACCCCTCCCGTCTCTTCCGACTCCGGCATCTACAAGGTATCCATCATCGCCAAGCTGTCCCGCTATGACAAGCTGAAGAAAGCCATGAACGATATCGGCGTAACTGGTATGACAGTCACCCAAGTTATGGGCTGCGGCGTCCAAAAAGGAGCAGGTGAGCGCTACCGCGGCGTAGAAATGGACGCCACCCTCCTCCCAAAGGTAAAGGTAGAAGTCATTGTAGGCAACATCCCGGTAAATAAAGTCATAGAGACCGCCAAAAAAGTCCTCTACACCGGCCACATCGGCGACGGCAAAATCTTCGTCTACAACGTAGACCGCGTCGTAAAAGTCCGCACCGGCGAGGAAGACCTGGCAGCCCTCCAGGACGTAGAATAAACTTTTAGGTAGAAAAGCACTTAACAATACAAAACCAGGGAGCAAGACAGGCTGAGGGATTTCCGATATCCGGTGTCCGGCTGTTCGCGAACGCGCTGTCTGCCCCGGACGGACATTACCAAGAAACCAAAAACCAGAAACATCTTCTAAGGTAATGTCCGTCCGGGGCAGACAGCGTGTACGCGAACCGTCCGAACACAGGATATGGAAATCCCTCAGCCTGTCTTGCTCCCGTCCGTTCCGCCCCATACATACTTTACACACATTTTACAAATACTGCGACTATATTTTACAAAAACCTGCTACCCTCATAGTACCCAAAACAAACGAAAAAAGGGAGGCACACACATGGCTCACATCGAAATGCTATTCCGCTTCATCGGCGGCCTTGGAATGTTCCTGTACGGAATGAATGTTATGGCAGACGGACTGCAAAAATCCGCAGGAGGATCCATGCGCCATCTACTAGGCATCCTGACCCAAAACCGCATCCTGGGAATCCTCCTCGGCGCCATCGTCACCGCAGTCATTCAAAGCAGCTCTGCCACCACCGTTATGGTAGTAGGCTTCGTAAACGCCGGTCTCATGAACCTGACCCAAGCAGTCGGCATCATCATGGGAGCCAACATCGGAACCACCATCACCGCCTGGATTGTATCCATGAGCGAATGGGGAAGCATCCTGAAGCCCGAATTCTTCGCCCCCCTGCTCATCGGAATCGGCGCCTTCCTGATCCTCTTTTCCAAAAAAGAAAAACCCAGAGAACTAAGCGAGATCCTCATGGGCTTCGGCCTTCTCTTCATCGGCTTAAACTTCATGTCCGGCGCCATCACCCCCTACCGTGACGCCCCCATCTTCTCCGAAGCATTCCGCATCCTTGGCAGCAACCCTGTCCTGGGCATCCTCACCGGGCTTGTGGTAACGGCTGTCATCCAAAGCTCCTCTGCCTCCGTAGGAATCCTCCAGACCCTGGCGGCCAACGGCGTAGTAACCTGGAACTCCGCCATTTATATCACCCTGGGTCAGAACATCGGAACCTGCATAACAGCGCTGCTGTCAAGCCTTGGAGCACAGCGCACAGCCAAGCGTGCAGCCGTTATCCATCTCCTCTTTAACGTAACGGGCGCCCTGCTCTTCGGAGGAGTCATGTTCGGAATCTTTTCCCTGAATCAGACCCTGGCAGCCGCCCCCATAAACAGCGTACAGATCTCCGTCTTTCACACGGTTTTTAATATAACCAACACCATCCTTCTGTACCCTTTTGCCGGCTGGCTGGTCAAAATGTCCGGAATGCTCATAAAGGGAGAAGAGGAAGCCCAGGAAGAAGAAAGCTTCCCCTTGCCGCATCTGGACGAGCGTATTTTAGAGACTCCTTCCTTTGCAGTGGAGCATGCGGCAAAGGAGGTCGTGCGAATGGGAGAGCTGTCCTGCCGCCATGCGAATATGGTCTTTGAGGCCGTCCGCACAGGAAATCAAAAACGAGTTGACAAAGCTTATCAATTAGAAGAAACTATGAATAAATACGAGAGACAGATGACGGAATACCTGGCCAAAATCGGCAAAGCCTCCCTGACCGATCAGCAGAGACAAGTGGTGGGCAATCTGCTCTACACCGTGGGAGACATTGAGCGAATGAGCGATCACTGTGATAACATTGCAGAAATGGCGGAACAGATGATTAAGGAAAGACTGACCTTTTCTATGGAAGCCATGCATGATCTGGAAGAAATCGAGAGCCTGACGCTGGACGCGATGAAAGCATCCGTTCTGGCCAGGCAGACAGAGAAAATGGCCTATGTTCAGCAGACCATACAGCTGGAGGACGAGGTAGACGATCTGGAAGAGGATTTGCGGGAAAAGCATATAGAACGCCTGACCCGAAATCAGTGTTCCGCAGCAAGAGGCGTAATTTATCTGGATATCTTGAACAACATAGAACGAATCTCCGACCATGCCAACAACATTGCAGGCTATGTGGCGGATGAAATACAATAAAGGAGAAGTATGAATTTAAAGAAAAAATTTCTGATAGGGTATGCAATAGCAGCAGTGGCGGCTCTTTTGGCTTTTGAATATGCCTTCTGGAGCAATGGATTTACTTACCTGGAAAAGCAGAGTGCGGCCGGATATCTGACGCAGACAGAAATGCTTCGTGATATTTTGCTGGCAGAGTCCAGGTCGGAGGGGATAGCTTTGGAGGAGAAGCTTGAGGCCTTTGCAGAGGAATACGGCGAAGCATATCAGATTCGGATTACTATCATTGATGATGAGGGCAGAGTACTCGGAGAATCCGACGGACCGGGACCGGACATGAGCAACCATTTGGATCGGGAAGAAGTGCAGAGGGCGCTGAAGGGAGAAAGCAACAGCATCATCCGGCGCTCCGCCACCTTTGGGCTGGATTACTGCTACTGCGCCGTTCCTTTAAGGGAGGGAAATTTCCGGGGAGTGATCCGCACGGCCATTCCCATGGAGGAGCTGCGGAATATGGACGATGAGTTCCTGCGCTCCACGTTGCTGGCGACTGCAATCCTTTTGCTGCTGGTGCTGTCACTTGTCATGTATTTTCGGAAATATGTGTCTGCCATGAGAGCGGTTGAGAATCAGCGCCGGGAATTTGTCTCCAATGTGACCCACGAGCTGAGAACCCCGCTGACCTCCATCCGGGGCTTTGTGGAAACCCTGAAAAACGGGGCAATGGAGGATCCGGACCGCGCAGAGAGATTTCTGGACATTATCGACATTGAGACAGAGCGTCTGGGAAATCTCATTGATGATATCCTGCTTCTTTCCGAGATCGAGAGCAAAAAGGATATTCCACAAAAGCCCTGTGATGTAAATGAAGTGATTTGGGAGGTAACGGAGCTGCTGGCGCCAAAGGTAAAGCCACACGTGCGTTTACTTTTTACGCCGGATCCCGGAGTGCGGCCCTTTACCTGCAATCGGGATCGGATAAAGCAGCTTCTCATCAATCTGGTGGACAACGGGCTCAAGGCCACGGAATTCGGTGCGGTGACCATTTCCTGTAAAAGCACGGCCAGCCATCTGATTCTGGAGATTGCCGATACGGGAATCGGTATGGAGGCAGAGCAGACAGAGCGCATCTTTGAGCGGTTTTACCGGGTGGATAAGGGGAGATCCCGCTCCCAGGGCGGTACGGGATTAGGTCTGTCCATTGTGAAGCATATTGTGGAGCTCTACAAGGGCGCCATTCAGGTGGAGAGCAAGCCGGGGGAAGGGACTACATTCCGGGTGGAGCTGCCCTATTTTGAAAAGCATTCGGATAAGAGGTATGGCAATAGAAAAAGGAGTGAATGAGAATTACATGGAAAAGAAGGTAATACTTGCCATTGACGATGAGCCCCATATTCAGGAGCTTTTGGAATACAATCTGACAAAGGCCGGCTTCCTGGTTCTTCGTGCGGATACGGGAGAAAGGGGCTTGGAGCTTCTTGGAAGCGCTCAGGTGGATCTGGTGCTTTTGGACTGCATGCTTCCGGGGATGGACGGAATGGAGGTGCTTCGAAGGATACGCGATGAGGAAAAGCTCTGTAGGCTGCCTGTGATGATGCTGACGGCAAAGGGAGAAGAGATTGACAAGGTTCTCGGTCTGGAGCTGGGAGCGGACGATTATCTGAGCAAGCCTTTCGGTATCCGGGAGCTGGAGGCCAGGATCAAGGCGCTCTTGCGTAGAAGCGGGTCAAATTCGGAGAGGATACGGTCAAAGGAGCATTTTCAGGCAGGAGATCTGGTTATAAACCACGAAGCCCGGGAGGTAACCCTTCAGGGGCTTTTGGTGACCCTTTCGCGAAAGGAGTATGAGCTGCTTCACCTTCTCATCACTCACCCCAACCGTGTATTTACCAGGGAACAGCTTCTGGAGCAGATCTGGGGCTATGCCTATTTGGGCGAGACCCGAACGGTTGACGTACATATCCGCAGCCTTAGAAAAAAGCTGGAGGAAAATCCGGAGAAGCCCCGATATATTCAGACAGTGCGGGGGATTGGGTACAAGTTTACAAAGCAATGAAGGAAGAAAGCTTTGAAGAATAGGCAAGGAGAGCAGCCGGACACTGGATGTCGGAAAAGTCTGCTGTCCTTTTTTGTTTTAATTCCGACATAAATTCTTAAAATTGTTTTAAGAATCAGAAAAATAGAGAAAACTATGAAGAAATTAGAGTAGAATAATCGTTTAGAAGGATAGAAGCAGTAAAAAGGAAGAGGAAAATAAGACAGACAACAGAGGAGGAGAGACATGACCGAGAGGAGGCAGAAAATCATTCATTACATTACCTGGTGCTCCATGGGGGCGCTTCTGGCGTTTACCATCTATGGAATGAAATCAGGAATCCTCACAGACCGGAGTCAGATGGAAGCCCTGGTGTCCAAAAGCGGAATCTACGGTCCGCTGCTCTTTGTGCTGATTCAGATTGTTCAGGTGGTGATTCCCATCATTCCAGGAGGCGTAACCTGTGCGGTAGGGGTGGTGCTGTTTGGAGCCTGGGAGGGACTTCTCTATAATTATATCGGAATTGTCATCGGTTCTTTTATCAACTTCTATCTGGCAAGACGCTATGGGAAATGCTTTGTACAGGCTCTTGTAAAGGAAGAGACCTACGAGAAATACGCCGGCTGGCTGGAAAGAGGGAAGAAATTCGACAAATTTTTTGCCCTGGCCATTTTCTTTCCCTGTGCGCCGGATGACTTCCTGTGTATGCTGGCAGGGCTCACCCGTATGTCCTTTAAGAAGTTCAGTACGATTATATTGCTGGGAAAGCCTGCATCCATTGCCATATATAGTCTGGCGCTGGTTTACGCAGGCACCTGGCTGGGAGGAGTGTTAGTATGAAAATATTGATTACAACAGATTTGTTTCGTTCTACCATCAACGGCGTGGTGACCTCGGTCCTCAATCTGGAGGAGGAGCTTGAAAAGCAGGGGCACGAGGTGCGGATCCTCACGGTATCCGACACGGGAAAGGCTTATCAGGAAGGAAATGTGTGGTATTTGAGGTCCGTTCCCTCCGGCATCTATCCGGGTGTGCGCATTCCGGTGCCGGGAGACGGCACTTATCGGCGGGAGCTGACGGAATGGATGCCCGATGTGGTTCACAGCCAGTGCGAATTCTGTACCTTCAGCTATGGAAAACGGATTGCGGAGGATACGGGAGCCGTGCTGATACATACCTGCCACACCCTGTATGAGCAGTATACAAAATATATTCCCATGGGAAAATATCTGGGAACCCCGGCAGTGGCAGCCTGCATGCGTATGCGGCTGCGGTCCGTGGATTCCATCATAGCGCCTACCAAAAAGGTAGAGCGGACCTTTTTAAGCTATGGGGTGAAAAAGAAAACAGCCATTATCCCTACAGGAATTCGACTGGATGAATTTTCCAGTTCCGTTTCTCAGGAAGTATTAGCAGACCTTCGCAGGGAATGCGGGATTGGTTCGGGGGTTCGGGTTGTTCTGAGCCTGGGACGTCTGGGCTTTGAAAAGCAGGTGGACGAGCTTCTTTACGGATGGAAGGAGGCCGGCATACCTCCCGAGGAGGCCATACTTCTCATTGTGGGCGGCGGCCCCGCCGAGGAGAGCCTGCGCTGTCTTTCTGAGGAGCTTGGACTCTCTGGGCAGGTATGCTTCTATGGAATGGTGGATCCGAAAATGGTTCCGGCCTTCTACCAGCTGGCAGATCTCTTTGTGTGCGCATCCACCAGCGAGACCCAGGGTCTAACCTACGTGGAGGCTCTGGCAAGCGGCCTGCCTCTGGTGTGCAGGAGAGATCCCTGCCTGAACGGAGTGCTGGAGCATGGGAAAAACGGCTATTCCTTCCGGAGCCGGGAGGAGTTTGGCGGCTATGTGAGGGAGCTTCTTCACAGCCGGGAAAAGCGGCAGAGCATGGGCGCCCGCAGTCGGGAGCTGGCAAGGGCATTCGGAACAGAAGCCTTTGGGCGGGCGGTAAGCAGCCTGTATAACAGCAGCGTTCAGGACAGGGTTCACACAGGCTTAAGGACGCATCTATTCGGGGCCCGGAAATTTATTTAGCGGTTTGCAGAATATTGCGCTAGATGCTGCGAGGCTGGAAGGATGCTACAGAACCGGAATGGAGGGTAAGATGACATGAAGGTGCTTTTGTATTCAAAGAATCAGAAATTACTATCCCGGAGCGGAATTGGCCGGGCCATGCAGATGCAGAGGGATTCCCTGGAGGAAAACGGGGTGGAGGTTACCACTGATCCGAAGGAGGACTATGACGTTGTGCATCTGAACAGTATTTTTCCCAGCGATTACCGGATGGCGAGAAAGGCCAAACGGGAGGGGAAGAAGGTGATTTATCACGCCCATTCCACCCGGGAGGATTTTGAGGATTCCTTTGTAGGCTCCAATCTTCTGGCGCCTCTGTTTCAGCGCTGGCTTGTGAGATGCTATGAGCTGGGAGACCTGATTTTAACCCCTACGCCCTATTCCCGCTCTCTGCTGATGCGATACGGAATCCGCAAGCCCATTGCCGTGATTTCCAATGGCGTGGACACCTTCCGCTTTCAGAAAAATATGGCCGTGCGCAGCCGGTTCCGCAGAGAGTACGGCTTTACGGAGACGGATCGGGTGATCCTGTCGGTGGGGCTTTATTTTGAGCGGAAGGGAATCCTGGATTTTGTGGAGCTGGCTAGGAGGATGCCGGAGTATCAGTTTATCTGGTTTGGCTATACGCCGGATATTCAGATTCCCGGCAGGGTGCGCAAAGCCGTGCGCACACGGCTGCCTAACCTGACCTTTGCAGGCTATGTGTCGCCGGAGCAGCTTCGGGAGGCTTACAGCGGCAGTGATTTGTTTTTCTTTCCCTCCTATGAGGAGACGGAAGGGATTGTGGTTCTGGAGGCCCTTTCCTGCGAGATCCCCGTGCTGCTTCGGGATATTCCCGTTTACCAGGACTGGCTGAAAAACAGGACGGATGTCTACAAGGGAAGCGGCCAGGCGGAATTTGAGCGTCTCATTGGTCAGATTTTGGAGGGGGAGCTTCCGGATCTTACGGTCAGCGGAAGGCAGAGGGCCGTGGAGCGGGATATCTTCCACCAGGCCGGGAAGCTGTATCATTTATACCGGAAAGCGGCGGCTCAGTAAGAAAAAAGGAAAAAACAGGAAACAATCGGAAAAATTTAAGTGGAAACATGATTTTTCTTCATAAAAAATTAAGGTATTACTGCTATGCTTAGGAGAAAGAGCAGGAGTAGTAATGCCTTAATTTTTTTTGCGGAGCTAAAAACAGCAATATCCCCGAGAAGCATAGAAGAATAAACGGACGAATGCTTTTACGGCCGTTTATTCTTCTTGGCAAAGATGCGTCGAGCGGGATATTGCGGAACTGGAATCAAAAACAGCAATGCCCCGACAGCGCCCAGAAGGATTTACAGGCACATGTTTTTGTGACTGGAAATTCTTCTCTATACTTTGCGTGCTGGAAGGGGTATTGCGGAACTGGAATAAGAGGTGAGATCCATGAAGAAGCTGTTTTTGTGCGAAATATGGTTTCTGCTGTTCGCTCTGTCTGCCTGCGGCCGGGAGAAGAAAGCAGAGGAGCCTGCCGCAACGTTCCGGGAGGAGCTGCTTTTCGGAGAGGAGACGGAGAATACGGGCTCTTTTGGAATTCCGATCCGTATTTATCACAGCGATGGGAGTGGAGAGTACCTCTGTGTGAGTATGGCCCGGACGGAAGAGATTACGCCGGAGATCCTCTTTTTGAATTTGTCTTTCTACCAGATGGTGCCGGATACCATGGATGTCAGAAGCTTTGGGCAGAAAAAGCGGGAGGATAAAGGCTTGCTTTTGACGCTGGATTTGCCGAAAGAGTTTGAAAACTATATTTCCAAACTAGATGAGCAAAAAGAAGCCCTTGTTTTGGGAAGTGTGGTAAATACATTTTTGGATGCTTATGCGGGACAGGCGATTCTGCTCACAGTGGAAGGGGAAGCGCTGACAACAGAGCATAACGCCTACTCGGAGGCTCTTGAGCGGTATCCTTATCAGGAGGCTTCCTATCAGGTAGTGGCAAAGGAGCTGTCAGAGGGCGGAATCGAGATTTCCTATCCTCAGATTACAGGGCTTTCGGATGAGAGCATTGAGCAAAATTGGAATGAGATAATCAGCGGGCACGCGAGAAAGGCTTTTGAGGACGCGGAGGAAGGGAGCAGTCTTACGGTCAGTTATACGATAAAGACCATGAATGATCAGCTTCTCTCTATTTTGATTGAAGGGGATTATCTGGCGCCGGGCGGGGCTTACCCTAGCGGTTTTCGGTATACTTATAATATTGATATGAGATCCGGTGAGAGTGTGCGGCTGGTGCATTACCGGGATGTGGATCAGCTGGCCAGGGAGCTGCTTGAAGGGGACGGCTATACGGTGGAAGGAGAGCTGGGAGAGGAGTTTCAGGAGCGGCTGGCGATTCTTTACGGGGATGCCGGGCAGCTGGCAGATGTTTTGCGGGGATTTGATTATGGGGAGAATCGGGAGACGCCAAGCGGGTTTTCCTATCAGGAGAACGGGAGGACGCATTTGTGTATTGAGGTGCCGCATGCTTTGGGGGATTGGGTGGATGTTATGTTGGATGGGATGTCATGAAGTTGAGTCTGTAAAGATTACCGGCGCAGGCTTAACTTCATGGCATTGGGGAAAAGATGTATATAATTGAGTGAATATTTTGTAAAATTTGAATAATTTGTGAAAAATAAAATGATTATACAATTAATGATAGAAAAACATGAAAAAAAATAAAATTTTTTTGAAAAAAGTGTTGACAAATGGGAATTGTGGAGTTATAATGATTTCAACATAAGAAATACAAAACACCACATAATCTAAGCGATATATAAAATATATATTTCATATAGATGTGAGGTGAAAAATTAAGAAAGAGAGGTACGGACCAACAAAAACTTAACGAATTGCCTCATAATTTAAGAAAAGGAGGTACGGACCGAAGTACAATTAGGTTAGACCTTCTACTATAAAAGAAGAGACGGGTGTAGTGCACATCTGAATCGGAAGAGTATAGTAAGAAGAAGGTCAGGGACAAAAAAGTTCGACGAGGATCGGTAAAGAAGAAGCCGGGAAAGAAGTAAAAAGAAGAAGAGAACAAACCGGAAAAGAAAATCTTATGATTACAGAGGGGAAATGCCGAGAACAGAAGAAGTCGAACGGAAGAAGTCAATAAGACTTCAAAAAATTACCAAACTGAAGAAAAAAATTTCGAAGGCGGAGGTTTTTGGAAGAAAAATTCAGAATGGTAGCGTAACTTGAAAACCAGGTAAAGAAAAGAGGTAAAAGTCCAATGGACAGCATAGTTTAACAGAGGGTATCAGATGACGAAAAGTACTGATACCCTCTAATTCTGTTTTAGCAGGGGGCAATTCATAAGCGGTGAGGCTTTTGAGTTGGTCTTTTTTTATGTAAACAAAAGTCTTCCATAGCTTTTGGGATGACTTCCCGCCGGATTTATGTTACACTAGGAATCAAAAGGCTGTGGAACTATTTTTGATAGAAACGGAAAGAGGTTTGTGTTGGCGCATTTTGTTGAACTGAAGCAGGTGAAAAAGATCTATCAGATGGGGGAGGTTTCCATTCCGGCTGTGGACGGGATTGACTTTGAGATAGAAAAAGGGGAGTTTGTAGTGATTGTGGGCCCCAGTGGGGCGGGCAAAACTACGGTCCTTAATATTCTGGGGGGAATGGATACCTGTACCTCCGGGGAGGTCTGGGTGGACGGAAGGGATATCAGCAGCTTTAAGGGAAAAGCCCTGACGGCTTACCGCCGGGATGATATCGGCTTTGTATTTCAGTTTTACAATCTGGTGCAGAATCTTACGGCCCTGGAAAATGTGGAGCTGGCCTTGCAGATTTGTAAGGATCCTCTGGACGCGGAGCAGGTGTTGAAGGAGGTTGGCCTGGAGGGGAGAAAGGGGAATTTCCCGGCGCAGCTTTCCGGCGGGGAGCAGCAGAGGGTGGCCATTGCCAGGGCCTTGGCCAAGAATCCCAAGCTTTTGCTCTGTGACGAGCCTACGGGGGCATTGGACTACAATACGGGCAAGGCGATTCTCAAGCTTTTGCAGGATACCTGCCGGGAAAAGGGCATGACGGTGATTGTCATTACCCATAACCAGGCCATTGCGCCCATGGCAGATCGGGTGATTAAAATCAAGAACGGCCTGGTAAGCCGCATGGAGCTGATTGAGGAGCCGGTTTCTGTGGAGACGATTGAATGGTAAGACGGGCCTTAAAAAAAGAATTTTATATGGAAGTTCGGAAAACTCTGAACCGTTTTCTGTCGATCTTGCTCATCAATGCCCTGGGAGTGGCTTTTTTTGCCGGGGTTCGGGCTTCTAAGCCGGATATGCGGCTGTCTGCCGACGCCTTTTTTGACGAGAGCAGGCTTATGGACCTTCGGGTTATGGGAACCTTGGGAATGACGAAGGAGGATGTGAGGGCCATTGAGGCAGTGGAGGGCGTGGAGGCGGTTATGCCTGTGTACTCGGTGGACATGTTCGGACAGCTTCTGGACCGGCAGCTGAATCTCCAGGTCATGTCCAAGCCCGAGGAAATGAACCGGATTCACGTGAGGGAGGGACGTCTTCCGGAGAAAAAAGAGGAGTGCCTGGTGGATTACAAGCTGTTCACCTCCGGTCTTTGTGCCCTGGGAGATGAGATCACCCTTGCCTCCGGTACGGAGGAGGAGACCGAAGATCTGGTGAACCAGGAGACCTTTACCGTTGTGGGGGCAGGAACGACTTCCTATTATATGTCTCTTGACCGGGGGACTACCGGTATCGGCAGCGGAAGCCTGGACGGCTTTCTGGTGGTACTGCCGGAGGTGTTTGAGCAGGATTATTATACCCAGATCTGCGTGACAGCCCGGGGAGCCTATGAGCTGACCTGCTATACGGAGGAATACGATGCCCTGGTGGATGAGCTGGCGGAGCGGATTGAGGGCATAGAAAAGGAGCGGTGTGAGATCCGCTATGCTCAGATACAGGAGGAGGGCCAGGAAAAGATAGCCGAGGCAGAGCAGGAAGTGGCCGACGGCGAGCAGAAGCTTAAGGATGCAGGGGAGGAGCTTGAGGATGCAAGGGGAAAGCTTAAGGATGCAGAGGAAAAGCTTGAGGACGGAAGAAGAGAGCTGGCCGACGGAGAGGCGGAATTTGCCGATAAGGAGCGGGAATTTCTGGATGCAAAGCAGGAGGTGGCCGACGGCTGGTCAGAGCTTCATAAGGCCCAGGAGAAGCTGGTAAAGGCTACCTTTGAGATTCAAAAGGGATATGAGAGCTATGAGAGAAATAAGGCGGAGCTGGACGCAGGCTACGCCCAGCTTGCTCCGGCGAAGGAGCAGCTTGCCCAGGTAGAGGAGGGCCTTGCAGCGGCCCAAGGAGGCCTTGCCCAGGTAGAGGAGGGCCTTTCCCAGATTGCGGCCGTGAGACAAAGGTGTGAAGAGCTTTCCCAGAGAGAGCCGGAAAGCCTTACGGCAGAGGAAGCGGAGGAGCTGGCCGTTCTTCTGGAGCAGGAAGCCAGCGGGCAATGGAACGGTGCAGAGGCAGAGCTTAAAGAGCAGCAGGCAGAACTTACGGCGACCAAGACCCAGCTATCCGCCGTACAGGCTCAGCTTGCCCCCGTTGTGGCGGAAAATACGGCCAAGCTGGATGCAGGGGCCGAGGCTCTGGCGGAGGGAAAGCGGCAGCTTGACGCAGGCAGTGATGAGGTAGATGCGGGAAACAGCGAGGCCTACCATGCGGAGCAGGAGCTTCTTGAGGCAGAAGAGGAGCTGGCCGACGGAGAGAAGAAGCTGGCCGACGCAAGGGCAGAGCTAGCAGACGCCCGCAAGACTCTCAAGGACGCCGAGGAGGAGCTTGCCGATGCCAAAGAGGAGTTTGCCGACGGAGAGGCAGAGTACGAAAAGGCCCTGGCAGAAAATGAGGAGACCCTGGCCGACGCCAAGGTGAAGATTGCCGATGCAAAAGAGGAGCTTGCCGATCTAAAGCAGCCCGAGTGGTATGTGCTGGATCGTCAGTACATTCAGACCTACGTGGAATATGGAAACGATGCGGATCGCATCGGAGCCATCGGAGAGGTATTTCCGGTGATCTTCTTTTTGGTGGCCGCCCTGGTGAGTCTCACCACCATGACCCGTATGGTAGAGGAGCAGAGAACCCAGATAGGAACCTTAAAGGCGCTGGGCTATGGAAAAGGAGCCATCGCTTCCAAATATATACTGTACGCCCTGCTATCCAGCCTCCTGGGAAGCCTTTTTGGCCTTGTGGCCGGACAGAAGCTTCTTCCGTCCGTGATCATCAGCGCCTACAAGATTCTCTATAACAATCTGCCCGACATTCTGACGCCCCTGAATCCGGAATATTCCCTGACCGCAGCAGCCGTAGCAGTATCTCTTACGACCCTGGCGGCTCTGGCCGCCTGCTACAAGGAGCTCAATGCAGTTCCCGCCAACCTCATGCGCCCGGCGGCGCCCAAATCCGGAAAACGTGTTTTCCTGGAAAACGTAAGCTTTCTCTGGAAGCGGCTGACCTTCAGCCAGAAGGCGGCCATCCGCAACCTGGTTCGCTATAAAAAGCGCTTTCTGATGACTGTATTCGGGATCGGCGGCTGTATGGCCCTGCTCTTGGTGGGCTTCGGGCTTAAAGATTCCATTCTTCATATCGGAAAGGGACAGTTTGGAAATGTATTTGTCTACGACGGGACCATCGGAATCGACAAGGATGCAGAGGAAAAGGAGCGCAGAGAGCTTGCCGATAAGATAGAGAGCGATGCGCGGATCCCCCACCATATGCGTGCCCTGGAAATTGCCGTAGACGCAGAGGCAGGCGGCGCCCCCCGAAGCGCCTACCTCATCGTACCGGAGAACAGGGAGGAGCTGAAAACCTACATTCACCTTAAGGACCGGGAGACAGGAGAAGCCTATTCCCTGGATGACCAGGGAATCATTCTGACAGAAAAGCTGGCCACACTTCTCGGAGTCACCGAGGGAGATACCATAACCCTGAAGGAAGACGATACCAAGGCAATAGAGGCAAAGGTAGCCCATGTGACCGAGCAATACTTTATGCATTATATATATATGAGCAAAGACCTCTACGAGAGCCTCTACGGAGAGACCCCAGACTGGAACCAATGGTTTATGAAGAACAGCCGGCAAGATGAGGACTTCGAGGAGGAGCTTCGGACCGAATACATCCAATACGACGCCGTATCAGACGTAGACTTTATCAGCGGCACGGCAGAGCGGGTGGCCGACATGCTCAAAAGCATGGATTTGATCATCTACGTGCTGGTGATCGCCGCAGGGCTGTTGGCCTTCGTAGTCCTCTACAATCTCAACAATATCAATATCAACGAGCGCAGACGGGAGCTTGCCACCCTAAAGGTCCTCGGCTTTTTCGACCAAGAGGTCTCCGCTTATGTAAACCGAGAAAACATCCTCCTTACAATAATCGGAACCGGAGTTGGGGTAGGTCTGGGGCTCCTGCTCCACCAGTTTGTAATTCAAACAGCAGAAATCGACATGCTGATGTTCGGAAGAGCCATTGCGCCCGCCAGCTACCTTTACAGTGTACTTTTAACCTTCGCATTCTCCGCACTGGTAAACGGAGCAATGTTTTTTAAGCTGCAGAGTATTGATATGGTATAATCCCTAAAAAGCGTGGAATAAAAAGTAGGAGCTTCCGAAAAATAAGGCAGCAGACAGCATGTACGCGAACCGTCCGAACACGGATATGGAAAAGTCTGATGGCTTATTTTTCGGAAGCTCCGGAAGGAGCCACTAATGGCATTACAGTTCATCCTAGGAAATTCCGGAGTCGGAAAATCCCACACCCTCTATCAAACGATTATCCGCAAATCCAAAGAAAACCCGGAGCAAAAAATTCTGGTGCTAGTACCAGAACAGTTTACCATGCAGACCCAAAAGGATCTGGTAACCATGCACCCCGACGGAGGAATCCTGAACATAGACGTCCTGAGCTTTCAGCGCCTAGCCTATCGAGTGTTCGAGGAGACAGGAACCCAGGTGGGAAAAGTCCTGGAGGAGACCGGAAAGAACCTCGTACTCCGGAAAATCGCCCAAGAGCATAAAGAAGAGCTAAAAATCCTCGGAGGAAATCTGAAAAAGACCGGCTACATCAACGAGATCAAATCTCTCATCTCAGAGCTTACCCAATATGCAGTCACAGAGGAAGAGCTAGAGCAGTACACAGAAGGCTGTGAAGGAAGACCCCATCTCTACTGGAAACTTCGGGATCTGCAGATACTGTACCGAGCCTTCCATGCCTATCTGGCCGATCAGTATATTACCGCAGAGGAGCTCCTGGAGGTTCTGTGCGAGATCGTAGAGCGATCCGAGACGCTTCGAAACAGCGAGATTGTCCTAGACGGCTTCACCGGCTTTACGCCCATTCAGAATAAGCTTCTTCGGCAGCTTCTGCAGTATGCAAAAAACATTACGGTAACAGTCACCATAGACAGCCAAGAGGACCCTTACCGGGTTCAGGGAGAGCATCAGCTCTTTTACATGAGCAAAAAAACCATCGCCACCCTGGCAGGCCTTGCCAAAGAAGCGGGAGCCGAGCTTCTTGAGCCCGTCATGGTAAAGCCCTCGGAAAAATCCCGGTTTGGCCGGGAGGGAGCCCTCTTTGCCCTGGAGCAAAACCTGTTTCGCCTGCGCCGCAGAGCCTTTCATGGGCAGCAGGCAGAGGTAAGCCTTCACCTTCTTCGAAATCCCGAGGAGGAGGTAGCCTGGACCGCCTTTCAGATCCGCCGCCTCATCGGAGAGCAGGGCTACCACTATCGGGACTTTGCGGTGATCACCGGCAATATGGAGGCCTACGGCCACTGCTTAGAACGGATTTTTCCCGATTACGGGATTCCCTGCTTCCTGGACTATAAGCGCAGCATCCTTGGAAATCCCTTTGTGGAATTTTTGCGGGCTCTGCTGGAGATGACGGAGCAGGATTTTGCCTACGAGACCGTGTTTCGGTTCTTAAGGAGCGGCCTGTCCGGCATGAAGCGGGAGGAGACGGATCTCTTAGAGAATTACGTGCTGGCTCTGGGCATCCGGGGACGGAAAAAATGGGGAGACCGCTTTATCCGCACCTACGGAAGCCTCACCGAGGAGGAGCTTTCGAGCATAGACCGGCTGCGGGAACAGTTTGCAGAGACGGTTCTGCCCTTTGCAGAGGTCATGGGAAAGAAAGCCGTGGATGTGCGTACAAGGACCACGGCCCTCTACCGTCTGATTGAAAGCCTTAAGATCCAGGGAAGGCTTACGGCCTTTGAGGAGCGGTTTCAGAGAGAGGGAAATCAGGTATTGGCAAAGGAATACCACCAGATTTACCCCATTGTGATGGATCTTCTGGACAAGCTGGTGGATCTTCTCGGAGATCAGAAGCTGACCGTAAGAGAATACCGGGAGGTCCTGGAGGCCGGCTTTGCGGAGGCCCGGGTGGGTGTGATTCCCCCCGGCGTGGACCAGGTGGTGGCCGGAGATATGGAGCGCACCCGTCTAAAAGACGTGAAGGTGCTGTTCTTCCTGGGCGTAAATGAGGGCAGCGTGCCGAAAAATACCGGACGCACAGGCCTTCTCTCCGATATGGAGCGGGAGCAGCTAAAGGCCCGGGGCATGGAGCTTGCGCCCACTGCCAGAGAGCAAAGCTATATCCAGAGATTTTATTTGTATCTCAATCTGACAAAGCCTTCGAAAAAGCTCTGTGTGTGCTGCAGCCTTCTGGACGGCAGCGGCAAGGCTTTGCGTCCCTCCTACCTTATGAACGTGCTGAAGGGGCTGTTTCCGGGGCTGGAGCTTCAAAAAGAGGAGGCCTGGGCCAAGGAGTCTGCTGCTACACCAAAAGAGGGCCTCCGTCTTCTGATTGAGGGCTTACGGGCCTACCGGGCAGGGGAGGAGAACGAAAAATTCTATGAGCTGTACCGCTGGTATGCAGGCCAAAAGCAGTATGAGGAGAAGCTCGGCCAGCTGTTGGAGGCGGCATTTTCCCGCCATGAGGACAGCCGGCTTGGCCGGGCCGTGGCTCACGCCCTGTACGGGACAGTGCTGGAGAACAGCGTTACCAGACTGGAGCGGTATGCGGCCTGCGCCTACGCCCATTTTCTCATGTACGGGCTTAAGCTTTCCGAGAGAGAGCGGTATGAGTTTGCGCCGGTGGATATGGGAAATATATTTCACAAGACGCTGGAGCTCTTTTCCAGGCGCCTGGAGGGCAGCCGCTACACCTGGACGGACATTCCCGAGGAGGTTCAGGGAGCCTGGGTGGAGGAATGCATAGACGCGGTGACGGCAGATTACGGGAACACCATCCTAAAGAGCTCGGCCCGGAACGCCTATGCCATAGAGCGGATGAAGCGGATGATGAAGCGCACGGTCTGGGCTCTGGGGCGGCAGATAGAAAAGGGACTGTTTGTGCCGGAAAATTATGAGATTTCCTTTTCCGGCGTATCGGATCTGGATGCGGTGAATATCGCCCTTTCCCAGGAGGAGCAGCTTCGCCTCCAGGGACGGATTGACCGGATGGATCTCTGTAAAGAGGAAAAAAATGTCTATGTGAAGGTCATTGACTATAAGTCGGGAAATACCTCCTTCCAGCTGTTGTCTCTGTATCACGGCTTACAGCTTCAGCTGGTGGTTTATCTGAATGCGGCCATGGAGCTTGCGGCCAGGGAGTATCCGGATAAGGAGGTTCATCCGGCGGGCATTTTTTACTATCAGATTCAGGATCCCATGCTGGAGCTCGGGGCAGAGGGAGAGGAAGGAGATCTCAACGCCCGAGTCATGGAAAAGCTAAAGCTCAGCGGGCTGGTAAATCAGGATCCGCAAGTTATCGCAAGGCTCGATCGGGATATGCCCGGAAAATCCTCCGTGCTTCCCCTCGCCTACAACAAGGACGGCAGCCTTCGCGCAGGCTCCAGCGTGGCCCGGGAGCAACAGCTTCGGGAGCTGTCGGCCTTTGTGAACCGGAAGATTCAAAGGCTCGGGTCCGAGATTCTGGAGGGGCGCATGGACGTGAATCCCTATGAGCTTAAGGGGAGGACAGCCTGTGATTTCTGCGCCTACCGGGGAGTCTGTGGTCTGGATTTCAAGGACGAGGGGTATGAGCTTCGGAGATTGAAGGCCTTCGAGGATGCGGAAATCTGGGAACGGATAGCAGAAGAGGCAGGAGACGGGAAACAGGAATAAAGGGGCCAGATGGAGAAGAAACAATGGGTGTAAAGTGGACGAAAGAGCAGCAAAGAGTCATTGATGTGAGAAATAAGGATGTGCTGGTGTCGGCGGCGGCCGGCTCGGGAAAGACCGCCGTACTGGTGGAGCGAATTCTCTCCCTGGTCCTGGGAGAGGGTGAGGGAGATACGCCCATAGATGTGGATCGGCTTCTGGTGGTAACCTTTACCAATGCCGCCGCCGCAGAGATGCGGGAGCGTGTGGGTCTGGCCCTTGCAGACCGCCTGGAGGCAGAGCCGGAAAACGTGCACCTTGAGAAGCAGCAGACCCTGATTCACAATGCTCAGATTACCACCATCCACAGCTTTTGCCAGTACGTGATTCGCAATTATTTTCATCAGCTGGATTTGGACCCCTCCTTCCGCATCGGGGACGAGGGAGAGTTAAAGCTTTTAAAAAAGGAGGTCCTGGAGGAGCTTTTGGAGGCTCGCTACGGGGACAACAGCCCGAAGTTTCGGAGCTTTGTGGAGACCTATGCGGTGGGAAAAAGCGATGCCGTCATCGAGGATCTGATTCTCAAGCTCTATGAATATTCCATCAGCTATCCCTATCCTGGGGAGTGGCTTGAGAAGTGCATGGACACTTATCAGGCCGGGGAGCCGGAGGATTTGAATCGCAGCAGATGGATGGCGTTTCTGCTGGATTTCACAGGAAGGCTTCTTAAAGGCCTTCAGGAGGAGCTGAAAGGAGGCCTGGCGCTTTGCCGGGAGGCGGACGGCCCCTATATGTACCAGGAGGCCTTGCTTCGGGATCTTAAGCAGGTGGAGTCTCTCTTAAGCTGCCAGAGCTATGAGGAATATCAGAGGGCTCTTGAAAGCCTTGGCTTTGCTCGGCTTTCCGCAAAGCGGGACGCTCAAGTGGACGAGGGGAAGAAAGCTCGGATAAAGGAGCTTCGGGAGCGGATGAAAAAGAGTCTGAAGGATCTCAAGGAGACGTATTTTGCCTGCCCTCTTGAGACAGTTTTGGAGCTTATCCAAAGGGCGGCCTCTCCTACGGAGATCCTCCTCTCTCTTGTGAAGGAATTCGCGGATCGCTATGAGGAGAAAAAGCGCAGTAAAAATCTGGCGGATTTCTCCGATCTGGAGCATCTGGCTCTTAAGATTCTGGTGAAGGATGTGAAGGAGGAGGGAGAGCGCTTTGCAGTCACGGTCACGGAGGCGGCGAGAGAGCTCTCGGAGCGCTATGAGCAGATTATGATTGATGAATATCAGGACAGTAACCTGATTCAGGAGATTATCTTAAGCAGTGTCAGCCGTAGAGATGCAGGCAGTCCCAATGTATTTATGGTGGGGGATGTAAAGCAGAGCATCTACCGGTTCCGTCTGGCCCGGCCGGAGCTTTTTATGGAGAAATACCATACCTATCCCCAGACAGAGGAGGGGGAAGCCGTCCGGATTGATCTCCACAAGAATTTCCGAAGCCGGCGGGAGGTCCTTACAGGGGTCAATGAGATCTTTTCCCGCCTGATGACCCCCGGAGTGGGCGGGATTCGTTATGACGAGGCGGCGGCTCTCTACCTGGGCTCTTCGATGCCGGAGCCCCCGGAAGTCCTGAACGGGCCGGAGCTTCTGCTTCTTGAGGGGGATGCCCTGGAGCTTTCCGATGACGAGAAGGATTTGACCGCGAGGGAGTTGGAGGCCTATGAGGCGGCAAAGCGTATTCAAAGGCTTTTGGCTCATCAGCAGGTGTGGGATAAAAAGCTGGAGCGCTTTCGCCCGGCTGTCTATGGAGATATTGTAATCCTCCTTCGGAGTCTGACCGGCTGGGGGGACGTGTACGCCCGGGTGCTGACGGAGGCGGGGATTCCGGCCCATACGGAATCACGGACCGGATACTTTACCACCATTGAGATTGAGACGGTTTTGAATCTTTTGCGGGTGGTGGACAATCCCAGGCAGGATATCCCTTTGGGGGCCGTATTAAAGTCTATGATTGGCGGCTTTACGGACGCAGAGCTTGCCATGGTGAAAAGCCGGTATCCCGATCGGCCCTTTTATGAGGCGTGTATGAGCTTTGGCCAGGAGGAGTGGGGATGGGAAGAGAGCCTGGGGGGAGAAGAGGCCGGAAGGGCTCTAAAGGAGAAGCTGCAGACATTTTACAAGAAGCTTCACTGCTATCGCAGCCGGGCGGAGTATCTGCCTATCCACGAGTTTTTATGGTTTGTACTGGAGGATACGGGCTATGGCGATTACCTGGCCGCCCAGCCGGGAGGAGAGCAGCGCAAGGCCAATGTACGGATGCTTATGGAGCGCGCCCTTTCCTTTGAAAAGACAAGTTATCGGGGCCTGTTTCATTTTGTACGCTATATCGAGCAGCTACAGAGCTACCAGGAGGATTTCGGGGAGGCGGGCATTACCGGAGAAAATGAGGATGCCGTGCGGATTATGACCATTCACAAGAGCAAGGGACTGGAGTTCCCCATTGTGCTTGTGGGAGGCCTTGGCAAGAGCTTTAACCGTCAGGATACGAGAAGCCGGGTAGTGATACATCCAGAGCTGGGTCTCGGGGTGGACTTTGTGGATCCGGAAAAGCGGGTGAAAATCCCTCTTTTGCCCAAGCGGGTTCTGCAAAAAGCGTTGGATCTGGAAATGCTTGGGGAGGAGCTTCGGGTGCTCTATGTGGCATTTACCAGGGCAAAGGAAAAGCTCATTCTTCTGGGGACGGCCAAGAAGCTGGGGGAACGGCTTGAGAGTCTGGGAGGAGTGAGAGAGGAAGGGCCTCTTCCCTTTTCCCGGCTTTCCTCGGCGGCTACGTATCTGGACTGGATTTTGCCTGCGGCAGAGGGTAGCAGCTTCATCCTGTCTGTGGCGGAGCCCCAAGGGATTGTGAAGGAGACATTGGGACAGCAGCTTTCTTTGGAGGAGCTTAAATACCGGCTTTATCATCCGGAGGAGCTGCCCGGGAGAGACGAGGCATTTGCAGAAGAGCTTAAGCGGCGGTTTGAGGAGGTGTATCCCTACGAGGAGGAGACGTCTCTTCGGGTTAAGGTCAGTGTGTCGGAGCTTAAGCGGGTAGGGCAGGCAGAGGAAGAGGATGCGGATACCCTGCTCTATCCCCAGGAGGAGATTGTGCCGTACATTCCGAGGTTTATGCAGGGACAGGAGCCGGTGAGCGGAGCTGCCCGGGGCACGGCTTACCACAGGGTATTGGAGTGTCTTAACTTGACCGGAATGTACCATTCCGACAAGGTGCGTGAGGCCATTGCCGCTCTGGTGGAGGAGGGCCGCCTGACGAGGGAGCAGGCGGAGGTGGTCCGTCCTTATGATATCTATGCCTTTGGAAGAACCGAGCTTTCCCGCCGGATGGCGGCCGCAAGGAGCCGGGGGGAGCTTCACACGGAGCAGCCCTTCGTGATTCAGCTGCCGGCCTGTGAGCTGGGCTTAAGCTACACCAGCCGGGAGCCGGTGCTGGTCCAGGGAATTATAGATGCCTACTTCTGCGAGGAGGACGGCATTGTGGTAGTGGATTACAAGACGGATTACGTGAAGGAGGGCAAGGAGCTCCTTGAGAAGTATGGGCGGCAGCTGGATTACTATGAGATTGCCCTTGAGAAGCTGACCGGGAAGAGAGTAAAGGAGAAGGTGATTTATTCCTTTTGCCTGAGGGAGGCTGTGGCGGTAGAGAAATCCTTATGATACGTTTATGGAAGGATTTAAACAAATATTTGGCTCATGCGGACAAAAGGCGGAGAAATATGGTATAATATGAAAAAGTACCTTTTGTTAAATATAAGGAGATACCTGAAAGTGAATATTTGATGCTACGGGAATTGGCGAAGGAAGTATTAACGATTTCTAAAAATGATAATGATTCTAATGAGGTGGCGCTTACCTACAGTCTTAACTATCGGGATTTGATTGCGGAAGGTAAAGAGTTTATGGGGGTTGCTTTGGGAGATGAGCATTCCGTTGATCCATGTATGAATACAGTAGCATATCATTTAATAACTGCATCTTTTGAGTGCGTTGTTATTGTACTTCATAATCATCCATCTTTATCAAAATTTTCATTGGAGGATGTAAAGTTTTTTTGAGTAATGGGACTGTTAAAATGATGGTAGTAATTACAAATTTAGGAAACATCTCATACCTTGTTAAAAAAGAAACTTATAACCGAAAGAAAGCGATAGAAATATATAACCATGCAGTTAGCGTGCATAATGAGGGAAATAACATACATGATTATCAGAAAGCAGTATCTTATTTTTTATCGAGCTGTCATGAAGCGAATGTTGTATATGAAGACCGTTAGGAGGGGGGTTATATGGCTGAAAGGATTATTTTAAGTGAGAAATTGGAAGACAATAAAGCTGCTGCTGAATGGGGGATGAAGCAGGCAGAGTTGATTAAGAAAGGTGAAGAAATAACACGAAGGTTAGTGGAAAAATATACGCCGATTATTTTATCGCGGAATATGCAAGGAAGTATTCCTGGAGAGAATAGCCGTAACCTTTAAAGGATAATTTTTTAGGTAAAAATATGGAAGAACTTAAAGAAATAAGAACAAGGAATGAATTGGCAGATTGTGGCGCACGGGCCGCGCGGCGAGCAGGGAGAAAAACTTCCCTGCTCGTTTTTACGGCCGTTCAGCGGCTTAGAAGTGAATCAATACCGCAATCACCATCACAATGGAGGCGCTCACAAACAAGACTGCCTGCATTTTAATCTGGAATTTGGCCCATTTTCCCCATTCCAGCTTGGCAACGCCCAGAGTTCCCAAAAGACATCCGGAGGTAGGCACGATCAGGTTGGAGAAGGCATCTCCCAGCTGGAAGGCCAGAACCGAGGTCTGACGGGATACGCCCACCAAATCCGAGAGGGGCGCCATGATGGGCATGGTAAGGGCCGCCTGTCCGGAGCCGGATACCACGAAGAAGTTGAACACGGTCTGGAATACGTACATCAGCCATGCGGAAATGACCGCCGGGAAACCCTGCATGCCGCTGCTGATGGCGTGAAGAATCGTGTTGAGCACTGTGGGAGAGGACGCGTCTGTCCCGCCCAGAATAATGATGATTCCCTGCGCCATACCAACCACCAGAGCCGCGCCTACCAGGTCGGCAGCACCGCTCTGGAAGGAGGAGGCAATGTCGTTGACACGCATATCATTCAGCTTGAAGATCACGGCAATGATACCGGACACCAGACCCATGACAAAGAACTGGGAGGCAATTTCCGGAATGTAGAAGCCCTTTTCCACCACGCCCCAGACGGTCCAGATCATGGTAGCCAGAATCACCAGCAAAATCAGCTTATGTCCCAGACGGAAGTCGGCCTTGGCGCGGTCCTCCTGAAACTCATTCCGGTAAGCGGAATCACTTTCATAGGCCACGGAAGCCTTGGGATCCTTCTTGATTTTGGAGGCGTAGACCATGGTAAAGCCGGCTCCGATGCCGGTGAATACAAACCAGAGGATAATACGGAAGCCTGCACCGGAGAGAACGGGAACCTCTGCAATTCCCTGGGCAATGGCCAGGCTGAAGGGGTTCATCCAGGAGGCGCCGAAGCCGATCTGTGTGGCACAGTAGGTCACGCACACGCCTACCACCGCATCATAGCCCATGGCGATAAACATGGGCGTCAGGATCATGGCAAAGGGGATGGCCTCCTCACCCATGCCGAAGACAGCGCCGCCCAGGGAGAAGAGGACGAACAACACTGGGATCAGGAACTTTTCCGCTCCCTGGGTCTTCTCAATCATAGCCAGGATTCCCTGGTCCACAGCTCCGGTTTTCAGAACAATGCCAAAGGCGCCGCCGATCACCAGGATAAAGGCCACGATGCCTACGGCAGAGCCCCATTTGTCGCCTACGGTGAGACCCTCAAACACATAGTTGAGGATTCCCTGTCCGCCGAAGTCCTCCGTTCCGAAGAGAGGCGCAACCTGAGTGATACGATTGCCGTTTTCATCCACCGCATACCGGAAGCTTTCCGGATCCAGTACGGTTCGGGACTTTTCCTCTCCATTCAGCATGTAGGTGATTTCCTTCGTCTCATATTGGCCCAGCGGAACGAACATGGTCAGAATTGCCGCAAACAGGATGACAAAGAAAATAATCACATAGGTATGGGGCATTTGTAGCGTTCTCTTTTTTTCATTCATAATCTTTTCTCCAATCGTTTTTTACATATACTCAAAGGTACCTTTTTGGGCAGCCGCTCCTTCCTTTACCATCAGCCGGCCTTTGGCCAGCACAGTGTGAATGTGGAGGCTGTCCCTGTCCACAAGCACCAGATCCGCGTCCTTGCCCGGGGCAATCCGTCCCTTGCCGGTGAGCTTTAGGAGGTCTGCGGGATTTGCAGTTACGGTTTTCAGGGCCTTTGAGATCTCTACGCCTTCCGTGAGAATGGCGTCCCGCACCTCCCGGTACAGGGAAGTGACCCTGCCCACGCCCAGCCCAAGGAAAGCGCCGTCCTTTCCGAAGATGGGCATACTGCCCTGGCCGTCTGAGGAAAAAGTAATCTGATGCTCCGGCACCCCTGCCTCCAGCATCAGCCTCAGACCAGTGCTGGCCTTTACCTCATCCTCCTCCAGATAATCCGGGTCTGAGCTGGTGGTCAGATCCACGTAGCCTCCCAGGGTCTTGGCATAATTTATACCGTCCTTTAAGAGCCGGGTGCTCCGGTTAATATGAGTGGGGAGCATGTTTGCGGGCGGAATTTCGGTCTCCTCCACCACATAGCGGAGGTAGGACAGCATCCGGGGACCGTCGCCCATGTGGATGTTCACCAGGCCGGCCTTTCCGGAGAGAATGCCTCCCACTCGGGTATCCCCCACAATATGGGCAAATTCCTCCCGGGTAGGCTGAGAGGAGCGGTGATCGGAGACGGCGATCTCTCCGCAGCCCACAATCTTGTCGATGAGAATTAAATCATCTACCAGACTGCCCGTCAATGTCCGTACCGGCACCTGATAGGAACCCGTGTAGATGTAGGCGGAGATGCCTTCCTCCTCAAGTCCTCTGGCCTTTGCCAGCAGGGAGGCCATGCTTCGGGTGGTTCCGTCCGTGCCCAGGCAGCCCACCACGGTGGTTACGCCGCCCAGGGTGATGTCTGTCAGCATGATCTCCGGCGTCCGTGTGTGGTAGCTGCCCTCCCCGCCGCCGCCCAGGATGTGAACATGGCTGTCGATAAAGCCCGGAAATAAGAGCTTTCCGTCCCCCTCAAGAACCTCCACGTCATACGCCTTTGCTATGGGGATATCCTCGGCGATTTTCAGAATACGGGAGTCTGCGATGAGAATATCCCGAATTCCCAGATATTCCGGCGCATATACGGCAGCCCCCTTGATGAGCTTCAGCATAAACCACACCTCCATTTGAGTTCCGCAATATCCCATCCAGTACACATTCGCCTAAATCAATTTCCAGTCACAAAAGCATGTGCCGGTAAATTGATTTGTGCACTGGAAGGGATATTGCTGATTTGAGTTCAATTATATCCCAGCTTTATATAAAGCTATTGTAACACAGGGAGCCTGGGATGTCCAAAAGAAGTGAATAAATATGCAGAAATAAAACGAAAAAAGTCGCAGAAATTTATATTCTGCGACATCTGCGGCCGATGCATTTGGATGAGGGCATGGAAGAGTTCTCATAATTATGATTCACCTGTGCCGTAAGTTTCAGGATAAGCCCCTGCGCCTCCTCAAGCTTTACCGCTTCTCCCAAACAGTTGGATTGAAGTGTATAACATTTTTTTCAATTTCAGCATTTTAACTAATTATCCATTATTCTTTCCCCACCCCTTGAAAAGTAACTATGAAGTTGATCAGCCAGCAGTTTTGCTGGTAAAGGTATTGAATAAACTGTAATAGGTAGTGTATAATGTCCATGAGCCTTGGCTCCTTTCGGAGATGTTTGTTTGGCGATAGACATTATACCAGAAAAGGGAGGTCAATGCTCATTTTATTTGCAACTTCCTATAAATCAAGGCTTTAGTAACAAAGAATAAGGTGGTATTTGACACTACCTTCGATTAAAAGGAGGATAAGGCAATGATAGCATTAAACAACGGGCAGTATATCATAGGCTTTGATAATGGCTACCAGTTTGGAAAAACGGCACAGACTTTATTTGACAATGGTGTACATGCGATGGGAAAGGTGGAGACGTTTGTAAAGGAGCATTCACTAAAATATGAGCGGAAATATTATAAAGTAGGAGAAGGCCGGGCTGTGATGGACGGGGAGCTTAATAGATGCCTGGAGCAGATACAGAATATAGTACAGGAGGAGTTAGTCGCTTTAAAAGAGATGGCTGCAGAAGCTATGGTGCAAAAATGCAGCAAAACGGATAGAAATATGGGTGCGAAAAGAGGCTGGATAGAGAAGTAGAACTGTGGTAAGATAAAATAAATGGATGAGGAGGTGTGAAGCGTGGCAAGAACTGTGGGGATTGGGCTGCAAAGCTTTGAGAAAGTAAGAGAGAGACAGTGCTTTTATGTAGATAAAACGAAGTTTATAAAAGAGTGGTGGGAAAACCAGGATGATGTTACCTTAATCACTCGCCCCAGACGTTTTGGAAAGACATTAACTATGAGTATGGTAGAACAGTTCTTTTCCATAAACTATGCTGGACGGGAAGATTTGTTTCAAGGGCTTTCTATCTGGGAGGATAAAAAGTACAGAAATCTGCAGGGAACTTATCCAGTGATTTGCCTTTCCTTTGCAGGAGTAAAGGAAAAGGATTATAGAGGGGCTAAGCGTTCTATTAACCAGATCATAGAGGATCTGTATAATAAAAATATATTTTTACTTGATGGAGAGCTTTTGACAGAAAATGAGAAAAATTATTTTCAAAGCGTAACCAGTCATATGGAGGATACTACGGCGACATGGGCAATTCATAAGATGTCTGACTTCCTTTCCCGGCATTATGGGAAAAAAGTGATTA
>JAAVZL010000038.1 GCA_022791635.1 Lachnospiraceae bacterium
GATTGTGGCTCTGGAGGCCAAGGGTTCGAATCCCTTTATCCACCCTTGCGAAAGCAATTTTGGGCTATCGCCAAGCGGTAAGGCACAGGACTTTGACTCCTGCATTCGCTGGTTCAAATCCAGCTAGCCCAGTCAGGGCAGTGTAAGAGAGTCCTGTATCCCGTTGTAATGGAGCATTAGCTCAGTCGGTAGAGCACTTGACTTTTAATCAAGTTGTCCGGGGTTCGAATCCCCGATGCTTCACGAAGAGGCCGTAAGCAACAGACGTTGGTTTGCGGTCTCGATTTTTTTGGACAGGCGGATATGGCGGAATTGGCAGACGCGCTGGATTTAGGTTCCAGTGGGCGACCGTGCAGGTTCGAGTCCTGTTATCCGCATAGGAAGAGAGAGATCAAAGTCTTTGAGGCTTTGCTCTCTCTCTTTTTTTCCTCTTTTTCTTCTTAAACATAAGATGAATATAAATAAAAGATCGGATTTATTATAGAATGCGCATAAAAATATATGGCAAAATTTATGTATAATAACTAAAAATATTATTTTAATAAAAAATATATTGCAAAATATGTGAACGTATGCAATAATGCGAAATATAAACATCAGATGTATAGAAGTAAAAACATCAGATGTAAAAAGATTTGAAGGAGACTAAATATGAAGGCAGTTGTAAAAAATAACACAGAGGCAGGTTTGTCCTATCTGGATGTGCCCAGGCCGGAGCCAAAGCCGGGCGAGGTGTTGATCAAGGTACATGCTGCATCCATCTGCGGAACGGATATCCACTATTTTAAATGGGATCAGTCGGCGGAGGATTTCGCCAGAAAGTTTGACGTGCAGTTCCCGTTTATCATCGGACATGAATGTGCCGGAGAGATTGTGGCGGTGGGCAGTGACGTAAGAAGCCGCAGAGTTGGAGAGCGGGTGGCATTGGAGACCCATATCCCCTGCGGCAGGTGCTTTCAGTGCATGCACGGGGAGGCCCACAATTGTGCCAACATGTCCGTGTACGGCACCAGCTGTAACGGCTGCTTTGCCCCTTACGCCGTGGCGGACGAGCGGATCGCTTATGTGCTGCCCGAGGAGCTGAGCTATGAGGAGGGGGCGCTTCTGGAGCCGGCCGGGGTAGCCATGCGGGCCGTGGAGGAGGCCTGTCTGGAGCCGGGAGATACGGTGGTTGTAAACGGCGCCGGTCCCATCGGCATGTTTGCCATACTTCTGGCGAAGGCCTCCGGAGCGGGAAGAATCATTGCCTTTGATATGGATGCGTACCGGCTTGAGATGGCGAAGCGGCTGGGCGCCCAGGCCTTTGATTTTACAAAGGTCAATAACGTGGAGAAGGTGGCGGAGCTTTGCAGGCTTCGGGGCGGAGCGGATGTGGTTATCGAGACCTCCGGCTCCCCCAAGGCCTACGACAGTATCTTCGATATGATCCGCCTGGAGGGAAGAATTGTCACGGTGGGACATCCGGGAGGAACGGTGAGCCTGAATGTCACCAAGAGCATCAACCTGAAGGGGGCCAGAATTAAGGGCATCTTCGGCCGGAGAATCTGGAGCACCTGGGAGCACCTGACAGCGCTTATGGCTTCCGGCAAGGTGAGCCTTTTGGATGTGGTAACCCATCGCTTTGCCTTTTCCCAGTATCAGGAGGCCTTCGCACAGCTAAGTAAGGGGGCAGGCAAGGTCCTCTTCCTGGATGAAGAGCAGACAGACTGAGATTGGAGGGAATTAGATGGAAAAGGTAATCCTTGAGGCCCGGATTAATGAGTACAATATGCGCCATGGAAATCCTCATGTTCCATGGACCATAAAGGAGATTGTGGAGGAGGCCTGTAAGGTACGGGAGGCAGGAGCGTCGATTCTTCATTTCCATGCCAGAACCCCCGAGGGCGGCGCTGCAAACGACCCGCAGATCTACAGGGAGATCATACGGAGGATCCGGGAGAAAACGGATATCCTGCTCCTTCCCACCCTGGGCTTTAACAGCAATGACAAGGACTGGGATCGGATCCGAATCATAAAGGCCCTGGCGGAGTCGGAGGACACGAAGCCGGATCTGGTACCTTTGGATATGGGGAGCGTGAACCTGGAGCAGTACGATGCCAAGAGCGGCAGCTTTTTGGACAAAGATGCGGTGTACAGCAATCCCACGGACGTGCTGGAATACTGTGCGGCTGAGATGAAAAAGCTCCATATCAAGGTAAAGATGACCTGCTGGGACATGGGCTTTGTGCGCAGAGGCTGCAAATTCCTGGAGACGGGGAGGATCGAGGGGCCCGGGTATTTTCTCTTCCATCTGACAGAGGGACCCTTTCTGACGGGACATCCCTTAAGCAGGGCCGGCATAGATGCGCTGCGGGCAGTGCTGCCAGAGGAGAAATGCTACTGGAGCGTCAACTGCAAGGGAGGCGATACGGCCAAGGAGCAGGCGCCCACAGAGGAGGTTCAGGAGTCCCAGGAAACGGAAGAAGAGCCTGAAAAGGCTTCGGCAGCGGAGGATAAGGCAGTGACCTTGAAGGTAGGAGGCATCCAGACCACAGAGGATCCCTCCACAAAGGCGCTCTATCAGATGGCGGAGCGGGCAAATGAGCTGAGCGGCGGCAGCCTGACGCTGGAGGTGTATCCTGCCTCTCAGCTTGGAAGCGCCACCAATGAGATTGAGGCGGTGAGCATGGGCTCCCAGGATATGTTTGTGGATGCAGGCTGGATGGGAACCTTTCTGAAGGACAAGGCCATTGACGGAATGTGGTTTACCTTTGTGGACGGCGCTCATTATGACGCTTACATCAACTCGGATTTGAACCAAGAGATGGAGGAGGAGTTCTGTACTCTGAAGGGCGTGCAGATTTTGGCCAGCAACTGGTATCGGGCTCCCCGTTCCTTTGTGACAAAGACAGAGATTGCCTCTGCGGAAGATTTTGTCGGAATGAAGATTCGTGTGCCGGATCTGCCGGGATCTCTGGAGTCCGTGGATGCTCTGGAGGGTAAGGCCACTCAGGTTGCCTGGAGCGAAACATATCTGGCTCTGCAGCAGGGCGTTGTGGACGCGGCAGAGGGCCCTCTTGACAACCTGTACAGTATGAATTTCTATGAGGCGGCCCCCTATGTGACCATTACCGAGCACAACCGGGACAGCATGCAGGTGATGATCAATGACAGGATTTTTGAGGGGCTGTCGGAGAACCAGCAGAATGCACTGGTTCAGGCGGCAAAGGAGGCAGGCGACTGGTACAGTGAGCAGATCGAGGCCACCTGTCAGGAGGCGGTAGATGCCATGAAGGAAAACGGCGCCACAATCACAGAGCTTTCCGAAGAGCAGGTGGCGGCCATGAGAGAGAAGATTCAGGCGCGCACCCGGGAGCTGGATGCGGCGGGAACCTACTGGAAAACCGGCTTATATGAGCAGATCGAGGCTCTGACACAATAGGAGCCATAAGGAGATAAAATGGAAGTGCTGAAAAAACTGAATGCTGCCTTTTATAAGGTAAGCAAAAAGCTGGGGGCCTTTGTCCTGCTGGTCCTGGTGGCTGTGATTACCGTATCCATTGTTGCCCGCTATTTTTTCAACAATCCCTTCACCTGGACCGAGGAGCTTTGTACCTTTTTATTTATCTGGTTTTCCTTTCTCGGGGCAACCCTGGCTACCTATGAGAAACGCCATGTGTCGGTGGATATGATTGTGAGCCGGCTGCCAAGGACAGTGAACAACATCATAAAGGTATGTACCAACCTTCTGATTCTGGTATTTTTTGTACTGCTGATTGTGGGCTCGTTTATCCTGTTTCCCACCATGCTGCATACAAGTGTGGCCCTCAGGATTCCGAAGTATGGCTATTATATCCCTATTGCAGCCTCGTCGGCAATGATGTTCTGCATGTATCTGGCAGATACCGTTGAATTTATCCGGGATTGGAGGAAGGAAGCAAAGGAGGTGGAGCCTTCATGATTGGAATGATGCTGATTGTATTTCTGGTGCTCTTGATGCTGGGAGTGCCCGTATGCTTTTCCCTGGCTATTCCCACAGTGTTCTATTTCTTCCTTAATACAGGAACGGTGCCCATAGAATTTATCGCCCATCAGACCACCAATCCTCTGATGAATTATGTGCTGATTGCTCTGCCGGCCTTTCTCTTATCCGGGCGGATGATGAACGGAACCGGGGTGACCCACCGGATCTTTGACTTTGCAAATGCGCTGGTGGGGCGGTTTCGGGGCGGCCTCATCTACACCAATATTGTGGCCAGCATGATGTTTGCTTCCATGTCGGGAACGGCGGTGGGAGATGCCGGAGGCTTGGGACAGATTGAGATGGATATGATGGACCGGGCAGGCTACAAGCGGGAGATCTCTGCGGGAATTACCGCCTCTTCCAGCGTTCTGGGGCCTATCATTCCCCCCAGCGTCAACATGGTGATCCTGGGAGCTACGGCCGGAATTTCCATCGGTCTGGTAACGCCGACGGAGGCGGCCGTGCTGGCCATTGACTATGCCATTTTCCTCGGCATCCTTTACAAGGAGGCAAGCCTTCGCAACATCTGGCAGACCCTGGAGGAGACGGTTGCGGCGGCGGGGACCTTTATGTACATCACGGCAGTGGCAGGCTTCTTTACCTGGATTCTCACCCGGGAAGGACTTCCGCAGTTTCTGACCTCCGTTCTGACGCCGCTCATCGGAAGCAGTCAGGTGGTGGGACTTTTGCTCATTGCCGGTTTCCTCCTGATTGCCGGATGCTTTCTGGACACCACGGCCGCCATCCTTATGATTACGCCTATTTTGATGCCCATCGTCAATTCCCTTGGGATTGACCCTATCGTCTTCGGCGTTGTTATGGTGGTGGCGCTCATTATCGGGATTATCACGCCGCCTTTTGGCATCTGCCTGTTTGTGATTTCCGATGTGGCCAAGCTTCCCGTCAGTGCGGTAACAAAGGAGGCCATCCGCTATCTTCCGGCCATGGTGGCTGCCCTGCTGCTTATTATTTTCTTCCCCCAGACGGTAACATTTTTGGCAGGCTTGTGAAAAAATATTGCGCGGAGGTTTTGTTTCTGATACTGTTTATTTGATATGTATTCACAAATCCCGGGCTGCGGCTTTAAGGCTTTGGGGCGGCCTGGGAATCAGGTAAAAGAATACGGAAAAATAAGGGTGGAGAACATGAATAATAAGGATATGATGGCAACAGAAAAGGTAATGGAGTATTTTAAGAAAAATGTCCGTGAGGGCGTCTGGAGGGCCGGCGACAAGCTGCCCACGGAGCCGGAGCTCTGTGAGCTGGTGGGTGTGGGACGAAGCGGAGTCCGGGAAGCTATGAAGGTTTTAGAATCCAGCCATATTGTGGATATTCGCAGAGGGGACGGCACCTACATATCGGATCCGGACAAAATCTCCTTTAAGGATCCCTTTTTGGTCAAGGTGGTGTTAAAGGAGAGCCGGATGCAGGAGCTTATCGATTTCCGTGAGTCCATAGAGATGGCTTTGATGCGGCTGGTGATTTCCAATGCCGACGAGAAGGATCTTGCGGATCTGGAGGAGTGCAACCGACAGCTTCAGGCTTATATTGATCGGGAGGAGGAGGATCCGGAGGAGCTTTTTACCCTGGATATGAATTTCCATAAGGTGCTGTCAAGGGCGGCCCACAATACGATTATGAGTGATATTTATCAGCTTACCTTTGACGTGTTCGGAGCCATTATCATACAGAACTACAAGAACGGTCAGAGCCCCCAGTCGGCCCTGGATACCCATCTGTCTCTGGCGGAAGCGGTAAGGCGGCGGGATTTCCTGCGCATGGGCTATGCGGTCCACGCTTCGGTGGAGCTGTGGGGAACCTGGGGCGCAGGGGAAAAGGTGAGCAGCTATCTTCGGAATAACCATATGGAACTGTAGGGGAAAAGGTGAGACATGATGGAATTAAAACGGGTTGCAGAGGAAATCTGCAGGAAAGCTGTGGAGCGCGCCCTGCCGGATGCGGCGGTGCGCAGAGCCCTGGAGGAAATTCAGATCGGGAAGGGCAGACTTTTCGTGATTGCAGTGGGAAAGGCCGGCTGGGAGATGGGCCGGACGGCGGCGGAGGTCCTTGGAGACAGGATCGATACGGGGATCGTGATTACAAAGTATCACCACTCCAGAGGAGAGATTTCAGGCTTTGCCATTTTTGAGGCCGGCCATCCGGTGCTGGACGAGAACGGTGTGAAGGCGACGGAGTATGTGCTGGAGGCGGTAAAGGATCTGTCGAAGGAGGATCAGGTTTTGCTTTTGCTCTCCGGAGGAGGCTCGGCCCTCTTTGAAAAGCCCTTGCTTCCCCTTGAGGAGCTCAAAGACATTTCACAGCAGCTCTTGGCCTGTGGCGCCGATATTGTGGAAATCAATACCATTCGAAAGCGGCTGTCCGCCGTAAAGGGCGGAAGGTTTGCTAAGGCTTGCGCTCCCGCTCAGGTGCACTCGGTGCTCCTGTCGGATGTCGTGGGGGATCATCCGGGAATGATAGCCTCCGGTCCGGCCTGTGAGGATGCTTCTACCTGTGAGGAGGCTCTGGAGCTGGTGGAAAAGTACAAGCTTCGGCTGTCAGAACGGGTGCTGGAGCTTTTGGGGCAGGAGACTCCGAAGAGGCTGGACAACATTTGTGTAACGCTCACAGGCGGCGTCTCCCTTTTGTGCCGGTTCGTGGCTGAGGAATGTGAGAAGAGGGGATATCCTCCCGTGATTTTGACGGACAGTATGGATTGCGAGGCCAGGGAGGCCGGGCGGTTTCTGGCATCGGCGGCCCGCTACCACAGGGGAAAGGGACATAAAATCGCCCTGATCGCAGGCGGTGAGACAATTGTTCACCTGACCGGTTCGGGAAAGGGAGGACGCAATCAGGAGCTGGCCCTTGCGGCGGCAGAGGGGATTGCGGGCTTAGAGGGTGTTGCGATTGCAGCCATGGGCTCCGACGGGACAGACGGGCCTACGGACGCCGCGGGAGGCTGCGTGGACGGATACAGTAAAAACGCTCTGGAAAAGCAGGGCATTCGCATTTATGAGGTGCTTCGTAGGAACGATGCCTACCACGGGCTGGAGCAGTGCGGCGGTTTGATCGTCACGGGAAGCACAGGAACCAATGTCAATGATATAGCTTTGGCATTGATTGCACCGCCGTGTGCAAAGAGAACAGAAGCGGAGGTTGAAAATGAAGACAGAGGACTTAAAGCAGCTGGCAAACCGGCTTCGTTTTACGGCTGTTGATATGATTTATAAAGGAAAGGACGGACATCCGGGACCGGCCCTTTCCATTGCAGATATCATGACTGCTTTGTATTTTGATATCATGCGGATCGATCCGGAAAATCCGGACTGGGCGGATCGGGATCGCCTGATTCTCTCTAAAGGGCATTCCTGTCCCATCTGGTATGCGGCTCTCAGTGAGAGGGGGTATTTCGGAGAAAGGGTGACGGACTTTAGGCTCCGTGCTCTGGGGAGTAAATTTCAGGGACATCCCACCATGCAGAAAACGCCGGGGGTGGATATGACCTCCGGATCCCTGGGAAACGGGATTGCAATCGGAAGCGGCATGGCCCTTGCGGGAAGGTATCGGCGGAAGGATTATGACGTGTATGTGATCGTGGGGGACGGTGAGCTTCAGGAGGGAATCTGCTGGGAGGGCATCAATGAGGCGGCCGCCCAAGGGCTGGAGCATCTCATTGTCTTTGTGGATAAGAACGGCTGGCAGAGCGGAGGCTCTGTGGAGGAGATTCAGGGCTCCAACAATATCCGAGAACGGTTTGAGGCCTTCGGATGGCATACCCAGGAGATTGACGGACACGATATGGACGCCATCAGGGCTGCGGCGGCCAGGGCTAAGGCGGAAAAGGGACGGCCCAGCGTGATTGTCTGTGATTGTGTGAAGGGCAAGGGACTCTCCTTTATGGAGAACGACAATGCATGGCATAAGGGCGTGCCCACAGAGGAGCAGTATGAGATGGCAAGACAAGAATTGTTGGGAGGTGCACAGGGATGACAGAGTTTCAAGGGACAAGAGAAGCATTTGCGCAGGCAATGACAGATATGGCAAAAACGGATCCCCGCATTCTGTTTGTGTCCTCGGATTCCTTAAAGGCCATGAGGGCCGTGAGGTTTGCCGAGCTTTATCCGGAGCAGTACATTGAGGTGGGAATCGCGGAGCAGGCGGCGGTGGATACGGCGGCAGGGCTTGCATCCTGCGGACTTATTCCCTTTGTGGGCACTTACGCGGGCTTTCTTACTATGAGAGCCTGTGAGCAGCTGCGGACCTTTGTGGCTTATCCAAAGCTGAATGTAAAATTTGTGGGCATCAATTCGGGACTTCTGGGCGGAGAGAGGGAGGGTGTGACGCACCAGTTCTACGAGGATGTGGGAATCCTGTCCAGTATCCCCAATGTCACTATTTTTACGCCGGCGGACCCTTCTCAGACGTATCACGCGGTCCGGGCGGCAGCCCAGGTGGAGGGACCTGTGTATGTGCGGGCCGGAAGCGGCAAGGAGCCGGATGTCTATGAGAGAGAGGTGCCCTTTTCTATGGAAGGCATCCGCATTCTGAGGGAATACGGGGACGACGTCCTTCTTCTGTCCAGCGGTTTTGTGCTTGACCGGGTGCTGAAGGCGGCGGATATTTTGAAGGCAGAGGGTATACGGGTAACTGTGGGGGATGTGAACATCATTCATGCAAAGGATTCATCCAGGGTGGTGGAGGAAATCCGAAAGGCAAAGAGGATCCTTACGGTGGAGGATCACAATGTGAACGGAGGTCTTGGGGCGTATATCAGCAGACTGGTGGTGGAGCATGATCCAAAGCCTGTTAAGCGTGTGGGCCTTACTACCTTCGGAGAGTCCGGACCGGCGGGAGAGCTTGCGGATTGTTATGGATTTTCTCCGGAAAGCATTGCGGAGGCGGCAAGGAAGCTGAAAAGGGAAAAGTCTGGGAGGGAGGAGAATATCTAAGATGAAGATTGTAGTATTAGATGGTTATACGGAGAACCCCGGCGATCTAAGCTGGGGGGAGCTTGAAAAGCTGGGGGAGGTGACGGTATATGACAGGACTTCCTATGAGGAGGCGCCTATCATTGCAGAGCGTATCGGTGATGCGGAGATTGTTATTACGAACAAGACGCCTATTGGCAGAGAGACGATAGACAAATGTCCCAACCTGAAGCTGATTGCGTTTCTGGCTACGGGATATAATGTGGCAGATTATAGGTATGCTAGGGAAAAGGGTATCTTGGTTGTAAATGTGCCTACCTACGGAACGCAGATTGTGGGACAGTATGCGGTGGGGCTTTTGTTGGAGATTTGTTCTCATTATGGGCATCATGATAGGACGGTTAAGGAGGGCAAATGGGAAGAGAGTCCTGACTGGTGCTATTGGGATTATCCTATGATTGAGCTGTATGGAAAGACGGCGGGTATCATTGGGCTGGGGCGTATTGGTCAGGCAACTGCACGGATCCTTAGGGCTATGGATATGAGGATTCTTGCCTGTGATGCGCAGGAAAGCGAATCGGGGAGAGAGCTTGCCCAGTATGTGGAGCTTGACCGGCTGCTTGCGGAGTCGGATGTAATTTTTCTTCACTGTCCGCTCTTTCCTTCTACGGAGGGGATGATCAATAAGGAAGCGATTGCCAAAATGAAGGATGGGGTGATCCTCATCAACAACAGCCGGGGGCAGCTGGTGGTGGAGCAGGATTTGGCTGATGCTCTGAACAGTGGGAAGGTCTATGCGGCTGGGTTGGATGTGGTGTCCACGGAGCCGATTAGGGGGGATAATCCGCTGCTTAGGGCCAAAAACTGCCTGATTACGCCTCATATTTCCTGGGCGGCACAGGCTTCTAGGCAGAGGATTATGGAGATTACTGTGGAGAATGTGAAGGCCTTTTTGGAGGGGAGGCCTGTCAATGTGGTGAATTAGTATAACTTAAGGAAGGAGCTTAAGGAAGGAACTGCCCCAAAACAGGACAGCAGACTTTTCCATATCCCTGTTCGGACGGTTCGCGTACACTTTGTCTGCTCTTGTCGGACTTTTCGTCCGCCAATATCAGACAAACTGTACGCGAACAGCCGGACAGGGGATATCGGAAAAGTCTGCTGTCCTGTTTTGGGGCAGTTCCTTTTATTTCGAATACCTTGTTGGACGGTAGTTTGTTCAACTCGTAAGGCAGTGTCATGAAGTTAAGTCTGCAAAGACTACCGGCGCAGGGGAGGAGGGCCGCCCCGGTTAGGGGTTATCCTAAGGGGTATTATTTATCTTCGGTCGATTCGGTCGTGGATGACTTCTTTTGGGCGTTCTAGCAATTGCTCTGGTTTGGAGATGCCGCTTTTGATGTGCTTAAAGCCGATGGCGTAGATGAAGCCGTCGCAGATGCGCTCGTCTACGACGAATTTCATGTTCAGGTAGGTTTTTCGGCGCAGATTTCCGTGGCGATCTAGTTCGTGGACGGTCTCTTTGCTTCCGATGGCGCCGAAGATGGAGATGGTGCCGAATTCGTAGATGTGATGGTACACGGGCTGCATGCCGATGGAGCCCATGTTGGTGATAAAGAAGCTGGAGTGGAAGGGGCTTAGGGCCGTGAGGGCTTTGGGGATGAGGCCGTAGCGGTCCAGAAGCTTAAGAAGGGAGAAGACAAGGCTGATGAGCCATCCGGGGATCAGGGAAAGGGCCAGCTCCAGCTTGTCAAAGTCGTTTCGGTTTTCGTCTTCAGCTACTTTTTTGGTGCGGTCGATGGGGTTGGCCAGGGCTTCGATCTCTTCCACCACTTCCTTTAGGGTGGCGTCCATCTCGAAGCGGGGCATGATGGTGGTGCGCTCGCTGTCTCGTTGCATGCCTTTCATGACTACCATGGATCCCTTCATCTCATTGCGGGCGTAAATATGATTTCTCTGAATAAAGCGGTTTAATTCCGGGACCTGGGAATAGGTGCGTACGATGGCGGCAAAGACAATGTGGTACAGGGTAAGCTTTGGGATCTCGCCTTTGCGCATGGTATGTAAAAATTCTTGTGTGTGGGTAATGTCAATGCGATCTTCGAACAGGACCCAGCTGTCCGATTTGCTTCTCATAATGTACGGTATCAGCATTCCCATGGGATCCAGGTTCCGCACAAGAAAGCCGTCATGCCGATCGCCGAGGCGGCGTTTTCTTCCCTCTAATGGTTTCATCTCGTAGTCTCCCTCTGATTTCAAGGGGCTGACGCCAAATAAAACGGCAGACTTTTCCGGCAGCCCCATTTCAAGTTCTTCTTAATTTTAAACGAAATAGGAAATGCTTGTCAACTGGAAAGCTGGTATTGAAAAAAGATACCAATTTATGATATAGTGGTAAAAGCTATTCACGATTGTATGATTTGTCCGCATGCGGACCAGGATAAAGAGGCAGGAGGCTTTAAAATGACCGTTTGGAAGAAGGCAGTTGCGCTTACTATGACTGGGGTGCTTGTTTTGGGAATGAGCGCCTGTAAGGGCAGGGAGCCGGAGGGCGATGAGATAGAGATAGAAGCAGTGGAGCCGGAGTCTGAGGAAACGGCAGAACCGGTGGAGACGGAAGAGGAGACGGAGGTAGTCTCGGATCTGGAGGCCACCATTTCCTGGTGGACTTATCCCAGCTTTTTGCAGGAGGAGGGCCAGGAAGAAGGGGCCTATGAGCAGACTTTGATTCAGGAATTTAATAAGAAATATCCTAATATTCGGGTGGAGCTTCGCCTGATGGATTATACGGAGGGACCGGATGAGGTCCAGGATCTGATTGACGGAGAGGGGCTGGAGCTTCCCAATGTTCTGCTGGACGAGCCGGGACGGATTGGGGGTTATGCAAAGGAGGGCGTTCTCACAGAGCTGAACGCCATGTTTACGGAGGAAATGGTCTCCGATGTGGTGAGTGAGGGGATTTTGAGCGCCTGCAGAAGCGGGGGAGCTTATGTGATGTATCCTTTCAGCGCTTCCAATTATGTGATGGCCTTTAACCGCTCTATGATTGAGGGCTCCGGCGCCATAGAGCTTATGAACCGGGAGGGTGCATGCACCTGGACCACCGAGGCTTTTGAGCAGGTGCTGGAGAAGCTGGGAGATTCCGGGTTTAACGGAGGAATCCTTTACTGTTCCGGGATTGCCGGAGATTACGCCACCCGTTCTTTTCTGACCAATCTCTATGACGGAAGTCTGATGAACGAGGACGGCTCTGCCTATACCATGAACAGCGAGGCGAACCAGCAGGCCCTGACCAAGGTGAAGGAGTGGATGGAAAAGGGATGGATTCAGAATGGAACCGGCTCTACCGGTGCGGATGCGGTTACCTCCTTTGTAAACGGAGAGAATTCTTTCTGTCTTCTTTGGAGCCTGCCTCAGGCGCTGACCAATGCCCAGGCGCTTTCAGACAACGGGGTGGAGGTGGTTGTGATGCCTTATCCTTCCGAGGACGGAATTCCGGAGCTTGAATATATGCTCAAGGGTTTTTGCATTTTCAAAACAGAGGATGAGAAAAAGGAGGAGGCCTCCCGCTGTCTGGTGGACTTCCTGTGCAATGACGAAGCCGTGGCGGCGGAAAATGTGGTGCGAAGCGGGGGCTTTCCGGTGCGGGCCTCCATGGGCGATGTGTATGGAGGAAATGAGGAGGCCCTGTTCTATGAGGCGCTTCTGCCCTACAGCGGAACCTACTATAATTATGTCACGGGCTTTGAGGAGATGCGGGTATACTGGTATCAGATGCTGACAGAGATTTTGAACGGAGAGTACAGCGTGAAAGATTCCACGGAGAGCTTTGTGGAGTATGCCAATAAGACGCTGATACCGAAAGAGGAAGAATCATGATTGGAATTCGGGGAGCAAGAGTTCTTAATCCGCTGACCGGCCGGGACGAGCGTTTGGATCTGCTGCTTGCAGAGGGGAAGATCCGGTCTGTGGGCGAGGATGCGCTCAGGGAAGCCGACGGCGTGGAAATTTTGGATGCCTCTGGCCTTACGGCGGCGCCGGGACTGGTGGATGTGCATGTGCATTTTCGGGATCCGGGCCTTACCTATAAGGAAGATATCGAGACAGGCGCAAAGGCGGCGGCTCGGGGCGGCTATACCACCGTGGTGTGCATGGCAAATACAAAGCCGGTCATTGACTGCGGGGAGATCTTAACTCAGGTGCTGGAAAAGGGGGCTCATACGGGGATTCACGTAAAGTCCTGTGCCTGTGTCACCAAGGGAATGCAGGGAAAAGAGCTTGTGGATATGAGAGGGCTTCGCGCTCTGGGAGCGGCGGGCTTTACGGACGACGGCATTCCTCTTCTGGACGAGAGGCTTCTTAGGGATGCCATGGAGGAGACGGCCAGGCTCGGGGTGCCCTTGAGTCTTCACGAGGAGGATCCGGCTCTTATTGAAAATAACGGAATCAACCGGGGAGCCGTATCGAAAAGGCTTGGAATCGGCGGCTCTCCCGCTCAGGCGGAAATCCGTCTGGTAGAGCGGGACTGCCTTCTGGCTCTCGAGACAGGAGCCGGGGTGAACATTCAGCATATCAGCACGGCAGGCGCCGTGGAGGCTGTCCGAAGAGCCAAGGCAAAGGGAGCCCGTGTGACGGCGGAGGCTGCCCCCCATCATTTTACCCTCACGGAGGAGGCGGTGCTGACTTATGGAACCTGTGCCAAGATGAATCCCCCTCTGCGCACGGAGGCAGATCGCCGGGCTGTGATTGCGGGCCTTAAGGACGGAACCATTGATCTCATTGCCACGGATCATGCGCCTCACAGTGAGGAGGAAAAGGCAAGACCTTTTACGGAGGCTCCCAGCGGAATCATTGGTCTGGAGACAGCGCTGGCTCTTGGGATCACAGAGCTGGTAAGGCCGGGACATTTGACGCTGATGCAGCTGATGGAGAAGATGAGCCGGAATCCGGCCAGGCTATATGGCTTTGACTATCAAGGAATTGTGCCGGGAGCGCCGGCGGATTTAGTGCTCTTTGACGAAGAAGAGCTCTGGACTGTGGAACAGTTTGCCTCCAAGGCTGTGAATTCTCCCTTCCTGGGGAAGACCCTTCAGGGGAAGGTTCACTATACCATCTGCGGGGGCAGGATCGTATATAAGGGATAAGAAGGTCTTACGTCTATTTCTTTTCCTTTTTCGGTGTCTGAGCAGCCTCAAACAATTTCTTTTTGAAAAGGACGAATTCCCGAACCTCCTTCTGAAGCTCAGGAGACAGGGATTTATAGTTGGCCAGCATACGGGCATCGGCGCCGCTTATAGGAATGGCGCTTGTTTCCGACGCGATGGCAAAATGCTCGTCCGTAGAAGAATCCGCAATCTGCTTCGCAGATAAATCCGCATAGAGCAGCATATCCACGGATACGCCGTAGAGGTTGGCCAGATAGCAGACGGACTTCAAATCCGGCGGACGCTTTCCGGTCTCATAAAGGGAGTAGGTTTGGCGGGCAATATGAATCAGCTTGCTGATAAATTCCTGGGAATATTCATTGGCAGTGCGCAGTTCACGCATATTGTCAGCCACTTTTAATTCGCGCATTCCACTACTCCTCCCCAAAAATAATGGACTTATTATATCAGCTTCCCCTTAATTTTATTCAAAATGGAAGAAAACGAAGCAATGAAATGCGCCTTGTCTTCAAAAGATGACAAATATGTTTTCACAAAATAAGATGGGGCTGCCTTATTTTGCGACAGCCCCACGGCCGGCGGCTTTACGAAAACTGCCGTTTGCTTAAGGTGCTGTTGTGATACTCTGTGGACCAGGTGACCTCTTCCCCAAACCAGGCCGGAGGGAGAAAGGCCAGGGCCTGCTCCTCGGAGGTGAATTCCACCTCGGCCAGAACCAGATCCCCAAAAGGTGGGTCAAAGACATCCAGCTCAATGGTAAGCCCCTCCGGAAGAGGGATCCGAAAGCGCTTCTTGCGGATCACATTGCCGTCCGCCTTTTTCTTCAGGTGCTCATAGCTCTCCGCCGTCAGAGGCAGGTTGTACTCCTCCCGGCTCATGAGCCCCTTGGATTTGTAGGTCAGGGTGTAGGTGTCATCGCTTCGGCGGACACGCACCACCGGCTCCGTGCACAGGTAGGCCTGCTCCAGGAGCTGGAAGGGATAAGTATCTAAATTCTCCGGCAGCTTTGAAATTAAAAATTTGCGTTCGATTTCCATGAAGGGAGCTCCTTTCTTTTGCCGTTGGTCTTCTTCTATTATAACGCGCCTGGCGGCAGCTATCCACAAGATCTACAGATGATTTTCAAAGTCTTCTGGATATTTCTCCAAAAGTTTGATAAACTGTTTACAATATAGAAACAGAACGGAAATGGAGGATCATAAGGATGAAAAAAGCATGCATATTTCTTGCCCCGGGCTTTGAGGAGGTGGAGGCTCTGACTCCCATCGATCTGCTGCGCCGGGCAGGAGCAGAGGTAACCATGGTATCTGTGGGAACGGACCGGACGGTCACAGGCTCCCATCAGATTCCTGTCACAGCGGACGCGCTCTTTGAGGAGGTAGATTTCGAAGCTCAGGATTTATTCATTTTGCCGGGAGGACAGCCCGGAACCAACAACCTGAAGGCCTGCGAAAAGCTTCGCACTCTTTTGGAAGAGGCGGAAAAAAAGGGAAAGCTTCTGGCGGCCATCTGTGCGGCTCCCACGGTCTTTGGCCACATGGGCCTTTTAAAAGGAAGAAAGGCCACCTGCTATCCCGGCTGCCAGGAGGGGCTTACAGGTGCGGAGTACCTAGAAGACCGGGTAGTCGTGGATGGAAGCTTCATTACCAGCCGGGGTGTGGGAACGGCGATTCCCTTTGCCCTCTCCCTGATTGAACAATTATTTGGAAAAGAAAAATCCGAGGAGATCCGAAAAAGCATTGTTTACGGCCACGAAACAACATAATTCTTTTTCCTATCCTGTGAGACGGCTGTGATCCGCTTCCTTTCATTTCCAGTATGCCGGGCGTGCTGTCGGTATACAATAGGAGCATGGAGGTGATACAGATGACAGAACAGTCTAAGACAAACCAGATGGCAGTTCCCGAGGCGAAAGCAGCTATGAATCGCTTCAAGGAGGAGGTTGCCAGCGAGCTGGGTGTGCCTTTAAAGGAAGGCTACAACGGTGACTTGACTTCTGCTCAGGCAGGTTCCATTGGCGGCGAAATGGTTAAGAAGATGATCATGAAGCAGGAACAGCAGATGAGCGGCAAATAAAAAAGAAGAAACGGACAGTCCCTTGTATATCGAAACCGGTGTACGAGGGACTGTCTTATCTTGTGCGAAAGTCTATATCAGTTCCGGCGGGCTATGGCGAAGGCGGCTCTCTGGTTTTTCCGATATCCAGTGTGTACGCGAACCGTCCGAACACAGGATATGGAAAAGTCAGAGAGCCGCCTTCGTCATAGCCCGCCGGAACTGCTCTACCCCCCCCCGATTTTTCTTAGAATTCCGCTACTTAGGACTTGATTTCCCCCAAAAGCTTGTGCTATACTACTATAATGACTGTAAGTATGTAAAGATTTGTATCGAGATACAATTAAGGAGGAGATAAAAAATGAGTTTACAGGTAGAAAGACTGGAGAAAAATATGGCAAAGCTTACCATTGAGGTGTCTGCAGAGGAGCTGGAGCAGGCCCTTCAGAAAGCGTACCTGAAGAATAAAAACAAGATCAATGTCCCCGGTTTCCGCAAGGGCAAGGTGCCCCGTCAGATGATTGAGAAAATGTACGGACCGGAGATTTTTTACGAGGATGCAGCCAATGCATTGATTCCCGATGCCTACGCTGCGGCGGCCGACGAGTGTGAGCTCAAGCTGGTGTCCCGTCCGGCCATTGATATTGTCAAGATTGAAAAGGGACAGCCCTTTGTGTTCACGGCTGAGGTTGCCGTGAAGCCCGAGGTGACCCTGGGCCAGTACAAGGGCATTGAGGTGGAGAAGGCCGACACCACTGCCACCGAGGAGGAAATTACCGCCGAGGTGGATAAGGAGCGGGAGAACAACTCCAGAACCATCACCGTGGAGGACCGGGCTGTTCAGGACAAGGATATGACGGTGATCGACTTTGAGGGCTTTGTGGACGGCGTCCCCTTCGACGGCGGAAAGGGTACGGACTATCCCCTGACCATCGGATCCGGCGCCTTCATTCCCGGCTTTGAGGAGCAGCTTATCGGAGCTGAGCTTGGAAAAGAAGTGGAGGTTTCCGTAACCTTCCCGGAGGATTACCATGCCAAGGATCTGGCAGGAAAGGCAGCCGTATTTAAATGCACGGTGAAAGAGATTAAGGTGAAGGAGCTTCCCGAGGCAGACGACGAGTTTGCAAAGGACGTATCGGAGTTTGACACTTTGGAGGAATATCGGGCAGATCTCAAGAAAAAGGTAGAGGATCGCAAGGCTGCGGATGCCAAGGCCAAGAAAGAGGACGTTGTCATTGAGAAGATCATTGAGGGCGCTCAGATGGAGATTCCCGAGGCCATGATTGAGACCCAGGCAGAATATCTGGTAGATGACTTTGCACAGAGACTGCAGATGCAGGGAATGTCTATGGATCAGTATATGCAGTACACGGGAACCTCTCTGGATGCCATGACCAATCAGATGAAGCCTCAGGCAAAGAAGCGCATTGAGAGCCGTCTGGTTCTGGAGGCTGTTGCGGCTGCCGAGAACATCGAGATCGGGGACGAGGAGATTGAGGCGGAGATGACCCGCATGGCAGAGGCCTACAAGATGGAGCTCGATAAGCTCAAGGAGCTTATCAGCGACGACGAGAAGAAGAATATGAGAGAGGATCTGTCCATCAAGAAGGCCGTTGAGCTGGTGACAGAGGCGGCAGTGGAGAAATAAAAGGACAGAGATCCTGCACTGGTTATAGAAAGGAAATGAGAGAGCGATGATGAATATGAGTTTGGTACCTTATGTAATTGAGCAGACCAGCAGGGGCGAGCGCTCCTACGACATTTATTCCAGACTTTTAAAGGATCGGATCATTATCCTGGGAGAAGAGGTCAATGATGTGACCGCAAGCCTGGTGACGGCACAGCTTTTGTTTCTGGAGTCCGAGGATCCGGGAAAGGATATCAATTTGTATATCAACAGTCCCGGCGGCTCGGTGACGGCCGGAATGGCCATCTATGATACCATGCAGTATATCAAGTGTGACGTATCCACCATTTGTATGGGAATGGCAGCCAGCATGGGGGCCTTCCTTCTGGCCGGGGGAACCAAGGGCAAGCGTATGGCCCTTCCCAATGCGGAGATTATGATACATCAGCCCTCCGGCGGTGCCAAGGGTCAGGCTACGGATATTAAGATTGTGGCGGATCACATTCTGCGCACCAAGAAAAAGCTGAATGAAATCCTGGCAGCCAATACGGGGCAGCCTCTGGAGGTCATTGAGGTAGATACGGAGCGGGATAATTATATGAGCGCGGAGGAGGCTGTGAAGTATGGCCTCATCGACAGCGTGATCGCAAATCGGAAGTAAAGGGACGAGAAAAATTATGCCTAGAAACAATGATAATAACGTAAGGTGTTCCTTTTGCGGGAAGTCCGGGGAGCAGGTACGGAAAATGATTTCCGGTCCCAGCGGCACCTACATCTGCGACGAGTGCATAGAGCTGTGCGCAGAGCTGATTGAAGAGGAGCTGGAGCTGGATGAGCAGGAGCTCCAGGATGAGGAAATCAATCTTCTGAAGCCGAAGGAGATCAAAGAGTTCCTGGATGAGTATGTCATCGGCCAGGAGGAAGCCAAGAAGGTTCTCTCCGTGGCAGTTTACAATCACTATAAAAGAATTCTGGCAGTCAGAGATAAGGATCTGGATGTGGAGCTGCAAAAGAGCAACATCCTGATGCTGGGGCCTACGGGCTCCGGCAAGACCCTCCTAGCCCAGACCCTGGCAAGGCTTTTGAACGTGCCCTTTGCCATTGCGGATGCCACCTCCCTTACGGAGGCTGGCTATGTGGGCGAGGATGTGGAGAACATTCTCCTAAAGATTATTCAGGCTGCGGATTACGACGTAGAGCGTGCACAGCACGGAATCATTTACATTGACGAAATTGACAAGATTACCAGAAAGTCAGAGAATCCGTCCATTACCAGAGATGTATCGGGAGAAGGCGTACAGCAGGCCCTTCTTAAGATTCTGGAGGGAACCATTGCTTCCGTGCCTCCTCAGGGAGGAAGAAAGCATCCTCACCAGGAGCTGATTCAGATTGATACCACCAATATTCTCTTTATCTGCGGAGGCGCCTTTGAGGGCCTTGACAAGGTGATTGAGCGGAGAATGGATCGCCGTTCCATCGGCTTTAACGCAGAGGTGACAAAGCCCAATGAGGAGGAGAATGTGGGCAAGCTGCTTCGGCAGGTGCTGCCGGAGGATCTGGTGAAGTTCGGTATGATACCGGAGTTCGTGGGCCGTGTGCCGGTGACGGTGGCCCTGGATGCTTTGACCAAGGAGGATATGGTGCGCATTCTTGTGGAGCCAAAGAATTCCATTGTCAAGCAGTATAAGAAGATGCTTGAGCTGGATGGAGTGAAGCTGTCCTTCGAGCGGGAGGCCATTGAGGCCATCGCCGCACAGACGGTAACGAGAAAGACGGGAGCCAGAGGCCTGCGGGCGATCATGGAGCACATTATGATGGATACCATGTACGAGATTCCATCGGATGAGAGTATCACCAAGTGCGTGATCACCAAGGAGGTCGTAGAGGGAACTGGAAGTCCTGTAACGACAAGCAATGAGATGAGATTCCGGGCTTAGCCTGGAATCTCTTATTAGATTAAAATTAGGGGGGCTGCCGCAAAGTAAGACGTCAGCCATTTCCATATCCGGTGTTCGGACGGTTCTCGTACAGGTTGTCTGCTCTGGACGGACATTGCCAAGGCAATCTCCGTCCATATCAGACAGCCTGTGCGCGAACAGCCGGACACTGGATATTGGAAAAGTCTGCCGTCTTACTTTGTGGCAGCCCGGGGACTGGAATAGGAGAGAGACATGAGCGAATTGATTCAGATTTTGCCGGTGGTCGCCCTGCGGGGGATGACGGTTTTGCCGGATATGGTCATTCATTTTGATGTGAGCCGGGATCGCTCTGTGCGGGCCATTGAGCAGGCCATGCTCCGGGAGCAGCGGCTGTTTCTGGTGACCCAGAAGAATGCTCAGGCAGAGAGTCCTGGGGCAGAGGATCTCTACCGGATCGGAACCATCGCTTCGGTGAAGCAGGTGATTAAGCTGCCTCACAATATTCTGCGGATTCTGGCGGAAGGTCTGGAGCGGGGAGAGATGAGCCATCTGGATTTGGACGGCGACTATCCCGAGGCGGAGGTCATCCGCTTTGAGGAGGAGCCGCAAGATCTGCAGCCGGATGTTTTGGAGGCTATGATTCGAAGTCTTAAGGAGACCTTTCAGGCCTACTGTCAGGAGAGCGGAAAGGCAGGTAAGGAACTGGAGCGCCAGCTGGGAGAGATGACGGAGCTGCCCAGGCTTATGGGACAGCTGATGATCCATCTGCCTCTTCATTATGAAGAGAAGCAGAAGCTTCTGGAGGCAGGGAGCTTAACGGAGCGGTTTGAGCTTCTTGGGACCCTGATGAACAAAGAGGTCGGAATTATGCGCTTTAAGCGGGAGCTCCAGGAGAAGATTAAGGCAAAGGTAGACAAAAATCAGCGGGAATACCTTCTTCGAGAGCAGATGAAGGTGATTCGGGAGGAGCTGGGGGAGGATACCTCCGGCACGGACGCGGATCATTTCCGGGAGGCCGTGGATAAGCTTCGAGCGCCCAAGGAGGTAAAGGAAAAGATCCGCAAGGAGATCAATCGTTTTCAAAGCATTGGGAACAACTCCTCTGAGAGCGCAGTGCTGCGGGGGTATATTGAGACCCTCCTTGAGCTTCCTTGGGAAAAGACCTCCCGGGACAGCATGGATCTAAAGCATGCGGAGGAAATCCTCAATGCGGATCACTATGGACTGGAAAAGGTGAAGGAGCGGGTGCTGGAATTCCTGGCCGTGCGGACTCTGACCAAGAAGGGCAGCAGCCCCATTCTCTGCCTGGTGGGCCCTCCGGGAACGGGAAAAACCTCCATTGCCCGATCCGTTGCCCGGGCACTGAATAAGAAGTATGTGCGCATTTGCCTGGGAGGCGTCCGGGACGAGGCGGAGATCCGCGGGCACCGCAGAACCTATGTGGGGGCCATGCCCGGAAGAATTGCGGCCGGCATGCGCCAGGCCGGGGTGAAGAATCCCCTGATGCTGCTGGACGAGATTGACAAGGTGAGCAGCGATTACAAGGGGGATACCTCGTCGGCTCTTTTGGAGGTGCTGGATGCGGAGCAGAACAGCCGCTTCCAGGATCACTATGTGGAGATTCCCATGGATCTGTCCGAGGTGCTCTTCATTGCCACTGCCAACGATACCCAGACTATTCCCCGGCCGCTTTTGGACCGGATGGAGCTCATTGAGGTGAGCAGCTATACGGAGAATGAAAAGGTACATATTGCCAGGGAGCATCTCATCGGCAAGCAGCTTCTGAAGAACGGCCTGAAGGAGGGGCAGCTTTCTATCAGCGCCGGGGCGCTTAAGACACTGATTCACAGCTACACTCGGGAGGCCGGTGTGCGTCAGCTGGAGCGCAAGCTGGGGCAGGTCTGCCGCAAGGCAGCCCGGGAGATCCTGGAGCAGGATAAAAAGGCTGTCCGCCTGACGGAGAATAACCTGAGCCGGTATCTGGGAAAGCCCCGGTATGTATTTGATATGGCAAATGAAACCGATGAGATCGGGATCGTGCGGGGCCTGGCCTGGACCAGCGTGGGAGGGGATACCCTTCAGATTGAGGTCAATATTATGCCCGGAAAGGGAGAAATTTCCCTGACCGGTATGATGGGAGACGTGATGAAGGAGTCTGCCCGGACGGGCTTGAGCTACATTCGCTCGGTCAGCGGCGATTATGGAATTGATAAGGAATTTTTCCAGGAGCATGATATTCATATTCACATTCCGGAGGGAGCCGTTCCCAAGGACGGGCCTTCGGCGGGAATCACCATGGCCACGGCCATGCTCTCGGCCATCACAGAGATTCCCGTGTATGCCAATGTGGCCATGACGGGAGAGATTACCCTGCGGGGACGGGTGCTGCCCATCGGCGGCTTAAAGGAAAAGATTCTGGCAGCCAAGAGTGCAGGCATTCAGAAGGTACTGGTGCCTGTGAAGAATAAGAGAGACGTGGAGGAGATCTCCGGCGAGATTCGAAAGGGGATTCAAATCGTGTATGTAGAGCAGATGAAAGAGGTATTGGAGGCGGCCTTTCATGATCATTAAAAATGTAAGTCTGGAAACGGTGTGCGGCATCACCAGCAAGCTGCCGGAGAATACCCTGCCGGAGATTGCCTTTGCCGGGAAGTCCAATGTGGGGAAATCCTCCCTGATTAATGCATTGATGAACCGGAAGTCTCTGGCCCGAACCTCCGCGCAGCCGGGGAAGACCCAGACCATCAATTTTTATAATATCAATGACGCCATGTATTTGGTGGATCTGCCGGGCTATGGCTACGCAAAGGTGTCTCAGGAAGTGAAGGAGAAGTGGGGAAAGCTGATTGAGCGATACCTTCACGGCTCCAAAAGGCTTAGAGCTGTCTTCCTTCTGATAGACATCCGCCATGAGCCTTCGGCCAACGATAAGCAAATGTATGATTGGATCGTCTGCAATGGCTATGATCCTATCATCATTGCCACAAAGCTGGATAAGATCAACAGAAGCCAGGTTGCGAAGCATCTGAACATGGTGCGTACAGGGCTTAAGGTGAAGCCGGAAACCCCGGTGCTTTCCTTTTCCGCCTTGACCAAGCAGGGCCGGGAGGAAATCTGGGAGCAGATGGAGGGACTTCTTGTGGATTCGGAGGAATCGGAGGTGGAGTAAATGTCTGGAAAGTATCTGCGCTGTTTGGTGAATATCCTGCTCTATGCGGTGGGGCTTGTGCTGCTGTTTGTCCTGACTCCCAGGCTTTTGGTGTTCTTTATGCCCCTTGTGGTGGGATGGATCATTGCCCTTCTGGCAAATCCGCTGGTCCGCTTTATGGAGCGGCGGCTTAAGATGGTGCGGCGGCACAGCTCCATGGTGATTATTATCACTGCGATTGCCTTGGTGGTAGTGGGGGGATATTTTGCCGTGACTGCCATTGCCCGGGAGCTTTATGGATTTATTGCCATGCTTCCCGATATTTACGGCTCCTTTTTGCAGGATGTGGAGGAGATTCGGGAGAACCTTCAGGGCTTTTCCATGCGGTTTCCGCCTCAGCTTCGGGAGGGCGCGTCCAACCTTACGGATTCTCTGACGCAATCTCTGGGAGATGTGATTGGGGCCATCGGAAAGCCTACGGTGGCGGCGGCAGGTACGGTGGCAAAGAATATCCCCAATGTACTGATCCATGTGATTTTTGCCATTTTGTCCGCTTACTTTTTTATTGCGGAGCGGGATCGGATTGTGCAGACTGTCCGGGATTACATTCCCGAGTGGCTTCGCAGCAAATGGCATTTTATTACGGAAAAGTTCCGGAGAGCCATCGGAGGCTATTTTAAGGCGCAGTTTAAGATTATGGGCGTGGTTGCCCTGATTTTGCTGGTGGGCTTTTTGATTCTTCGGATTCACTATGCGGTTTTACTGGCTGTTCTGATTGCATTTCTTGATTTTCTGCCCTTTTTCGGAACCGGGACGGCTCTGATTCCTTGGGCGGTGTTAAAGGTGCTCAGTGCGGATTATCAGTTTGCGGTGGGACTTATTATTATCTATTTGGTAAGCCAGCTGGTGCGCCAGCTGATACAGCCGAAGATTGTGGGGGACAGCATTGGACTGGATCCTCTGTCCACCCTGTTTTTTATGTTTATTGGTTATAAGGTCAGCAGTATTTTCGGCATGATCCTTGCAGTGCCCATCGGCATGATTCTGGTAAGTCTTTACCAGGCCGGGGCCTTTGCGGATGTGCTCCGGGATATAAAAGAGCTGGCAAAGGGACTGAATGAGTTTAGAAGGAGAGAAGAATGACTGAAGTACAAAGTGAGAACAAAATGGGCTATATGCCCATACCGAAATTACTGTTTACTATGTCTATGCCTATGATCATTTCCATGCTGGTGCAGGCTCTGTACAATGTAGTAGACAGCGCCTTTGTGGCCAAGCTGAATGAGGACGCTCTGACTGCCGTGTCTATGGCATTTCCGGTACAGAATCTGATGATTGCCGTGTCCGTGGGAACGGGCGTGGGCATCAATGCGCTGCTGTCCCGGTCTCTGGGGAAAAAGCAGTTTGAGCAGGCCAATCTGGCGGCCCGGAACGGATTGTTTCTGGGGATTGTAAGCTATCTGGTATTTGGCGTTCTGGGGTTTTTGGGCTCTAGGCAGTTTTATTTGATTCAGACGGACGATCCGGAGATTTTATTTTACGGAACCCAGTATGTGTTTGTGGTGACGGTCTTTTCTTTTGGGCTGTTTCTGGCTGTGATCAGCGAACGGCTTTTGCAGTCTACGGGAATGACTATTTATAATATGTACACCCAGGGACTGGGGGCTATTATCAATATTGTTTTGGATCCGATTTTGATCTTTGGGCTTTTTGGATTTCCCAGGCTTGAGGTGCTTGGAGCGGCGGTGGCAACCGTGGTGGGACAGATCTGCGGAATGCTGCTGGGGGTGTTCTTTAACCTTACAAAGAATAAGGAGATTAATATTAATATGAAGGGCTTTCGGCCGGACAAGTCTACCATCAAACGAATTTACCAGGTGGGGGTTCCTTCTATTATTATGCAGTCCATTGGTTCGGTGATGGTATTTGGCATTAATAAGATTCTGATGATGTTTACTTCCACGGCGGTTTCCGTGTTTGGCGTTTATTTTAAGCTTCAGAGCTTTATCTTTATGCCGGTGTTTGGACTGAATAATGGGATGGTGCCGATTGTTGCTTATAATTACGGGGCCCGGGAGAAAAAGCGGATTATGCAGACGGCCTGGCTCAGTATCGGGACGGCTGTGACGATTATGCTGGTGGGGCTTGGGATCTTCCACTTGTTCACGGAGCAGCTTCTGGGAATTTTTGAGGCTTCTGAGGATATGCTGGCTATCGGGGTTCCGGCGCTTAGGATTATTTCTTTAAGTTTTTCCTTTGCAGGGTATGGGATTGTGGTGGGCTCTGTGTTTCAGGCTCTGGGAAATGGAGTCTACAGCCTTATGGTGTCGGTTGCTCGTCAGCTTTTGGTGATTCTTCCGGTGGCCTTTGTGCTGGCCCGTATCGGTGGGCTGTCGGCGGTGTGGTGGGCCTTTCCTATTGCGGAGATTGTGGCTGTGGTTATGAGTACGGTGCTGTTTCGGAGAATTTATAAGTTAAAAATACAGCCTCTTACAAAAGCAATGTCAGGAAGTTAAGCCTGCGAGGAGTGGCGGTTCTTTCCCGGAGCATTCGTAAGCTTTTCAGGGCTTAACTTCCTGACATTGCTTATAAAAGAGACTGTATCAGCGTAGCGTAGAGCTCCTTGCTCTTTTCCCGCCAGTGGTCGCAGATGGCTTTGGCCTGCTCCTCCAGGGGGACGGTGAGGGTGAGATCCACCAGGGTGGATTCCCTCTCCAGGACCCGGCAGTGGGCGGCGTATTCGCCGGTGGGTGTCTGGTAGTAGTTGGCGGGTGTGGAGCGCTCGTTGCGGAGCTTGTATTTGTGTTCTGAGAGAAAGGTGTTGATATCCTCCCGGATGGCGGAGGATATTTTTGTCTCAAAATAAGTGAGGGTGGTGCGGCCTTCCTCGGTGATGTGGTAGAGGGTGGTGTTGTTAAGTTTCTCCGGGCGGATGAGATGGGAATCGGTCAGCTCGAAGAGGGATTGCTGGAGGGTGAAATAGTCGGTGTATTCCTTGTCCAGGATGAATTCGGAGAGCTGGGCGTTGCTTAGGGGGAAGGTGACGCGATCTAGCATGTATAGGATGATTAGTTTGTAGAGGGTTTGGGCTTTGGGCATTTTTGGGGGCTCCTTTTTTGTTTTTTCCGGCCTGTTCTTGCCCGGCGCATTTATAGGCCTTTCAGGGCTTAACTTGGTAGTATTTTCCTTGCCAGGTGTTTCTTTGTTTTAGTTCTTTGTGGATGGTGTTGAGGACCTGGCGCTTTTTGGCGCTCCAGGTGGGGGCGATGAGGAGGTCTTTGGGGCCGTCTCCGGTCAGGCGGTGGATGACGAGGTCGGGGCGGCAGATTTCCAGGCAAGAGATGATGAGGTCGGTGTATTCTTCTTGGGTGAGGATGTGGAAGTTTGTTTCGCGGTAGTAGGCGGCCAGGTCAGTTTGGGTTAAGATGTGCAGGAGCTGGAGTTTTATGCCTTGGATGGGCAAGGTGTTCAGATAGTGGATGGTGTTAAGCATCATTTCTTTGGTTTCGCCTGGGAGGCCCAGGATGACATGGACGATGATTTCTAAACCTCTGGCGTGGAGGGCTTTTACGGCTTCGTGGAAGACGGGAAGGGGGTAGCCTCTTCGGATGAAGACGGCGGTTTCCTCGTGGATGGTTTGGAGGCCCAGCTCTACCCAGACGGGCTTTTCTTGGTTTAGGTCAGCCAGGAGGTTTAGGACCTCCGGGGGGAGGCAGTCGGGGCGGGTGGCGATGGAGAGGGCGGCCACTTTCGGGTGGTTCAGGGCTTCCCGGTAGACGCTTTCCAGGTAGTCTGCGGGGGCGTAGGTGTTGGTGTAGGCCTGGAAATAGGCGATGTAGCGGGTGGCCGGACGTTTGGCTTTCAGGGAGCGGATGCCTGCCTCGATCTGGTCGGTGACGGAGAGGGTGGGATCACCGGCAAATTCGCCGGAGCCGCCGGCGCTGCAGAAGATGCAGCCCCGGGTTCCCAGGGTTCCGTCCCGGTTGGGGCAGGTGCAGCCGATATTCAGGGTGAGCTTGTAGAGCTTTTCGCCGAAGCGGGCTTGTATGGATTCGTTGAGGGAATTGTAGGGTCTCATTCTTTTAATTTAGCATAGGTGGAGGGGAAATGCAATCGCTTGGAAATATTCTTTCTTTTTTGGGGGATCGATGGTAGAATAAGGCAGGAGCCTTGCTAAGTTAAGCCTACAAGGACTACCGGCGCTTAACTTCATAATATTGGGAGAAGAATGGGATGCTTTTTAATTCGTATATATTTGTGCTGTTGTTTTTACCCCTTTGTATCATTGGGTACTTTGGGTGTAATCATTTTGGAAGATATAGGCTGGGACAGGCCTTTCTTTTGGGCATGTCTCTGTGGTTTTACGGGTATTTTCATGTGGAATATCTGCTGATTATGGCAGTCAGTGTGCTCTGTAATTATGGGTTTTATGTGCTTTTGGGGAGGGTGTCTGGTAAAAGGGGAAGAAGATGGCTGCTTGCCGGGGCTCTTTTGGTGAATTTGGGGCTGTTGTTTTATTTTAAGTATTTTGATTTTTTTCTGGAAAATGTCAATGTGGTTTCTGGGCAGGCCTTTCCTTTGCGTTCTGTTTTGCTTCCTCTTGGAATCAGTTTTTTTACCTTTCAGCAGATTTCCTTTGTGGTGGACGCCTACCGGGGGGAGGTGCCGGGGTATGATTTTCTGCATTATGCCTGTTTTGTGACGTATTTTCCTCAGCTGATTGCGGGCCCGATTGTGACCCATGAGGAGCTGGTTCCGCAGTTTCTGGATGAGGGACGGAAATGCTTTCAGTGGGGAAATTTTATTCGGGGGATGTATCTCTTTGCTCTGGGGCTTGGGAAGAAGGTGTTGATTGCAGATACCTTCGGAACGGGAGTGAATTGGGGATTTGGGAATATAGAGCTTTTAAACAGTACGGATGCCTGTCTGGTGATGCTGTTTTATACGATTCAGATTTATTTTGATTTCAGCGGGTATTGTGATATGGCTGTTGGACTTGGGCGGATGATGAATCTTGAGTTGCCTCTTAACTTTGATTCTCCCTACCGGGCCTGTACGATCACGGAATTTTGGGATCGGTGGCATATGACGCTGACGCGGTTTTTTACAAAATACGTGTACATCCCTCTGGGAGGCAGCAGGAGGGGGAAGGGAAGGACCTGCCTGAATGTGATGATTGTGTTTCTGGTCAGCGGTCTGTGGCATGGGGCCAATTGGACCTTTGTGCTGTGGGGGCTGTGCCACGGTGTCTGCTCGGTGCTCACCAGGCTTTGGAAAGGATGGCTTAAGCGGATTCCAGGGCAGGTGCAGTGGCTGTTTACCTTTTTGTTTCTCAATGTGACCTGGGTGCTCTTTCGGGCGGATTCCATTGGGGACGCGCTTAAGCTTCTGGGGCGGATTGGTGACCTTGAGTTTGGTGGGATAGGAAGCAGCCTTGCGGCGGGCTTTTTCCTTCCGGAATGTGAGCTTCTTTCCAGCCTGATTCCCGTTTCCTGGCTTGGTCCTAAGTTCTTTTTGGTTGTTTTTTTGGCGGTGGCTTTGTTTTTGCTGTTTGGAGTTTCCAATGCCTATGAGAGGATGAAGCGGTTTGAACCGACAATGGGGCGGCTTCTGGTGACGGCCGTGCTGCTGGTATGGTGTATCTGTTCGTTTTCCGGGGTCAGTACGTTTTTGTATTTCAATTTTTGAACCTATGTGCCTGGATGGTGGCAGGAATCTTGAGAAACGGAATGGAGGTGTGTGCTTTGGATGTGAATAAAAAATGGGGAATTGCATTGCTGGCTTTGGTGGGAGCGTGTCTTTTTTTGGTGGGAGGGGCCACGGCGGTGATAGATCCTTTTTTTCACTATCATAAGCCTCTTTCCTTCTTATCTTATCCCTTAAACAATGAACGGTATCAGAATGACGGGATTATCCGGCATTTTGATTATGATGCGGTGATTACGGGTACTTCTATGACGCTGAATTTTAAGACCTCGGAGCTGGATGCTCTGTTTGACGTGCATTCGGTGAAGGTGTCCTTTCCGGGGGCTTTGTATAAGGAAATCAATGAGAACCTGGAAAAGGCAGCGGAGGTAAATCCGAAGCTTAAGCTTGTTGTTCGGGGGCTTGATAATCTCTGGCTTTTGCAGGATGCGGACGCGGCGGGCTATGAGGAGAGCTCTTATCCTACCTATCTGTACGATGATGTTTTGTGGAATGATGTATATTATGTGCTCAATAAGGATGTTCTGCTTCATAATACCAAGGGGGTGCTGGGGCATACCCTCTTCGGTCAGGAGACTACAAGCTTTGATGACTATGGGAACTGGAACGCTGCTTTTTCTTTTGGCCGGGATGCGATGGATGCCGTTTACCACCGGGCAGAGAAGACGGAAATGGTTCAGGAGTTGACAGAGGCAGAGCGGGAGATGCTTCGAAGGAACCTGACCCAGAATGTGACGGATCTGGCTGAGGCTCATCCGGAAATTGATTTTTATCTGTTTTTTACTCCTTACAGTATCTATTATTGGGACAATCTGAATCAGACAGGGGCTCTTGAAAAACAGCTTCAGATAGAGAGGGAGGCGATAGAGCTTCTGCTTTCTTATGATAATATTTATCTGTTTGCCTTTTCGGATGAATTTGATTTGATTTGTGATCTGGACTATTATAAGGACGAGATTCATTACAGTGAAGAGATAAATTCTCGGATCCTGCGCTGGATGCGGGAGGGAGAGCACTTGCTTACCAGGGATAATTATCAGGCCTACTGTGAAAGGGTCGGTGAGTTCTATACTACCTTTGACTACGAGGCGCTGTTTATGGAGTAAAATGGCCTTGCGCCCTGAGGGCAACAGCATTTGCGGTTCCTGCATAAGCTGGTTTTACCCTCAGTGCACAAGGCGGCCTTGGGCCTTTATTCGCTTAAATAGGCGGCGAAGATGCTGATGAGATCCTTCGGGTAAGGCTTTTTGCCGCACCACAGAGGACAGCCCATCAGGGACTCCAGGGTTTCCAGCCCGCCGTTTTTAATCAGTGCATCGCGAACCGTGCGGAGATTTCGCTCTACGTTGGCGATTGTCGTGTGATTTTCCTGGGCAATGGGAAGATAGACTTCTTTTCGAATGCTTTGCAGACGCTCGGGATTTTCCACAGCCAGAAGCACTGCCTGCTGAAAATAGTTGTAGCCGTAATAGTGTTGAAAAACACCGGCGGAATAGAGAATGCTTTGAATTTTTTTCACCATAATAGTACCTTTCCTTTTGTATTTTCGGCAATATGTGGGTGTTTTGCCGTGGCCTGTGCAAAGTCTCCCCCTCTGGCTTTGCGGCAGCCTGTACTGCTTGTGCTTGACTGGAGCAGCTTAGCTTTGTCGTACATGAATGAATACGATCGAGAAGAAGAAAATCGTACGCTTTTGGAAATTTTTTTTTAAAAATTAAATTTTTTTACCGAAAAACCGGAATTTCACCGTTTTTCAGGCAGAAATGGAAAAAAACAATGGGGATTCGGAATAATTAAGGTTTGCCATTACGGTAATACTGGTGTATAATAGGTCCGTATATGCATAGTGCAAAAGAGGGATGGTATGAATTTAGAAAGCTTTGTTGAAAAAAATGCGCCGCGAAATCGGGTTGCGCTGTTGGCGATTCTGGATATCCTGATTATTACCATATCCGGATTTTTGTCCTTATATATCCGCTTTGATTTTTCTTTCAGTAAGATGGAGATGAAGTACGTTGATTTTGAGCTGTACTATCTTCCGGTGAATCTTACTATTACAATTGTTATTTTTATTTTGTTTCGGCTGTACCGCAGTGTCTGGCGCTTTGCAAGCACCACGGAGTTTCTGAATGTGATTGGGGCCTGCTCCGGAAGCATTCTCTCTCAGATTGTGATTATGGCAGTCTTAAAAATGCGGATGCCCGTTTCCTACTATCTGATGAAATATATGATCCTGATTCTGGGAGTGGGAAGCTTAAGGTTTGCTTACCGGATTATGCGGATGTTCTCGGAGAAGCGCGCGGGAATCCGCCAGGATGCCAGAAAGAATACCATGGTCATCGGCGCCGGAGAGGCGGGAGCCATGATCATCAAGGAATTTCAGAACAGCCGCTATCTGGATCAGAAGGTCTGCTGTGTGATAGACGATAATCAGGCCAAGCAGGGAAAGTATCTGCGGGGCGTCAAGATCATGGGCGGAAGGGAGGATATCCGCTTTCTGGCTCATGAACTTCAGATTGACGAGATTGTTGTGGCCCTGCCTTCGGCTTCCCGGTCGGAGGTGAAGGAGATTCTTCAGCTCTGCCAGGAGACAGGCTGTGAGCTTAAGGTGCTGCCGGGGCTTTATCAGGTGATCACCGGGGAGGTCAGCATTTCCACTCTGCGCAAGGTGGAGATTGAGGATCTTCTGGGAAGGGAGCCCATCAAGCTGCAGGTGGAATCTGTCATGGACTATGTGGCAGGAAAGCGAATTCTTGTGACAGGCGGAGGCGGCTCCATCGGAAGTGAGCTGTGCAGGCAGCTGGCCGCCCATAATCCTAAGCAGCTGATCATTGTTGATATTTATGAAAATAATGCTTACGATATACAGCAGGAGCTTAAGAAGACATACCCGGCCCTTGACCTGGTGGTGCTCATTGCCTCTGTGCGGAACACCCATCGAATGAATTCCATCTTTGAGACCTACCGGCCGGAGATCGTCTACCACGCGGCTGCCCATAAGCACGTGCCGCTGATGGAGGACAGTCCCAATGAGGCGATTAAAAACAATGTCTTCGGAACCTACAAAACGGCTCAGGCGGCGGCCCGGTACGGAGTCCGGCGGTTTGTGCTGATCTCCACGGATAAGGCGGTGAACCCCACGAATGTTATGGGAGCTTCCAAGCGTATCTGTGAGATGGTAATTCAGATGATGAACAAGCACGCGGAGACAGACTTTGTGGCCGTGCGCTTTGGCAATGTGCTGGGAAGCAACGGCAGCGTGATTCCTCTCTTTAAGAAGCAGATTGAACAGGGCGGTCCGGTGACGGTTACCCACCCGGAGATCATCCGTTATTTTATGACGATCCCCGAGGCCGTATCCCTGGTGCTCCAGGCAGGAGCGCTGGCAAAGGGCGGAGAGATCTTTGTGCTGGATATGGGAGAGCCGGTAAAAATCCTGGATTTGGCCAAGAACCTGATTCGTCTTTCGGGGTACAAGCCCTTTGAAGATATTCCCATTGAGTTTACCGGTCTGCGCCCGGGAGAGAAGCTTTACGAGGAGCTCTTAATGGGGGAGGAGGGGCTTAAGGAGACCAGCAATGCGCTGATTCATATCGGAAAGCCCATTGAATTTGATGAGGAGATTTTTCTGGAGCAGCTGGAGGAGCTGAAGCGGATTGCGGACAAGGATTCCAAAAAGGTACGTCAGAAGGTCCAGGAGATTGTGCCCACCTATGTGATTAAAAGTGACAGCAGTGCAGGCGGCTGAACAGTTACGGAAGATGATTTAGTTTAGAGTATAAATAAGAAAAGGGGAAAGGATAACTAATGAACGAGTATTCGGAGAACTATGAAAAGGAAATCAGCTTGGTGGAATTGATGTTCTACTGCCTGAAAAAATGGAGATGGATTGTACTGGCCATGATTATTGTCGCCGTGGCAGCAGGAGGATACAAGTACCAGTCTACCGTCAAGGGCAATCAGCTGAGACAGGAGCAGGCCCTCCTGGAGAAAGGGACGGAAGAAGAGGAAACCTCTGAAGAAGGGATTATAAAAAACCCCAATGTGGTATATTATGAGCAGATTATTGCCGACAGTGAGCGGGAGCTGAAAAAGCAGGACGCTTACCTGAAGGAGTCTGCGATTATGCAGCTGGACGCCAATCATCTTCAGGTAGGGACGGTAAGCTTCTGCCTGAATATGGCGGATGATCAGGAATCCAATGCCTGGGAGAACCTGATTATGGCCTATAGAGTTTATGTAAATGACGGCAGGCTGGCAGAGCAGCTCATGGACATCGACAAGGATATTTCCAAGGGAGAATTGCAGTATCTGCTTGCCTTTAGCTGTGATGACGATTACCATTACGGAAGTATCGTAAGCTCCCAGATGGAGCAGGGAACCCTTAATATGCAGGTTGTCATGCCGGAGCAGTTGATTTTCCAGATAACAATTACGACTGGCGATGAGGATACCTGTAAGGAATATCTGGAAAAAATCGAAAAATCCGTCATGGATTACAGCAGGGAGCTTAATGGAACGATTGGGGGGCATGAGCTTAAAGTACTGGCCGCCTCGCAGTCCGAAAAGACCAGTACCAGCATTCAGCAGTATCAGACAAATGCATTGACCGCCTATACAACGCTGCTTAATAACCTGCAGAATCTGCGGAAGAGCCTGGAAACCGTGTTGGACGAAGAGGGCGAGATGATCACCGTGAAGGAGGAGGTCGTTCTGGTGAATCCGGTGCCCGTAGCCGTGAAGTTCGCGATTGTAGGATTGGTGCTGGGAGCATTTTTGGCTGCTTTCTTACTGATTCTTATCTATCTGATGAGCGGAAAGCTTCAGAGCACAGAGATGTTCCGGGAGGAGTTCGGTATGCAGCTGCTGGGAGAGGTGAAGGCTCCCACAGGGAAAAAGAAGCTCTTCGGCTTTCTGGACAATTGGCTGTACCATCTGGAGGAGGGCGCTTATGCCAATATCTCCAGGGAAGAGCAGATGCGGATTGCGGCCGCCAGCCTGAAAGGTGCGGCAGCGCAAAAAGAGGGCTTGAAAAAAGTCATGCTTGCTGGTACAATAGCCAAGGAAGATGTTACAGAGTTCTGTGATTGCCTAAAGGAGCATATGCAGGAGGCTGCCTTCTCCGAGTATCGTCAGATTGTATTTGACGCCACGGCTCTGGAGGAGCTGGGCAGTTATGACGCTGTGGTCTTTCTGGAGCGGAAGGGCGTTTCTTACTCCAAGCTTGTGAAGAAGGAGCGGGAGCTTGCTGCCGGCAGGGATGTCTGCGTGCTGGGGACTGTGGTTGTCTAATAGGTAAAAAAGCAGAGGTGTTTCCGCACATTTTGTGCGGGAATACCTCATGGATTTAGAAAAAATAGGTTCTTATATAAATTAACTATAGAATATTTAAAAGCCTGGAATTCAAAATCGTCGCTTCGCCGCGTTTTGAAGGAGGGTGGGTATAGTAGTAAAAGGAATTCAATTCGGACGAAAGTGCGAAGTGGCGAAGCATACTCATTTTTAGGATGAAGGAAAGAGGTTACTGTTCACACATCACTATTCCGCGAGGCGTTTCCGCACATTTTATGCGGAAATCCCGAGTTTTTCAGCGCGAAATCGCATCTTTTTGCGATTTCTGTGCCTCGCGAAGCGTGTTGCTGGTCACGGAGTGAACAGTAACGGAAAGAGTACGCGCATGTGGTATGTAATACAGGTTGCAACGGGAAAAGAGGAGCAAATCCTGGCAATGATAAAAAAATATGGAGTGCAGAGGTATCTGAAGGAATGCTTTTCCCCCAGATATGAGCGCAGACGAAAGCACCTGGGACAGTGGCGTCAGGAGGAGGCCATCTTGTTTCCAGGCTATATTTTTGTCATCAGCGATGAGGTGGAGGAGCTGTATCGGTCACTGAAGCATATCCCGGAGTTGACGAAGATCCTGGGCGTGGGAGAGAAATGGACGCCTATGACCCGGGAGGATATTGAGGTTGTGGAGATGCTCTCCGGAAGGGAGCGGGTGGTAAGGTTCTCGGAAGGGTACATTGTGGGGAGCAAGGTGGTTGTGAAGAAGGGACCACTCCGGGGAATGGAAGGGACCATTCGCAGGATTGACCGGCATAAGCGGAGGGCTTATCTGGAGATTCCCATGTTTGGGAGAGTGCTTAATGCGCAGGTGGGGTTGGAGATTGTGGGGAAGTATAGACTGGATGGAGAGTGAAAATCCGTGAAACAAAAAGAATATAGGAAAATAAAGCGAGGGATTGATATATGCTTTTCAACTGTGGGCTTGGTGGTGCTTCTTCCTTTGTTTTTCATATTGATAATCGTAATTAAGCTGGACTCGAGAGGTCCTGTTTTTTTTCGGCAAAAACGAGTTGGGATTCATAAGACCCATTTTCAAATATTGAAGTTTCGCACTATGCGTATAGATGCTCCCCGAAATATGCCCACGCATATGCTGAAAAATTCAGAAATATATATTACCCGAGTGGGGAGAATTTTGCGGAGATCTTCGTTAGATGAACTTCCACAAATTTTTAATATTCTTCGAGGAGAGATGAGCATAGTTGGTCCGCGTCCTGCACTTTGGAATCAAGAGGATCTAATTGCAGAAAGAGAAAAATATGGAGCGAATGATGTTAAACCAGGGTTAACGGGTTGGGCTCAAATTAATGGAAGAGATGAATTGGAGATACCAGTTAAGGCTAAATTGGACGGAGAATATGTGAAAAGAATGAGCTTTCTGTTCGATATGAGATGTATCTTTGGAACCATTGTGTCAGTATTACGAAAAGAAGGCGTGGTAGAAGGCGGAACGGAAGCACTGAAAAATTGAGTTTATAGAAAGCAGAGGTAGATTGCAATGAAAATTTTATTATTAAATCCCCCGTTTTTAGATAAGTATTCAAAAAGCTCCAGAAGTCCTGCAGTAACAAAAAGCGGTACCATTTATTTTCCACTATGGTTGTCCTATGCTGCAGGTGTATTGGATCAGGACGGTCATGAAATTAAAATGATTGATGCACCGGCAAAATGCTATAAAAATGCAGAGGTTCTGCAGATGATAAAGGTGTATCAGCCAGAGTTTATCATCGTTGATACGTCAACAGCAAGCATTGATTCTGATCTGAATTTTGTCAAGAAAATAAAAAAACATTTTAATAATATAAAAATTTGTTTGGTGGGTACTCATGCATCTGCGTGTGCGGATGAAATATTATCAAAGGAAGGCATGAATATTGATTTTATAGCAAGGCATGAGTATGACTATACAGTAAGAGAGTTAGCAGCCAGACTGTATCAGCCGGAAAGCTATGAAGAAATATTGGGAATCAGTTTTCAGAAGGATGGGAAAATCATTCATACGCCGGATCGGCCTTATATAGAAAATTTGGACGAGCTTCCCTTTGTAAGTGAAGTTTATAAAAAGTATTTGGATATCAAGGATTATTTCTATGCGCATGTAAGTTATCCTACAATCAGTATTTTTTCAAGCAGAGGATGTCCTTCAAAATGTTTTTATTGTATGTATTCACAAGTGATGTTCGGAAAAGGGTATCGGAAAAGGAGCGCTCAAAATTTATTTGAAGAATGCGTATACATTACAAAAAATTTTCCGGAAGTGAAAGAAATCTTAATTGACGATGATAATTTTGCCGTTGATCAGAAAAATGTAAAAGAATTTTGCAAGCTAATGATTGAAGCTCAGATAAAGCTCAAATGGGTAGTGCAGGCCAGAGTAAATTTGAAATACGAGACTATGGTATTGATGAAAAAGGCAGGCTGCAAATTGGTGGTAGTTGGCTTTGAGAGCGGAAACCAGGAAATTCTTGATAATATGCATAAGGGAATTACCTTGGAACAGTCTCTGCGGTTTAATGCAGCGGCCAAAAAGGCGAAAATGCGTGTACATGGATGCTTTATGGTTGGAAATCCAGGGGAAACAAAGGAAACCATGCATAAAACACTGGAATTTTCTAAAAGGCTTCATTTAGATACCGTGCAATATTTTCCGTTAATGGTATATCCGGGAACAGAAGCATATGAATGGGCGAAAGAGCATCATTATATTAAAGCATCCGGATATGCAGATTGGCTGAAGACTGATGGAATGCATAATTGTGTATTAAACACAGAAAGCTTGACAGCTGAAGAAATGGTTGCATTTTGTGATTATGCCCGTAAAAAGTTCTATTTGAGGCCTAAATATATTTTGATGAAAGCGGAGCAATGCCTTACAAGCAAGGAGGATTTTGTGCGAACGATAAAGGCATTTCGTACCTTTAGAAAGTATCTCTTTAAGAAAGGCTAGGAAGAGAATGAGAGCATGGAACATTTTGTTTGCATTATCTGTAGCTGCGCCGCTCTATACGTATGGGCTTTACCCCTTAATCTTAAAACTCCTGCCCAGAAGAACGTATGAAAAGGATTTGAATTATAAACCGGCCGTGAGTATATTGATTGCAGCTTACAACGAAGAGAAGGTAATAGAAGAGAAAATCAGGAATTTGCTTCAATTGGAATACCCGTCAAATAAGACTGAGATTTTGATTGCATCGGATGGATCTACGGATAACACCGTTTTAAGAGCAAAACGAGCGGGAAAAGACTTGATACAGGTGTTGGATCTGCCAAGAGGCGGGAAGGTGGCAGCTTTAAATACGATGCTTTCCCGTGCCAAGGGGGAAATCATTGTTTTTTCCGATGCGAATACCATGTTTGAGAAGGACGCTGTTCAAAAGCTTGTCCAAAGCTTTAAAGATGAAAGAATCGGCTGTGTAAGCGGACAGCTGCGCTATCGGGTGGACAATACTGCAGGAGAAGGCGCAAGATCGGAAAGCGCCTATTGGAAATATGAAAATTGGGTAAAAAAGCAAGAGTCGGGACTGGGCAGGCTGTCTGGAGCAAACGGGGCAATTTATGCGATTCGGGGAGAATGCCTGAAGAATATTCCGGCAGGAATTATCAATGATGATTTTTATGTTTCCACTTATATATTACAGCAGGGTTATGATGTGATTTTGAATACGGAAGCGATTGCATATGAGGAACCGAATGAACGGCTGGAAGAGCAATTTAAGAGGCATGTAAGGGATGGCGCCGGTCATTATCAGGCAATGCGGATGTTTTGGCGCATGCTGCTTCCGCGAAAGGGCAGTTTTGTCTATGTATCTCACAGAGTAATAAAATGGCTTGTACCCTTCTTTATGATAACTGCGTTTATCAGTAATTTCATATTGGGATTAAAAGAGAAAGGATGGTTTTTTCTGTGGCTTTTGCAGGCGACCGGCTATCTTGTAATGCTTGTATATTGGGGAACCGTAAAACGCGAGATCAAAATAAAAGGGATTGTTGGGAAACTGATATCCATTGTTTTTTACTTTATTTCAGTAAATGCCGCATTGCTATGTGGCTTTTTTAAGTTTGTTGGAAATAAACAGAAGGCTGTTTGGGAGACGAGTCGATAAGACTGTTTTCGAACGCAGATTTTTAGAGGAAACGAAATGAACAGGGTTTGCCATCTCACAAGTACACATAAATCAACAGATCAAAGAATCCTGCTAAAAGAATGTGTGTCTTTAAAGAATGCGGGATTTGATGTTTGCCTGATTGCCCAGGGGAAAAGCAGTTTGTTTGAAGGAATAGCAATTATAGGGACAGGCGAAGAAAAAAAATCAGCATTTTATCGATTGCTCATTAGGCCCGGAAAAATATATAAAATAGCACTGAAAAAGCAAGCAGATATATACCAGATCCATGACATGGAATTACTTCCTTATGCGGTAAAATTAAAAAAAGCGGGTTATCAGGTTATCTTTGACTGTCATGAGGATTTTGCTTCCCGATTTGCAGATAGTGATGTATTTCATTTACCTAAATGGTTTATGAAAGCAGCGGGAAGAGCTTATATAGCATATGAAAAATATGTCATTAAAAAGCTGGATGCACTGATATCTGTAACGCCCCATATTTGTAACAGGCTGAAGGAATCCAATCGAAATACGGTTATGATAACAAATTACCCGATTATTGCAGCAGGGAATTTATGGTCGGAAAAAGTAAGATACTGCCGAGAATCCGATTACATTTGTTTTGCCGGACAGATATCTTGTATTCAGTATGCGCTGGATGCGGTTGTAAGGGCCATTCAGGATATAGAAGGGATTTTTTTACACTTATATGGCCCGGAGCGAAGAAAGGGAGATATCGATTATTTGAGATCTTTAGACAGCAATAAAAAGGTAAGATATTTTGGAGTGCTTCCTTTTCAGGAGCTGCCGAAAAAAATATCAAATAGCCGTATGGCTATTGTTACCGCGGCCTATTCTAAGGATACAGGCGGCCATTTGGGTACCCTTGGAAATAACAAGCTATTCGAGGCAATGCTAAGAGGCGTTCCTGTGATATTTACCGATTTTAAGCTATGGAGGGAATTCAATGATATATATCATTTTGGGATTCCGGTTAGACATGGGAATATTCAGGATATGAAAAATGCGATTCAATATTTATTAAACAATCCGACGGAAGCTGAACATATGGGAAGCAGAGGCCGGGAGGCCGTGCTTCGGAGGTTTAACTGGACTACACAGGAAAAACAGTTGGTTAATTTATACATTCGGTTAAAGGAAAAATTGGAGGGATAGAAGTATGGAAAAAATACGTGTTTGCAAAAGGTGTGTAATGGATAACTCCTCAGATAAGTCGATTACGTTTGATGAAAACGGATTTTGCAATTATTGTACGAAAGCTTTAAGTGAAATTAATACGACGGTTTATTTTCCCAATGAGACAGGGAAGCGAAAATTGGAAGAAATGATCTCTAAGGTTAAAAAGGAAAATAAAGATAAGCCTTACGATTGCATTATGGGCCTGTCCGGGGGATTAGACTCTTCCTATCTTGCCTATTTGGGGTATACGTGGGGACTTCGGATACTTGCGGTCCATATTGACGACGGCTATGATACGGAGATTTCAAAGGAGAATATACGAAAATTATGTGAAAAAGCGCAGATAGAAATGCGGACAGTGAAACCGGATCCGGAACAGTTTAACGCGTTGACTCTGGCATATATGAGAGCGGGGGTTCCCAATCTTGCGGTACCACAGGATAATATTTTATTTGCATTTTTATATGACACAGTGGTTAAGGAAAAGCTGAAATACTTTTTAACAGGGGGAAATTTTGCGCTTGAATGCATTTTGCAAAAAGATCATGTATTTAATGCAATGGATACCGTAAATATTTATGACATTCAGAGAAAATTCGGGACAAAGCCCATCGATAAGCTGAAATTTATTTCTTCTTATAAAAAGTATATGAATATTAGGCTGGGAAAAGCAGTCACTCTTCGGCCCTTGAATTATATTGATTATAACAGAGATCGCGCGTTTCGAGAGCTATATGATTTCTGTGGTTTTGAGTATTATGGAAGCAAACACTTAGAAAATATTTTAACTGCGTTTGTACAGCTTTATTGGTTTCCGAAAAAGTTTGGCGTTGACAAACGGACCTCGCATTTATCCAGTATGATAGCATCGGGCCAGATGACCCGCGAAAAGGCATTGGAAGAGCTTAAAAAGTCGCCGTATGATGAGAAGATGATGGAACGCTATATTGAAATATTAAAGAATAATCTGGGAATTTCAGATGAACAATTTGATCAGATTATGAAGGAGCCGGCACATGAGCATGAAGATTATCGCACAGATAAATTGTCTGTTGTACTGAGAAAATTTATTCATTGACAGGATTGGAACAATGAAGGACGATGAAGGGAAGAAGTATGCGCATACTTTTTGTGACAAATGGAGTGCCGACAGAGCAATATCCATTAATTGGGATATTTGAATTTGATCAGGCGAAGGCTTTAGCGGCTGCAGGACATGAGGTGATTTTTTTTGGCATTGATTTGCGTTCTGTGAGAAGAAAAAGAAAATGGGGAATTGATCATGGTGAGAGATGCGGCGTGAGCTGGTATAGGATAGATGTGCCTGTTGGAGCTGTGCCGCTTCGTTTATTTTGCAGGATCGGAACCTGGGGACTAGAGTATTTATATAGCAAGGTGTTTAAAACATCAAAACCGGATATAATTCATGCCCATTTTACAGAAATGGGCTGTATGGCTTCACGTTTGGCTAGAAAAAAGCAAGTTCCACTTGTAATTACCGAACATTCCAGTTTGATGAATCAGGAGAATAGCCGTGCATCTTTAAGGAAATGCGCAATAGAAGGATATCACACTGCAAAATGTGTGATTGCCGTAAGTGATGGGCTTAAGAAAAGTTTGTATAAACATACGGGGATTTCATGCAGAGTGATACCTAATATAATTAATTTTGAAGAGTTTTCTCTCAACCCCAAAAAGCATACAGGATTCGGTTTTGTAATAACAGCAAATATAGTTCCGATTAAACAGCACCATATGCTTATAGAAGCATTTGCTAAGGTGTACCAAATGCATAAGGATGTTTTTCTTGGAATTGTTGGACAGGGAGTATTAAGAAAGGAAATGGAAGATCTTTCTGACAGGTTAGGAGTGAAGAATCATGTAATATTTTACGGACAACTTTCACGAGAGGAAATTGGATTCCTGTATCAAGGGTATGATTGTTTTGTATTACCTTCCTATTCAGAAACGTTTGGAGTTGCGTATATTGAGGCAATGGCGTCAGGACTGCCTGTAATTGCTTCAAAATGCGGAGGACCTGAAGATTTTGTAAATGATGAGGTCGGAATTCTTGTTTCAAGAGACAGCATAGAGGAATTGGAGAAAGGAATGCTTTTTATGTATCACAATGCTTGGAAGTATAATAAAAAACAAATCCGAGCTCATATAGAAAAAAAATTTACTGCTCAAAATATTGCGAAGCAAATATTAGAGGTATACACAGTATAAAAATATTTGACAAATGAAGAATAGCAACAGTTTTTTGAAATTAAGATATTAAGGATTTATAGATTATGAACATATATATAATTACATTTTCGCATACAACGAATGTTGGAGCTGCTTTACAGGAGTATGCTTTATATAAATTTCTAAAGATAAAAGGATATGATGTAAAGGTTGTCGATTATATACCTAAAGTGATAAGAAAAAAGCAATCTGTTTGGGAAAATGTTATTCAAAGTAAAAATTTATTACAAGCGATTAAAGGGATGCTCATGATTCCTTTGAAAATAGTGAGAAAGGCAAAATTTGATAGCTTTTCCAAGAGATATATAGAATTGACTGCTGTTTGTAAAAACAGTTTTGATTTAGAGAAATTGAAACAGCCAGATATCTATTTAGTAGGAAGCGATCAGGTATGGAATCTTGAGCTGGTAGGAATAGATCCTGGATATTTTTTGCAATTTAGGACTACTGCAAAAAAAGCAGCTTATGCAGCAAGTGCGGGCGAAGACAGATTTACTCAAGAATTTAAAGAAAATTTAAAAGCAAATACAAATGATTTTTCTGCTATATCCGTGAGAGAAAGGATTTTGAAGCAAGCATTTCATGATTTGGGAAATAATTCTGTATGTCAGGTCTTAGATCCGGTATTTTTGCTTTCTAAAAAACAATATGAAAAAATATTACGAAAACCAAAGCTGAGAAAATATATTTTAGTGTATGAAGTAGAGCATGATAAACGCTGTATAAATGTAGCAAAGAAATTAGCAGAATATCATGGTCTAAAAGTAGTGCAGATCAATCGGATTCAGAACAAATATCATCTTGATAAATTATACCCTTGTATATCCCCTGCCGAGTTTTTGGGACTTGTACAATATGCAGATTATATTGTTACAAATTCATTCCACGCAGTTGCTTTTTCTTTAATTTTTGAAAAACAATTTTGGGTAATTAAGCTGCAAGAGCGGTTTTCAAGACTGGAAAGTATTCTGGAGATAGCAAAGCTTGAGAACAGAGTTATAGTTAATAGTAATGTCAATTTAGAAAGAAAAATTGACTTTCACAATGTAAAGAAAAACTTGGAATTCAAAAAAAAGGAGTCGGAAGATTTTCTGGAGTCGGTGTTAAATGAGTAAATTTTTGAAAAAAATTGCAGGTATAACAGGATGGCTGATTGTGGTGTTCCGCTTAAAAGCAGAACGAATAGTAGGATATTATAATACAATGACAATTAATAATCCAACAGGAGAGGCCTTTGTATCCGGAAAGGTTTTACTACAATATCCTAAACATATAACAGTTGGAAGAAATAGTTATATAAATGGAGGGCAGCTAATAGCGTCTCCAAATGCATATATAAAGATTGGAGATGACTGTCTGCTCTCTTATAATGTTCATCTTCGTACGGATATGCATCTTTATAGAGAACGTGACGTGTTAATAAGAGAACAGGGGAGTAAAGAAGCAGATATTATAATAGGAAATGACGTATGGATTGGATATGGGGCGCAGATTTTTGGAGGTGTTACGTTAGGAGACGGATGCGTTGTTGGAGCCGGCGCGATTATTACAAAAGATGTGATGCCTTATCAGGTTATTGTAGGTAGTACAACTATGCGGAATATTGGAGAGAGGGAATAATGTTTTGGAAGTGAAAAAATCTTCAAGCAGAACCAGTAAATTTTTACATAATACATTTTTTGCAGTAAGCTATCAGTTTGTTGTTTTAATAGCAGGCTTTATAGTCCCGAGATTTATGCTGCAGTATTATGGTTCAGAAATTAATGGATTAATAACTTCTATAACACAATTTATTAATTATTTCAATTTAGTTGAAGCAGGGTTATCAGGAGCAGCAGTTTATGCATTGTATAGGCCTTTGGCCGAAAATGATTATAAAGAGATCAGCGCGGTTGTTGTAGCTACAAAAAGATTTTATATGATTTCTGGTTATCTGTTTTTAGTGCTGCTTGCTATTTTGGCAGTAATTTACCCTTTTAGAGTTCATGTAGATGCGTTAAATAGCTGGCAAATAAGTCTATTGATATTAATATTGGGATTTACAGGAATCTTGGAGTTTTTTACACTGGGAAAGTACAGGGCTCTTTTAACAGCGGATCAAAAGTTATTTATAATATCTATTTCCTCTACACTATATACTGCTTTAAATACAATGATTTTAATTATCATGTCAATTATGCAATTAAACATTGTAATGGTAAAAGCAGTATCTTTGAGCGCGATTTTGCTTAGAAGTTTTATTTTGTACCAATATACAAGGAAGAATTATCCGTATATTGACTATAAAGAGAAGCCGAATAATCAAGCATTAGGTAAGAGATGGGATGCATTATACCTGCAGGTTTTAGGAGCGATACATACAGGCTCACCTGTAGTCTTGGCAACGCTTTTCACTAATTTGAAAGTGGTTAGCATATATAGTATTTATAATATAGTGATCGGAGGAATTTCAGGGATACTTAGTATATTTACCAATGGCCTTTCTTCTTCGTTTGGCGATATTATTGCCAGAAATGAAATTGGAATATTACAAAGGGCATATCAAGAATTTGAGTTTGCTTATTATAGCCTCATAACGGTGATTTATGGCGTGGCATTTGTTATGATTATGCCATTTGTTCGATTATATACCAGAAACATAACAGATATAAATTATGATGTACCTATTTTAGGAATGCTGTTTGTTTTGAATGCCTTATTGCACAATTTGAAAACGCCCCAGGGGATGCTGGTAATTTCTGCCGGGCATTATAAAGAGACTAGATTACAGGTAACGATTCAAGGGATCATTGTAGTTATAGGCGGAATGTTATTAGCTCCGTCCTTGGCGTTATTTGGAATACTTCTAGCTTCAATTATATCTAATATATATCGGGACATTGATTTATTTTATTATATTCCCAAAAATATCACAAAGCTATCTGTATATAAAACTTTAAAAAGAGTTTTGTATACGTTTTTAGAACTTATTATTATATGCTTACCATTTAGGTATAGGATAATAACTTGTAATACTTATTTTCAATGGATTCTGTATGCATTTTTTGTTACGATATATGCAATCTTGATCGTTTTGCTCATAGGATGGTACTTTAACCGCCAGGAAATGGACGGGATTTGGAAGCGAATATTGAAGCTGAGGAGAAAAGTAAGTGGAAGAAAGTAGAAAAGAAACTTGTTGTGGATGCTCTGCGTGCATGTGCGCTTGTCCTGTACATGCAATTGATATGCAAAGTGATAATCAGGGTTTCTTATATCCCAAAATAAAGGAAGAACTATGCATTCGCTGCGGAATATGTGAACACATATGTCCGTATAATGAAAACGAGCATTCTAGAATATCAGACTTACAGAAGGTATTTGCAGTAAAAAATAAAGATGAACTTACACGGATACACAGTTCATCCGGAGGTTTTTTTTATGAACTAGCACAAGATATTCTGCGGAAAAATGGCTTTGTATACGGTGCGGTATTTGATGAAGAGTTTAAAGTAGTTCATATGCGCGGAACCTCTAAAGAAGATATTTGTAAAATGCAGGGGGCTAAATATGTACAAAGTGACTTAAATCATGTATTTGAAGCTGTTAAAAAGGATTTATTAGAGGATAAAACTGTCTTGTTTACAGGGTGTCCCTGCCAAGTAGACGGACTGATACATTATTTGAAGAATTGTAAGCAAGAGAAATTAATAACTTGTGATTTAGTCTGTCACGGCGTGAATAGTCCCAAATTATGGAAGGATTATTTGACCCATTTAAAAAAGGAAAAAGAAATTGTAAGTATTAGCTTTCGGGACAAATCTTTGGGATGGCGAAAGAGTAGTATGCATATTCAAATGGAACATAAAGATTATCTGGAGAATGCCAATTACGATTGCTTTTATCAGGCCTTTTTTTCAGGAGTAGGTTTACGACCGTCTTGTTTTGCATGTAAATATGCAAATTTAAATCGTAAGTCAGATATCACTATGGGTGATTTTTGGGGAATTGAGCAGGTATATCCAGAATTAGATGATAATAAAGGAACATCATTAATTTTGCTAAATTCAGATAAAGGAAAAGAAGCTTTCTTAAATATAGAAAACTTTTTTAACAGGAAAGAAACAAGCGTTGAAAGATGTATGCAGCCTTCATTAGAGTTTCCAAGAAAAAAGCCGAAGCAATATGAGAGCTTTTGGAGGGATTATCTTTATTATAGGGGATATTTTTTTGTACAGAGAAAATATTTGAATGGGGGGATGAAAGGAATGACAAAAAGAAGCGTAAAAAAACTATTGATAAAGATGGGATTTTTGCAAGAGCCTTAGTTATTGATTTTGACTGTGTTTGTAAGGCAAATGAGTGGATTACTAAAAGGAGAATTAGATTATCCTGTTATGAAAAAAGACATCTATTCTATTTTGAATTTATGGTTTATATACATTGTATTTTATATATGCTTCAAACATTTATTTATGGAAGACACTTTTTTATACATCATAATGGATGTATTTTTTTTGATTTTATTTCTAAGAGCCGGGTATAAGAAAATAAAAATACCAATTAGAAGAGAATGGGTGTTTCATTTCATATTGGTAATAAATATGTTATTTTCTACTTTATATACAATCAATTTTGGAAATGCATTTAAATTCTGCTTAGTTTATACAAATTTCCTGGTTATAGCTGTTTGGTTCTCGTTTTATGACGGATGGCAGCAAATATTTTATAAATGGTTAAAAATAGGATGCTTGTTTCATTTATCCTTTACTTATTTTAGTGTGCTGTTTACTGATAAGGCATTCAAGCTCACAGAACATTTTCTTGACAGTGAAGCTCAAAAATTAACAATTAGGCTGGCGCAGGAATCGAACTATTATGGAGGAATCGCAGGTCAAACAGGGACAAATGCATTCTTTTTTACGATGTTAATTGGTTTATTTGTTTCCGAATGGTGTGCTTCATACAAGACAAAGACAATCACAAAATTATTGCTGGGATGTTCTTGTATTGGATTAATACTAACAGGGAAAAAGGGATTAATGATTGCTTCTTTAATTTCAACCGTATTTGTCTGCTGTATAAGCAGGAATAAATTCAGTAAACGAGGGAAAATATGTTTTATCAGCTTTGCTTCTCTGGGGATGCTTATCTTTAGTAATATTTTTGGGGCAGAAATAAAAAAAATACTTTCACATTCTGTTCTTTCAAGATTAATTATTATGGAGGGAGTGTTATCAGCTATAGTTCAAAATCCAATTTTAGGAAATGGTATAAACTCGATTGGTTATTTTACATATGATGCACATTTGGGTCATAATATATATTTGCAAATGTGGGCGGAACAAGGGATTATAGGATTTATCATATTGATTATGGCATTAATATTTCCAATATTATGGACAGGTGCCAAAATTAGAAAGACATCAGAAGACATAGAAATGAACAATTTGAATTGTTATTTTTCGCTGTTTGTGCAAATTTTTATAATAATTTATGGATTTTCAGGAAATCCAATTTATGACTACAATATTGTAATAACATATTTTTTGGCGTTAGCAGCGGGATTTTCAACAAAAAGGAGATGGAGTAACGCGTAGATACATGATTAAGAACAAAAGACAGGAAACAGATGGTTGATTTTTTAAGAAAGCAATAAGGAATTTAACATTGATGAGGAAAGAAAATGAAAAATGAATTGTTAAATAAAATTAGGAAGAAAGAAATTTCGGTAGGAGTAGTAGGCTTAGGATATGTGGGATTGCCCTTGGCTGTAGAAAAAGCAAAAGCCGGATTCAAAACCATAGGCTTTGATGTACAGGAGGAAAAGGTAAAGCTTGTAAATGAAGGTCACAATTACATCGGAGACGTCGTGGACAGCGATTTAAAGAAATTGGTTGAAGCAGGCATGTTGACTGCGACAACCGATTTTTCTTTTGTAAAGGATGTTGATTTTATCGCTATCTGTGTTCCCACGCCTTTGGACAGGCATCAGCAGCCGGATATCAGCTATGTAAAATCTTCTGTAGAGGCCATTTCTAAATTTTTAGTACAGGGAACGATCGTTGTACTGGAATCTACTACCTATCCAGGAACTACAGAGGAATTAGTGAAACCCATTCTGGAACAAGGCTCCGGTCTGAAGTGCGGGGAAGATTTCTATCTTGGCTTCTCTCCCGAGCGGGTGGATCCGGGCAATCTGATTTATAAAACGAAAAATACGCCCAAGGTAGTAGGCGGCATCGGAAAGGATGCCACTGAGGTGATCGCAGCCATGTACCGGGCCGTATTGGAGGGGGATGTGGCAGAGGTATCTTCTCCGGCCATTGCCGAGATGGAAAAAATTTTGGAAAACACCTACCGGAATATCAACATTGGCCTCATCAATGAACTGGCAATTCTCTGCGACCGTATGGGAATCAGTATCTGGGAGGTGATTGATGCCGCAAAGACAAAGCCCTACGGCTTTCAGGCCTTTTACCCGGGCCCGGGACTTGGAGGCCACTGCATTCCACTGGATCCCTACTATCTGACCTGGAAGGCCAGAGAATACGGCTTCCATACCTCCATGATTGAAAGCTCTATGATGGTCAACGATCGGATGCCGGAGTACTGTGTGGACCGGGCGGCCCGTATACTGAACCGCTTTGAAAGGTCATTGAAGGGCTCTCGGGTGCTGGTGGTGGGAGTGGCCTATAAGCAGGACATTGATGATTATCGGGAAAGCCCTGCACTTAAGGTTATTGAGATCCTAAAGGCTTCCGGCGCGGAAGTATCCTATTACGACCCCTGGGTTCCCCAGTACAAGCATCATGGAGAAGTAACAAAGGGAATGACGGAGATTACACCAAAACAGGTGGCAGACTATGATCTGCTGATGATTACGGCTGCCCATTCCAATGTGGATTATGAGATGCTGCAAAAACATGCAAAGGCGATATTGGACACCAAGAATGCGATGAAAGCAGTAGCAGACAGAGAGAACATTGAGGTTTTGTAAAAGGGGATACAGATGAAGGTAGTAACCATTGTAGGTGCCAGGCCGCAGTTTATCAAGGCAGCTGTGGTATCGCATATACTCAGAAAAAAGCACACCGAGATCCTGGTGCATACCGGCCAGCATTATGACTATAACATGTCACAGCAGTTCTTTGAGGAGCTTGCCATTCCGGAAGCAGATTATAATCTGGGAATCAGCGGAGGGACCCACGGAAAGATGACTGGCCGGATGTTGATGGCAATCGAAGAGGTACTGCAAAAAGAACAGCCGGACTGGCTTTTAGTTTACGGAGATACCAATTCCACTCTGGCGGGAGGGCTGGCAGCGGCAAAGCTCCATATACCCGTCTGCCATGTAGAGGCAGGAGCCAGAACCTACAGCCGAACCAACCCGGAGGAGCTGAACCGGATCTGCACCGATCACATAGCAGCTCTGCTTCTGGCAAGCACCCAGAGCGGAATGGACTGTATGGAAAAGGAGGGGCTGTCTGAACGGGCGGCTCTGGTAGGGGATCCCATGTATGATGCATTTCTGGAATACAGCGGTCGGACGGAACTAACAGACATTCGGCTTGCTTTGCTGGAAGGCACCTTGGCTTGCGTACCGGACAAGTATTATTACCTGACCTGCCACAGAGAGGAAAATACCAGGAATGATCGGACACTACTTGAAATTTTCCGGGCTATGGAACAGCTGGACGCTCCGGTGCTCTATCCGGTTCATCCAAGAAACAAGGAGCGAGCTCTGCGGATAAAGCAGGAGCAGGCGTTTCATAATTTGATTCTTACGGAACCAGTGGGATACTTGGAAAGCATTTGCCTGGTAAATCATGCGGAAAAAATCGTGACAGATTCAGGAGGGCTTCAGCGGGAAGCCTTTTTTGCGGAAAAAAAGTGCATCACCATTCTGGACTTTGTCTGTTGGCCAGAAACTATGGTAGAGGGAAGAAATCAGCTGGCAAAGCCGGTGGCAGAGGATATTTTGGATAAACTTGGACAGCCCCAGAGGGTCGTAGAGACTTATCATCCTTTTGGGGACGGGCATTCCGCAGAAAAGATTGTCAAAGCTATGGAAGTTTATCAAACCAAACGGGGGAGTGAAGGATTATGAGATATGCATTGATCGGCTGCGGCCGTATTGCCACAAACCATGTGAAGGCAGCGCTCAACAATGGGCTTGAGTTTGTGGCTGCCTGTGATGTGGAAGAAACACAGATTACAAAGCTGCTTGCAAAGCATGGGCTGGAGGAAGATCCTTCTATTCGGCATTATACTGATTATAAAAAAATGATAGCTGAAAATAAGCTGGATCTGATAGCAATTGCAACGGAGAGCGGCATGCACGCAGAGATTGCCCTGTACTGTATCGATCATGGGATTCACTGCATTATAGAAAAGCCCATAGCCATGAGCATCCAGGATGCAGACGAGATTGTAAGGCGTTCTCGTAAGAAGGGTGTAAAGGTTTCTGCCTGTCATCAGAACCGCTTTAATGTGGCAGTGCAGGAAATGCGCAAAGCCCTTGAGTCGGGGAGATTTGGAAGACTGTCCCACGGTTCCGTTCATGTGCGTTGGAATCGAAACGAGGAGTATTATACCCAGGCTCCCTGGAGAGGGAAGTGGGCTTTAGACGGAGGAGCCCTGATGAATCAGTGCATTCACGGGATTGATCTGCTCCGTTGGATGTTGGGGGATGAGGCAGAAGAGGTCTACGGTCAGACACGCCGGCAGTTCCACGACTATCTGGAGGCTGAGGATATTGGAATGGCAGTGGTAAGGTTTAAAAACGGAGCCATTGCCACCATTGAGGGAACCACCAATGTGTATCCTCAGAATCTGGAGGAAACACTTTATCTTTTTGGAGAAAAGGGAACGGTGAAGCTGGGAGGGACCTCCACCAATAACATCGATGTCTGGCAGTTTGCAGATGAGACAGAGGCAGACAGTAGGAATAAAGGACTTGAAGAAGCCACCAGCAATGTATACGGAAACGGGCACACCAGCCTGTATGCAGATATGATGGATGCTATAGAGAAGGATGGAACACCCTATGTAGATGCAGTGGCAGGGAGAAATGCGCTGGAGCTTGTTCTGGCAGTCTATAAGAGCCAGAAGGAAGGAAAGCCGGTGAAGCTCCCCTTAAAGGAATTCGCTTCTACAGAAATGACAGGAGAATTCTGATGGGATATTTTGTGCATGAAAGCAGCTATATTGACGAAGATGTTGTAATTGGAGAGGGGACGAAGATTTGGCATTTCTGCCATATCCAAAAGGGAGCAAGAATCGGGAAAAACTGTACGCTTGGGCAGAATGTAAATGTATCCAATCAAGTGATCGTAGGAAACGGCTGTAAAATACAGAACAATGTATCCCTCTATGAGGGAGTGGAGCTTGAGGACGACGTGTTCTGCGGGCCTTCCTGTGTATTTACCAATGATCTGACTCCAAGGGCAAGATATCCAAAAGGCGCTTCCGGTTATAAAAGGACCCTGATAAAAGAAGGAGCAAGTATCGGGGCCAATGCAACCATCGTGTGTGGTCATACCATTGGAAGGTGTGCCATGGTAGCGGCGGGGGCCGTAGTGACGAAGGATGTGCCGGATTATGCACTGGTGGCAGGGGTTCCGGCAAAAGTGGTTGGAACTGTGAATGAAATGGGGAAAGTCCTTTAAATGCAGTTTTATATTTGAGAGGAAGAACTTTGAAGGTGCATGAAACAGACAATTAGGATAGGAGAAAAAATAATGCAATTTCGAGATTTGCAAAAGCAGTATCAAATTCTGAAGCCAGAGATAGATAATGCAATTCAGGAGGTTTTAACTACTGCAAATTTTATTTCCGGACAGCAAGTAGTAGAATTAGAAGAACAGTTAGCGAAGTATGTAGGCGTAAAACATTGTATTACCTGTGCAAATGGCACCGATGCTTTGACATTAGCTCTTATGGTATGGAACATAGGCAAAGGAGATGCAGTTTTTGTCCCGGATTTTACATTTTTTGCATCAGGTGAAACTCCTGCCTATGAAGGAGCTACTCCCGTTTTTGTGGATGTGGAGAAAGATACCTTCAATATATCACCAGTCTCATTGGAGCAGGCAATCGTGAAAGTAAAAGAAGAAGGGACATTGATACCGCGGGCTATTGTAGCGGTAGATCTTTTCGGGCAGCCGGCGAATTATCCCAAAATCCGGGAAATTGCGGATAAATATGGGCTGCTCATTTTGGAAGACGGAGCTCAGGGATTTGGGGGACAGATTGGTTCACAGAAGGCCTGCAGCTTTGGGGATATTTCCACGACTTCATTTTTCCCTGCCAAACCGTTGGGGTGTTACGGAGACGGTGGAGCGATATTTACCGACAATGAGGAATGGGCAGAACTGTTGAGATCTTATAGGGTTCACGGAAAAGGAATGGATAAGTATGATAATGTGCGTATTGGCATAAATTCCCGTCTGGATACGATGCAGGCAGCAGTTTTGAAAGTGAAATTAAAAGCATTTCAAGCGTATGAGCTTACAGATGTAAATAGGGCAGCTGCTAAATATACAGAACTATTGAGCAATATAGATACAAAATTTGCGCTGCCAATCATAGCCGAGGGGTATTATTCATCTTGGGCACAGTATGCGATTCTATTGCCGAAAGATACTGATAGGAATGCCGTACAGACACACATGAAAACGGCTGGCATTCCGACAATGGTTTATTATCCAAAACCGATGCATAGACAAGGAGCATTTGAGGGAATGGATGGTGCAGTAACTGATTGCCCGGTTACGGAGGAATTGTGTAAAAAAGTACTGTGTTTGCCGATACATCCCTATTTAACAGAAGAAGATTGTAAAGCAGTCGTGACTGCCTTAGAGGCGGCATCATAGAAACATAATATACTCCTTTTTCCGACAGCCTCAATCTTTCAGAAGAAAATGAAAGGTATGGATATTTTGAAAGGGGATTAGTAATGAAAAAAGGAGACAGAAAAAGGACAGTGTTTATATGTCTGATGATTTCGCTTTGCTTAAATTTGATTCTAATTTGTATGATTTGATTGATACCAGATAAGGATGAAAAGAACGTGTGAAAAAAAGTCTGTAAATGCAGATCTTTTATGATAATAATGGGGCGAAAGGTTTTAAAATAAGTTTTTTGTCCTTGCTTTATATATATAGTATATAAGCTGCAAGCCTTCGGATTACACCGTTGTCCCTGACGGAATAATGGATCGCATCTATGTATAGGATGGGGTATACTTCATTTAATGGCCGGTTCTGCCAGTCTTTACAGAAAAAACTGGTTTACAAAAAGTACTGAGAATCCCTTTGCATCTCTTTCAAGATCTGTTAAAATAAGCCTAAATGATGAAATGCATCAGCAGATTCATAACAGAAGGTATAATTGCGGGGTGTGGCCAATGTTTTTAAACAGTATTTTGCCATATGAAAAATACCGTATGGTTGCTACAGAGCTCTATTTTGTAGATAAAACAGACCTATTAGAGGAGCTTTTTCCTGCCCTTGGAAAGGAAAAGCGATATTTTTGTATTACAAGGCCAAGACGGTTTGGTAAAACGGTTATGGCTAATATGGTTGCCGCTTATTTTGGAAATGCGGCGGACAGCCATGAAATATTTGATACGTTAAAGATTTCGGCATCGGTTGATTATGAAAAGCATCTCAATCAGCATCATGTGATCTATATTGACTTCAGTGAGGTGCCCAGGGATTGTAACAATTATAGACAATATATAGCACGGATACAGGAGGGGCTCTATCGGGATCTGGCGGGCGCTTACCCGGAATTAAAGCTGGATGGGCAAAAAGGAATCTGGGACAGCCTGACAGACATTTTTGAGCAGAAAAAGCAAAGATTTATTTTTGTTTTTGACGAGTGGGACGCTGTATTTCATATGCCTTTTATTGCCAGAGAGGATCAGGAGCAGTATTTGCTGTTTTTAAAGTCTCTGTTAAAAAGTAAAATATACGTGGAGTTGGTTTACATGACCGGAATTCTTCCGATTGTGAAATATTCCGGCGGTTCCGAGCTGAATATGTTTGCTGAGTATAATATGGCAACAAGGGAAAGGTTCAGCGGATATTTTGGCTTTTCGGACAAAGAGGTGGATAATCTTTTTCAGATTTATTTGGATGCCGAAAAGAATCCGAGAATTAGCAGAGAGGATTTAGCTCTCTGGTATGACGGATATCATACGGCAGGAGGGGAAAGACTCTACAATCCAAGGTCCGTAGTCTATGCATTGACGGATAATCAGCTTGGAAACTATTGGACTGGGTCCGGTCCCTATGATGAAATTTTTTATTATATAAAGGATCACATAGAGGAGCTAAGAGATGATCTGGCTCTGATGATTTCCGGCGAGCGGGTGGAGGCGAAGCTGCAGGAATATGCTGTGACGGCAGAGAGATTCCATACTAGGGATCAGATTTATTCTGCCATGGTGGTTTACGGGCTTTTGACCTATGAGGATGGCAGGGTATTTATTCCCAATAAGGAAATGATGGATAAATACGATGAGCTGTTGCTTTCCAATGAAAATCTGGGTTATGTAAATAGACTGGCAAAGGAATCCCGAAGAATGCTGAAGGCTACGCTTGCAGGGGACACCGAGACTATGGCAGAGATTTTGAAATATGCCCATGACACAGAGGCGCCCCTCCTTTCCTATAACAGCGAAGCAGAACTGTCTGCAGTAGTGAACCTTGTTTACCTGGCTGCCCGTGACAGATATCGTGTGGAGCGGGAAGATAAGGCAGGAGAGGGATATGTGGATTTCATTTTTTATCCGGATTGTAAGAGTGATGACGGATTGATTCTGGAGCTGAAAATAGACAGTACGCCGGAGGAAGCGATTCGTCAGATTAAGGATAAAAATTACCTTCTCCGATTTAGGGGAAAGCTTGGTGAGGCGCCCAAATATACGGGAAGGATTCTCCTGGTAGGAATCAGCTATCAGAAAAAGACAAAAAAGCATAGCTGCAGGGTAGAAGCAATTGAAAGGAAGGCGACTTAACTAGCTGATATTGAGAAAAGAACAGTAACTGCCTATGATAAAGCGATGGTAAAAGTGCTTCTTTCATGCTGCTTTTACCATCCGCTTTAGTTTATCAACAGGTCCAATAAGTCACACTACCTACCCCTTATCCAATCAAAACCCGCTTCCCCTCAAAAGCAAATCCATAATGTCGAATCCGTTCTTTCGAAATTCCCCTTGCAATTAGCTCTGCATCATATGCTTTAGGTTCAATTTGCTGCAAAGCATTTTGGACAGTCTCTTTTAAATCTTTCTCCTTTGCAGGATTGAATACCTTAAATTCCATCACAACGGCATGGTCCCCTTCGGCCAGGGGCTCCATAACTACATCGTACCTGCCAAAGCCGCTTTCCCTGTTGGAAGTGATTCGGTATTGATTTGCAAGATCAACGATAAGACCCAGAACAAAGCCATGATAGAATCGCTCTGGCTCGGCCTGTTCGGAGGGCTGATTCCCGGTGTCGAAGCTACTGAATATTTTAAGAGCAATCTGATTAATATACTGGTTCATATAAACCACATCATCCGCCAGCAATGCTTTTATAAAATCGCTGTATCGAATGGACGGATTTTGAAACCATTTTTGAATAATTCGTTTTAATTCTTTCTTGACCTCCAAATTGGTAAGGGATAGAGAATATAAGGTGCTTCCTTCTTCGCTATTTTCAATGAGGCGATTTACTTTCAAATATCCGGATGTCAAAAGCAGACTCCAGATGGCCTCACTGCTGTCATTAAGCTGGTCAAAAACAATTTCCTCATCCAGCTCCGTAATAAGCTGCTTTCCTTCCAATAAATCCTCCACAGCCATTTTTACTTTTGGAGCGCTTTCGCGAATCAGCTTTCCGATGAGCTGATTTGAGCTGGTATTGGCCCAATAAGAATCGAATTTTTTCCTGTCCAAATATTTGGTAATGGACCAGGGATTGTAGATATCGGTGCGGCTGCCAAAAGAGAAGCCGTCATACCAGTATTTGATTTTTTCCAGATTTTCGGACAAATCAAATAGCTTCAATGCTTCGATAACCTCGTTTTCCGTGAATCCGAATGCAGTCTCGTACTTTTCAGATGTAGTTGTGATGACTTCAAGGTTATTCATGTCGGAAAAAATGGACTCCTTGCTTATACGGGTAATTCCGGTCATTAGTCCCCGTTCCATATACGGGTTTGTTTTAAAGGTATGGTGAAATAAACTACTGATAAAGGTAGTTAATGCTTCCCAATATCCATGGACATATGCCTCCTGTAAAGGCGCGTCATATTCGTCCAGAAGGATGAGTGCTTTTTTTCCATAATAACGATACATACAGAGCGCCAAACGATGCATGGACATGGAAGCCACAGCGTCCGACATATCCGGACGTACAAAATCGAAATATTCTTTTTCCTGTGGTTTCAGGGTATTCCCATCCAGTAGGAAGCTGTATTTTGCATACACATCGATGAGCACCTGGATCACGGCGTCTCTTACGGACTCAAACGTATCTCCCTTGATTCCGGCAAAGCTAATCGAGATAACCGGATAAGTCCCTTGAAGCTTCCGATAGTCTTTATTTTTCCAGATAGCCAGATCCTTAAAATATTCTTCTTTTCCCACAGATTGATTGGAAAAGAAATGCTCCGTCATACTCATATTTAGGGTTTTCCCGAAGCGGCGGGGACGAGTAATCAGAGTAACCGCGTCGCCGTTTTCCCACCATTCCTCGATAAAGCTTGTTTTGTCAACATAGAAAAAATGATTCTTCCGTATAAATTCAAAATCCTGTGTTCCAATGGATACGACAGGCTTTGTGAGTGATTGTCTTATTTCCTTCAAGATTTGCTCCTTCCTCAACCCATCCGCACCGCACATTTCTTCCTCCAGCAAGCAATCCCATATTTATAAATAGTTGTCATTCCATCCTGCCGAAGCCGTGACTCGTAATTTTTCTCCTCGATCTGCTTAAGCGCTTCCAGACAGCCTGCTTCCAGGCTGTTTTCCTCAGAATACTTCATCTCAATCACAATTCCAATCCGTTCTTCGTCGATCTCTACCAGAATATCACTATACCCCTCTCCGGTTTCTGCATTAGAGCGAATATCCCACTCCTCCCGATAGCCCAGAAGACCTAAGAGAACTCCATGGTAGAAACTTTCCCTCCTTCCCTTCCTTGCCCCTGTATCACGGATACTGATGGTTTTCCAGAGAAAGTCATTAAATCCGGCCTCAACAGCCAAAGCATCCCCCTTGGAAAATGCCTCACACAGTGTCTCCAGCTTAGGAGCCTCCTTTCTGCACTCCTCCTGGATCCACTCCATGACCTGCTCGATAAAGATTTTTCGAATCTCCAGATTCGGGATTGCCAGATAGTAGGCCTCATCTGCTGTCTCCCCCCGCCTGGTTAAATAGCCGGTAGTAAACAATACGCTCCAGAGATTGTCAATACTGCTGTACAAATCCCGATAGGTGAGCTCCTGATGAATCCGCTTAACGACGGTTCCGCCGTTGACCAGCTCCTCAATTTCCCGTCGCACACTTCCCTTAGCCATCCGAAGAAAGGTACGAATGATATCATTTCCGCTGGTATTGATCCAGAAGGCCCTGGGCTTTGCATCCGGATCGGAGCGCAGCAGGCTAACATAGTTTATCACGTCCCAGGGACAATAGACATCGCTATTCCCAAATTGATAGCCGTCGTACCATTCCTTTATGGATTCAAATCGATTCTCCAAATCATAAAATCGCAAAAGCTCCCGGACTTCTCTGTCCGAAAAGCCAAAGTACTCGTCAAACTGACTGTCCGTAATGGTCAGTGTCCGAAGATTATTCAAACCCGTAAAAATGCTCTCCTTTGCAACCCGCAGGCAACCTGTCAGAACAGCAAATTGGAGGCTATCATTGGTCTTTAAGGCCTGCCCCAGCATGCCGCGGATCACGGTTATCATCTCGTCATAGTATCCGTAATGCTGAGCCTTATCCAGCGGCACATCGTATTCGTCAATCAGAAGAATTACCTTCTGACCATAATGCTTTTTAAGAAGCTGACATAAGGTTCGCAGGCTGTCTTCCAGTATTTCGTTTGACATGATAAAGGCCTGCTGTCCGCTTGCATCTACATTTACCAGCTGGCGGTATTTTTCCTTTTCCCTCTCGGATAATTTTGTACTATTTTCCAGAAATGGAAACCGCATTGCTTCATTTCCGATGATGGTGCAGAGCATACCCCGGGCTGTCTTAAATTCTCTGGAGCCTGCGCCCTTTAAGGTGACGGAGATCACCGGGAATTTTCCCATGTATTCCTCACAGAGCGCTTTTTTCTCTGCGATGGCAAGCCCTTCAAATAGACTGCTGTCGCAGCCATATTCGAAGAAATATTTGATCATATTCATATTCAGGGACTTTCCGAATCTCCTGGGCCGGGTAAATAGGTTCACCTCTCCCCAGTTTTCTAGAAGCTCTTTGATCAGTCCTGTTTTATCCACATAGTAAAAGTTCTCCCTGCGGAGCTTTTCAAAATTTTCAATGCCGATAGGTAACTTTTTTGCGCCTCTCAAGTTGTATCGCCTCCTATGCAGAAATTCATTGTCTTCTTTCTCTTATTGTAACAGATATTTCAAAGGAGCAAAAGGCATATTTCACCCCCCGCCAAAGGGGCTTTCCACCCCGTTTTCATCCAAAAACAGCTCCACCTCTGTCACATTCCTACAGCCTTTATTTATGCAGACAATAATCCCTGCATCCGCCAAAACCTTCGGATGGAGCGCCGCACAGCCGGCCAGGGAGAGGGCTTTTTGTGTTTCCCTAAGACTCATATGCGCGCCGATGCAGAAGGCCGTTAATTTATATTTCGAAGGATTCTTAGTTCCGTTGCAGATAGGGTACACATAGTTTTTGCTCAGATTCGAATCCTCGATAATGACAGAAGGCGTGATATCCGGATGCTGTGCAAAATAGTCATTGATAAAATCTCTCAGAGAGGTAAACGTCTTTTCCTCTTTTCGTTCCTTTAAAAAGGTCTGATAAGACTTTTGTCCCGAAGAAATCTCTTCCAGCTCTTCAAATAAAACCGTCGTACGAGTTTCCTTTTCAGAATTCATAGAAATCCCCCTTTTTATAAGCATAAACAGCAATCAAAAATTTCACACGAAAGTGTCTCTCCAATAGCACCTGATGGAAATAAATGTTATAATTATCATAAATGATTTTTACACGAAAGACAAGGGGAGATGAGCGGCCATGACATTGGAGGAACAGTGCAGACTGTCCTATTACAAAAAAATAGCAGATATCAGTACACATAAAAATGTCTGTCTGGTGCAGCATGTGGAAAATAACCGGATTTTTGTAAAAAAGGAACAGACCGTTTACTGCCGGGAGGTGTACGAGTATCTGAAGGCCTGTAAAAATCCTCATGTTCCCAGGATTTATGAATGCATAGAGGCAGAGGACAGGCTGATCATCATAGAGGAATACATTCAGGGGGAATCCCTGGCTTCCCACCTTAACGAGAGCGGCGTGTATACACCGGAAGAGGTCTGCCGCTTTCTGATTACTATCTGTGATGTGCTGGAGCAGCTTCATCAGCTTCCTCAGCCCGTCATACACCGGGATTTAAAGCCGGAAAATATTTTGATTCAGGAAAACGGATATCTGAAAATCATTGATTTTAATACGGCAAAGCAGTATGAGCAGGGAAGGGACGCGGATACGGTCATCATCGGAACCCGGAAATACGCGGCTCCGGAGCAGTTTGGATTCCGGCAGTCAGACGCACGGACGGATATTTACGCCCTGGGCGTGATGATGAACTATCTGCTTACAAAAAAGTATCCGGACGAGGTTTTGTATACTTCCAAAAGACATGGAAAGGTTTCTATGTCTGAAATCATTCAAAAATGTATTGAGTTTTCCCCGGAGCACAGGTATCAGACGGTAATGGCCTTAAGAAGCGACCTGCAGGCCGTACTGGAAAAGCATACAAAACAAAATCCTGTTACGGCAGAGTCAAAGGTGAGTGCAAAGAATTCTCCGAAGAAAAGCGGAATGTGGTCCTGCCCTCTTCTTCCCCCAGGATTCAGGACAGGAAGAATCTGGAAAATGATAGTGGGCGGGATAGGATATCTGAGCATTTTCTGGGGCTGCTTTACCCTGGAAGTTACAAATCCGGACGGCGGCATTGTGACAGAATTTTATCTGTGGTCGAACCGTCTGACCGTTTTAATATGGTGTCTGCTCACCGTAGCATTTTATGGGAATTATCTGAATCTGCGAAAGCATCTGCCCTGGATGAGAAAAAAGCATCTTCGCTGGATGGGATGTCTTTTGTGGCCTTTTATCTTTCTGGTTGCGCTGGCCTTCATTCTGGTGCTCATTGGCGGATAAGCTTGTGCTGACAGCACACCCTGTTTGAATTTACATGTGGTATACTCTCTTCAACAATAAAGGGAAGGGAGGTGCGAAAGATGCCGAATTACATCATCAATAAGGAAAAAACCGATGGGCGCTATAACGAGGTTCATACCACCGCATGTATTTTTAAGCCGGCATTTCAGAATCAGCAGGCTCTTGGCTGGCATGCAGATGAAATTGACGCGGTGGCCTATGCAAAGCGAAACGGTTATCCCGATGCAGACGGATGCTATTATTGCTGTGAGCGGGCACACCATGGGTGAGAGGATATGTTATGAGGAGGGGAAAAGAAATGCCGGATATCTTACTTTGGATAGCGGATTTGTTATTATCAATTGTAAATGGAGCGTTTTTTAAGGCTCTCATCGTGTATGGAGCTGTTGTGGCAGTCATCGTATTTGCCGTTTATGAGCATACAAAGCGCTGGCCTGCCGCATATCTTCGTGCGCCAAGATGGAGATATTCCTGCATTGCCATGGCTGCAGGTCATGTTTTGCTGCTATGGGCCTTTTGGGGAGGCGCTGAGAGAGCGGCCTCCCGGCCCCTGCTTTTCGGGCTTGTGCTTGTAAATATAGCTCTTGATTACAGCCTGTTTCAGTATTTGCGCAAAGGAAAATCGGCGGCTAGGAAGAAAATGGAGGATCTGGCCGCTGATTTGTCCGATTTACTGAAAACTCATAAGCAATGGCTTCAGATCGACCGAAGGCGGCTGGAGCCTAAGGATGCAGAATACTGGAGCAGAGGATACTATCATATTTTGTATCATATGGGAAATATCGAAAAGTCTGCACGGATTGCACGGAAAACAGAGAAGGAGGGCTCGGCGAGGTATTTACAGTGGCGGGCCCTTTATGAGGAGGCCCGGGGAAACATTGAGAAGGCCATTGAGCTTACCAGGCAGGCTCTGGCCGCGGCGGATGAAAAGGACAGGCTGATAAAGGCAGAGCTTTTGAACAACTGGGGCCGCTGCAACCGCATTTGCGGAAATAATCAGGAGGCTTTGAAATACTTTGGCAGAGCGGCGGACCTGTTTCATATGGATGAGAAAGGCGAGGTGGTATGTGCCGTTTACACCAACCTTATTTTTACCTTCTGCCTGGAGTATGGCGCTTCAGAGACGGCCCGGATAGAGCAGCTGATCGGAGAGCTTAAGGGTCATCTGGATCTGACGGGCCCCAGAGAGGCTCTGGAGGTGGAAAATATAAAGCTTGAGGTTGCAAGGCAGCTAAAAAATAAAGATCAAATACGGGAGCTGGTGGAGAAAGGCCATGACAGGCTCCTTACACTTCTTGGAAGGGAGCCGGACAGGATGCAGATGAGGCTGATCTACGAGGCCTCTTCTCTTCACGTTGCCCACACGGCAGAGCTGCCTCTCGGAAAATATATGGATTCTCTCAAGGCGGATTTTGAGGAAATCTTTACCTTACGGATGCCGGAAAAGTATTATATACTAAAGGAAATTTTTGTGCTTTTGCTGGAGCCGCCTATTATTAATGAGAGCTTTTACCAGAAATACGAGGCACTCTTTGAGCAGGTCGTTAGTTATATTACCGAGGAGGCCAGGGAAGAGCTTGGGGAGTACTTAAATGATCTTCACGAGGACGCCATTTATGCCTATGGCAATACGCTTATTGAGATGGCCTGGGTAGAAAAGTATCGGGAGGATTATGATTACATGCGGGTTTACAACAATATTCAGTCCGTATGTGACACCTATGAAAAGCAGGGACTTCTGGTAGAGGCCATGACCCGGCGGCTGATTCTGGTGGAGGAGACGGTTGCGCCGGTAAACATTGATGAAAATTTTGATCTCCGCTGGAAGGAGCCCTTTTTACAGAACCTGAACAAGGCGGCCGAAATTGCAGAGACCCTGAAGCTTCATCCGGGCCATGCGGGCAATTTTTTCAATCTGGCCTACGGTTATATGCGTATCCATGAATATGCCAAGGGGAGCCGTTTTTACAGAAAATTTTTAGACTGCCATCTGTCAGAGGAGCATTACACGCCCTGGACCCGGCAGAATATGGCGCTTGTAAGGATTCTTTCTGAGACCCTGAGCTACGATGAGGCTCTTCGGAGGCTGCGGGATCATCCGGCGATGATTCAGGCTCTATCCCCAAAGGCCCGGACATGGGTTCGGAATTATCCGGATAATACGTCGGAGGATATCACGCTGCTTTTCGGGGGCCTCTTAAGAGAGGAGCCGGTGACGGGGAAGATGATGCTCTGGAACGAACGGTCGGAGGGAGGGCTCTGGCTTCGAAAGAAACACTTTTGGTTGAGCTACTGTCCTGTTCCGGGGCCGGTCGGTCCGGGAGACGCTGTGCTGGAGCTGGATTTGAAATACGGCGAGGTTTCTGGGGAGGAGGAACGAATCGGGGAGAAAGGAGTGGCCTTTGACGGCTTGCGTATCCTGTATTTTCCGGAACGGCATCCTTTACAGACCGGGGCGAGCATCTGGGCCAAGGAGCATGTGAAAAGGACTTTGGAGGATCCGGCAGAGCTGCATTTTATGAAAATCACGTTTCCGGAGCGGGATGAGAAAGGAGAAATCACGTATCTGGAGGAGATTCGGAGGCGTGTGTGGGAGGAAAGATCCCTTTGATCTTTCTTGGATATCTGGTAGAATAAGGGGGAGGGAGCATAGGCGGGCAGCAGAGATTTGGGAGAGGAGTGGACAGATTTTGGAAATGATGAAGAAATTACCCATTGGCGTTGAATTTTTTGAATCCATACGCAGGGAAGGATTTTACTATGTGGATAAAACAGGGCTGATTAAAGAGCTGCTGGAAAACAGGGCAATGGTCAATTTATTTACAAGGCCCAGAAGATTTGGAAAGTCTCTGAATATGAGCATGCTCAAATATTTCTTTGAATATGGATGCGATTACCAGCTTTTTGAGGGACTTGCCATAGCGAAGGAAGAGAAGCTTTGTGAAGAATACATGGGGAAATTTCCGGTGATCTCTATCAGTCTCAAGGATGCGGAATTTATGAATTATGAGGGTGCACGGGAGATGCTGTGTGCGATTATAGGAAATGAGGCTCTCCGGTTTTCCTTTTTGCAGGAAAGTGAACGGCTTTCGGACGGCGAAAAAGAGCAGTATCGGCAGCTTGTCAAGGTAGACAGCACCGGTCAGCAGTGCTTTATTATGTCTGACGGAGTCCTTGGAAGCAGCCTGTTTACGCTTACACAGCTGCTTCGGAAGCATTACGATCAAAAAGTCATTCTTTTGATTGATGAGTATGATGTGCCTTTGAATAAAGCGGAGCATTGCGGATATTATGATGAAATGGTAAGCATGATACGAAGGATCTTTGGTCGTGCTCTGAAAAGCAATGAGAATCTTCAGTTTGCCGTATTGACGGGCTGCCTGCGGGTTGCCAAGGAGAGTATTTTTACAGGTCTTAACAATCTTCGGGTGATGACCATAACAGATGCGCAGTTTTCTGAGCGCTTTGGATTTTTGGATAAAGAGGTAATGGAGCTGCTTGAGTTTTATGGGTTAGAAGATAAGTATGAGCGGATAAAAGAGTGGTATGATGGGTATCGATTTGGAAATGAGGATGTTTACTGCCCTTGGGATGTGATTAACTATGTGAGCCTGTTGCGTTCGGAGCCGGACGCAAAGCCAAGAGCATTCTGGATCAATACCAGCGGAAATGATATTATTCGGACCTTTCTTCAAATGGCTAAGGGAAGTGTACGCCGGGAAATTGAAGAGCTGGTCAATGGCGGAATAGTTATGAAACGGATCAATCAGGAGCTGACTTACCGGGATTTGTACAGCAGCATTGATAATCTTTGGAGTGTTCTGTTTACCACCGGCTATTTAACCAAGCGTGGAGAGACGGAGGACGAGGCGTATTACCTGGCAATCCCCAATCTTGAGATTCGAAAGATTTTTATTGAGCAGGTCATGGAGTGGATTCAGGAGGAGAGTAGAAAGGATGCCCCCAGGCTGGAGGCGTTTTGCGATGCATTTTCTAAAGGGGATGTGAAAGCTGTTGAAGACGGGTTTAACGACTATCTCTGGAAAACCATCAGTATTCGTGATACAGGCGCAAGGAAGGGAAGGAAGGAGAGCTTCTATCATGGAGTTCTCTTGGGACTGCTGGGCTATCGGGAGGAATGGGATGTTCGTTCTAATGTGGAGACCGGAGAAGGATATAGTGATATCTTGATAGAAATCACCGAAGAGCGGATTGGAATTGTGATTGAGATGAAGTATGCGGAGGAAAATGATCTCAAAACAGGCTGTCTGGAAGCGCTTAAGCAGATTGAAGAGAGGAATTATGAGTCACGGCTTCGCCAGGACGGGATGAAGACCATTTATAAATACGGAATTGCCTGCTGGAAGAAGAGCTGTATGGTGCGTGGCTTGTGATATTTATATATTTTTTTCGTAGAGTATCTTACTCTACGACGGCAGGAGAATCATTCTTCTGCCATTTTCTTTAACATCATAGCATATTTAAATCAAAACGTAAATATTTTTTCTTACCTACCATACTTTTTGTATGAGTTTCTGGTGATAATTCACATTTTACCCTAAAGTTTGTCTAATTTTCAATAAAAATATTCCAATTTATTTCTTTCATTGTAAAAATTTAGGATTTTATTTCTTGTAGTAAGATACTCTACGAAATTTTCCCCCAAAACCCTTCCAAATCTGAGGTGAAGACCATGTCAGCTCCCCAGAATCAGTATTTCGTGCTGACTCTGCCCCTGAAGCCGGAGCAATGGCAGCAGGATATACTGGAAAAGCGGTTCGAGGTGAACCGGAAGATTTACAACGCGCTCCTTGCGGAGGCGCTCAAAAGATACCGGCAGATGGCTCAGACGCGGGCCTACCGGGCCAATCAGGAGGCCCTGACCCTTGTCACAGAGAAGGAACAGCGTAAAAAGCTCTTTCAGGAGCGGGACGCCCTGATAGAAAAGTATCAGCTCCGGCGTTACGACATTTGCAGGGAAACCACTCAGTACCGCCGGCATTTCAAGGAGCATACGGACAGTCCGGTTGTTCAGAATCTGGCCGATGAGGTGTGGCAGGCCATAGACGGCTTGGTGAAGGGAACTGCCGATCAGGTGTATCCGAAGAAGTTGGGGCAGCTGAAAAGCTTGTCAGGAAAGACAAACCGTTCCTCCATCAAATTCCGGGAGGACAGTCTGGTGTGGAAGGACCTTACGCTTCCGGTGGATAAAGCAGACTTTCGCTGGTATGGGCGAGAGGCATTAAAGCAGGAAATACGCTATTGTCGGATCAAAAGATCCACAATAAGGGGAAAAGACAGATATTTCCTGGATATCGTCCTCAAAGGCCAGGCGCCGATAAAGAGAAAGCCGGAAGCATCCGGGCCGGTAGAGTTGGATATGGGAGCCCAAAAGCTGTCTCTGATATCACCGGATCAGAATGCCCAGTATCTCCTTCCCAGGAAGAACCAGAGACTGGAATGCAAAAAGCGCCGGCTTACCCAGTACATGGAGCGAAGCCGCAAAAGCATGAACCCGGAGAACTACCATTCTGACGGACGTATCAAGAAGGGAAGCATTCACTGGGTTTATTCCAGGAACTATCAAAAGGCGAGGCTTGAGTATCAGGAGCTCTGCCGAAAGCAGACCGTGTTGCAAAAGCAGGCGCAATACAAGCTTGCCGGAAAAATCAGCTCCAGCGGAACCTGTTTTTATATAGAAGAAACAGGCCAGGCCAAGGCAGACGAGGTGAGACTGAATCCCTCCTACAGGATGCAGACAGCGCCTGGAAGATTCTTAAAAATTCTGGAATACAAATTAAATCAACAGGGAAAGCAGCTGCTATTTAAAGAAAAATAGCGTTGTGATAGATAGGGTGGTCTTGAAGCGGGCCGATATCCGTAACGGATGAAAGCCTTCGCGAAAAAGGATTAGGGCAAAGGTACTTCGGTTCTTTGCAGAAGCCTGGCAGCGAAGGACCTTCCACAAAAGTTTTTGTGGAAGAGCTTTGGTATAGAATATTTAATTACGACAAAATCTTAAGCTTTGAAATCGTCGCTTTGCCGCGTTTTAAAGGGTAAGAGGTTATACGCGTGTATCCATGTCAGCATCTTTTGATGGTGAAATGGCGAAGCTTACCTTTTTTTGCGCAAAACCAGGGAAGGAGCCAAGCCTATGTGGTATGTGATACAGGTCAGAAGCGGAACCGAGAGGGAAATTGTAAAGCAATGCCAGTCTGTCATTTCCCAGACGGTTTTGGAAAGGAGCTTTCTTCCCTGCTTTGAAGAGATGAAGCGATATCAGGGAGCTTGGCACAAGGAGCAGAAGCTGCTCTTTCCGGGCTATGTATTTTTGATAAGCGAGGATCCGGAGCAGCTTTACCGGAGCCTGAAGCAGGTGATAGGCCTGACGAAGCTGTTAAAGACGGGGGATCAGATTATCTCATTGACAGAGGCGGAAATTCGTTTCCTGCTGAAATTCGGCGGGAAGGATCAGTTGGTGAAAATGTCTACCGGCTTTGTGGAGCAGGATCGGGTTGTGATTTTGGAAGGGCCGCTCAAGGGATTGGAAGGGCATGTCTGTAAAGTAAATCGTCACAAGAGGAAAGCCGAGCTTCAGTTATCTATGTTTGGTCGGGAATTAAAGGTACAGGTTGGACTGGAAATTGTGGCGAAGAATCCGGTGTGAGTCAAATAGCCCAAAGCTTATTGCAGGATATTTAACTGGAGAAAGAACTATTATGGGTAAAAAAAAGATTAGCAAATATAAAAAAATAGCAGGTGTAGCAGCAGCTCTGAGTGGTGTGTACTTCCTTATGAGGGCAGTGGCGAAGAGCAGAACAGAAGCCGTGAGTGTAGACGAAGATAATCCATACATAGACAGGGAAGATTTTTTTGCCAAAGCGCCGGCAGTCTATGAGAGAATAGGGAAGCCGATGATGGACAGAGGGCTGGCGTTCGTGGGGCTTATTTTATTAGCGCCGCTTTTTGCGGTGATTTCCCTTGCTATTTTTCTGGATGATCCGGGACCGATCTTTTTTACCCAAAAACGGGTGGGAAAAGACGGGCATTTTTTTTATCTCCATAAATTCCGTAGCATGAAAATGTCCACACCTCACGATGTACCGACCCATCAGTTAAGCGATCCGGACCAATATATTACAAGGATGGGAAGGCTGCTGAGAAAGACAAGCTTAGATGAGCTTCCCCAGATCTGGGATATTTTTCGGGGAAGGATGAGCGTGATAGGTCCCAGGCCTGCTCTTTGGAATCAGGAGGACCTGATAGCAGAGCGGGAAAAATATGGGGCAAATGCAGTATTCCCCGGCTTGACAGGCTGGGCGCAGATTAATGGCAGGGATGAGCTGGAGATTTCCGAAAAGGCAAAATTAGACGGAGCATATGTGAAGCATTTACAACAGGGCGGATGGAAAGCCCTGTTTTTTGATGTGAAATGTTTTTTTGGCACCATCAAATCGGTTCTTGGAAGCGACGGAGTCGTAGAGGGAGGAACCGGAGAGCTGCACAGGAATGATATAGACAAAGTGAGCCGGGAGGACGTAGGCTTTGAGAGCTATGGCTATAAGAAAAGCCTTCACATTGATTGGTCCGCCTGCAGGCGCATTTTAATTACAGGTGCAAACAGCTATATTGGGGAGTCCTTCGAGGCCTATGCAAAAAAATACTATGGCAGTCATTTTGTGATAGATACGGTGGATATGATAGACGGAAGCTGGAGGGAGAAGGATTTCAGTCTTTATGATGTGGTCTTTCATGTGGCGGGGCTTGCTCACGCAGATGTTGGAAATGTAGATGAGGAAACAAAAAGAAAATATTATGCAGTCAATACGGATCTGGCCATTGAGACAGCAAGGAAAGCCAGGGATGAAGGAGTCAAACAGTTTATATTTATGAGCTCCATGATTATTTATGGAGAATCAGCCCCGTTTGGTAAAGAAAAAATTATTGATGAGCATACAGTGCCAGCTCCTGCAAACTTTTATGGCGATAGTAAATGGCAGGCAGATAAAGGAGTAAGAAGGCTAGGCAGTGAGAGTTTTCACGTGGCAGTATTAAGACCTCCGATGATCTATGGACCGGGTAGTAAAGGGAACTATCCTATATTATCAAAATTGGCAAAAAAGTTGCCAATATTTCCGGATATAGATAATCAGCGCTCTATGCTTTATATCGATAATTTATGTGAGTTTCTTTGTCTATTAATGTTAAGCGGAGAGGGTGGAATTTACTTTCCCCAAAACAGGGATTATACAAAGACAGTAGAAATGGTTAAAGAGATTAATAAAGCTACTAAGAAAAAAATCTGGATTACTAAGCTGCTTAATCCTTTGGTAATAGTTGGCACATATTTTCCGGGAAAAATCTCAGTGATAATTAATAAAGCTTTCGGAAATATGATATACGATCAAAAATTATCTTTTTATCCGAATCTAAATTATAGAGTGAAGGATTTACATTCTTCTATTATAACAACGGAAAAGGGAAGACAGAATAAATGTGTTTTATTTCTTGTTAACCATGATGTGGTTATTTACAATTTTCGTCTCGAACTTGTTGAAAGGCTTATAAAAGAAGGCTTTGAGGTACACATTTCATGTCCTTATGGAGAAAGAATAGACGATTTAGTAAATTTGGGAGTGATCTATCACAATATTAACATCGAACGACATGGTATGAACTTTTTGAAGGAATGGAATCTTTTACATCAGTACGCTCAGCTGGTAGAAGAAGTTCAGCCATTAATAATTCTTACCTATACAATAAAACCTAATATATATGGAGGAATTGTTGCAAGAAAAAATAGGATCCCATTTATTGCAAATATAACTGGATTGGGAGTTTCTGTTGAAAATGGCGGTATAAAACAAAAAGCTATACTTTGCTTATATAAAATAGGGCTATTTGGTGCAGAGACGGTATATTTTCAGAATACAGAAAATGAACGATTTATGTTGAAACACCGAATAATAAATGGAAATTATGAGTTACTGCCAGGCTCAGGCGTTAATCTTATTCAACATAAATTTGAAAAATATCCGGAGGTCAAGGACCCCTTAATTTTTACTACTATTGGAAGAATAATGAAAGATAAGGGGATTGATGAACTGCTAGATGCAGCGAATATAGTCAAAAAAAAGTACCCTAATGTTCAGTTTCGGTTGATTGGGTTTTTTGATGATAATTATCAGAGCAAAGTGGAAAAAGCAGTAAAAAAGGGAATTGTTGAATATATAGAGCAGCAAAAGGATATACACCCATTTATAAAAGAAAGTCATGCAATTATTCACCCATCTCATCATGAAGGAATGTCAAATGTACTTTTGGAAAGTGCGGCTACAGGACGTCCAGTGATAGCTAGCAAAATACCAGGATGCAGGGAGGCGTTTGATGAAGGCGTATCCGGCTTTGGGTTTGAAGCGCAGAATGCGAACGATCTGGTGAGGGCTATTCAAAAATTTATCAATTTGCCATATGTGAATAAAATGGAAATGGGGAAAAATGGAAGATTAAAAATGGAAAGCAGCTTCGATCGAAACATAGTTGTAGAAAAGTATTTAGATAGAATTACTGAGATAATGGAGGCGCAAGACAATGTTTAAAAATATATATGAAAATTTAGTTATGCAGAAAGCGAAGCTTTCATTGATTGGCCTCGGATATGTTGGCATGCCTATTGCAGTTGCCTTTGCAAAGAAAGTGAATGTTGTGGGGTTTGATCTAAATAGTAAGAAAATTGAGCTTTATAAGGATGGTACAGATCCAACGAATGAGGTGGGAGATGAAGTTATTAGATCGTCTACAGTGGATTTTACTTTCGATGAGAAAAAATTGCAGGAAGCTGTCTTTCATATTGTAGCGGTGCCGACTCCAGTCAAGGAAGATCATACCCCGGATTTGACACCTCTTGAAAGTGCGAGTAAGATACTGGGCCGCAATCTAAAAAGGGGTTCTATAGTTGTTTTTGAATCTACAGTTTATCCTGGGGTTACTGAAGATGTGTGCATGCCAATTTTGGAAAGAGAGTCCGGACTTACATGTGGAGTTGATTTTAAAATAGGGTATAGTCCCGAACGTATAAACCCTGGAGATAAAACACATCGGGTTGAGACAATTAAAAAGATTGTTTCCGGAATGGATGAAGAAACTTTGGAGTGTGTGGCAAATGTGTACAGTCTTGTTGTTGAAGCAGGTGTACATAGAGCCGAAAGTATTAAAATTGCTGAAGCAGCTAAAGTAATTGAAAATAGTCAACGGGATATTAACATTGCATTTATGAATGAATTATCCATCATTTTTAATAAGATGGGAATAGATACAAAATCTGTCCTTAATGCAGCAGAGACTAAGTGGAACTTTTTGAAGTTTTATCCAGGGCTTGTCGGAGGACATTGCATTGGTGTAGATCCCTATTATTTGACGTATAAGGCAGAAATGATGGGCTATCACAGCCAAATTATTTTAGCGGGACGTCGTATAAATGATAATATGGGAAAATATGTAGCAGAGAATTGTGTGAAAAATTTAATTGTTGCAAATAAGGCTGTCAAAGGAGCGAAAGTTGCGATTCTTGGTTTTACATTTAAAGAAAACTGTCCTGATATTAGAAATACTAAAATTATTGATATTGTAAAAGAGTTAAAGGAGTATGGTATTGAACCGATAATTGCGGATCCGCAAGCTAACCCAGAAGAAACCAAAAGACTTTATGAGATTGAGTTAGCAGAAATGAACGCTATTAAGAATATGGATGCAGTAATCTTGGCTGTAGCACATAAAGAGTTTATAGGCCTGTCAAAAAGTGATCTGGATTCTTTTTATGATGTTGGGAAAAAAATTTTGTTAGATATTAAAGGATTGTTTAAACGAAAGGAATTCGAGAGCGCAGGCTATTGCTATTGGAGATTATAAAGAAATTGTTAGTATATGGAGGTTTAGGATTGTTATGGGGTACCGAGAACTACAGTTTTCTAAAGATACCATATTTCTTGTCACAGGCGGAGCTGGTTTTATTGGGTCCAATCTTTGCGAAGCTATTTTGAATTTGGGATGTAAGGTTCGTTGTCTTGATGATCTTTCAACTGGGAGACAGGCGAATGTGGATATGCTCTCTAGTCATAAAAATTATGAGTTTATAAAAGGAGACATTAAGAATTTTGATATATGTTTAGAAGCTTGTGATGGCGTGGATTTTGTACTGAATCAAGCAGCCTGGGGTTCTGTACCAAGAAGTATTGAAATGCCATTGTTTTATTGCTGTAATAATATTGTGGGAACACTAAATATGCTGGAGGCAGCTCGGGAAAAAGGAGTAAAAAAGTTTGTATATGCATCAAGCTCCAGTGTTTATGGAGATGAAAAGAATTTACCCAAGAAAGAAGGAATTGAAGGGAACTTACTTTCGCCATATGCTGTATCAAAAAGAGCAAATGAGGAGTGGGCAAAACAATATACACGACATTATGGGCTGGATACTTATGGACTAAGATATTTTAATGTGTTTGGTCGACGTCAAGATCCGGATGGAGCTTACGCTGCGGTTATCCCTAAATTTATAAGGCAGTTGTTGAATGGGGAAAGACCAACCATTAACGGCGATGGTAAACAGAGCCGTGATTTTACTTATATTGATAATGTTATTGAAGCAAATTTAAAAGCTTGTTTAGCCTCTCATGCTGTTGCAGGAGAGGTTTTTAATATCGCTTATGGTGGGCGGGAAAATTTACTGGATATTTTTTATGGATTGACAGCGGCGCTTAATGTGGATATAGAACCTATATTTGGTCCGGAAAGGGCAGGAGATATTAAACATAGTAATGCAGATATCAGTAAAGCAAAAGAACTGTTAGGGTATAATCCTGATTGGAGCTTTGAAAAGGGGATAAAGCAAGCAATTAAATGGTATAGGGAAAATTTGTGAGGGGCAGGATATGAAACCAATTGCAATTTGTCAGAATAAAAGGATCTTTGACCATTATACATCATGGACGCCAAGATTTATAAAATATTGCAAGGATAATAACATACCATATGAGGTGGTAGATTGTTATAGTAATAAATTTATTAGTGAGTTGGAGAAGTATTCCGTACTTCTTTGGCATTACCAAAACTTTGTAATTTCTGATTTATTGGAAGCCCGGAACATTATTATGGCTGCATACAATAGAGGATTAAGCGTGTTTCCTACACCTAATTTAAATTGGCATTTTGATGATAAAATTGCTGAGATGTATGCTTTTAAATCTATAAAAGCTCCAATTCCTGAGTCATGGGTATTTTATCTGGAACAGGATTGTATCAAATGGTTAAAAAATAAGGCTAAATATCCATTAGTTGCAAAATTAAGGGCTGGTTCGGGAGCAAATAATGTGAAATTGTTAAAAACATCTGATGAGGCAATTTCTTATACAAAAAGAATGTTCTCTAAAGGTTTTGATCCATCACCAAGTATTGGTTATAAAGCATACTCTAAGCTCCAATCCACAAAAAATTTAAGAATGCTCATAAATAGAGTAAAAAAAATACCGCAGTTTCTTAGTACACGAAGACACGCTAAAATGATGCCAATAGAAAAGGGATATTGCTATTTTCAAGAATTTGTTCCTAATGATGGATATGATTTAAAAGTTGTTGTGATTGGTGAAAAAATGACGTTTTGTGCTAGGAACGTAAGAAAAAATGATTTTAGAGCGTCAGGTGGCGGAGACTGTTATTATGATAGAAATTTAATTACAAATCAGATTGTTGATACGGCTTTTGAAACTGCAGAAAAATTAGGGTTGAGCTGTGTCGGATTTGATTTTGTTGTTGATAAAAAAACTAAGACAGGGAAAATTATCGAGATGTGTTATGGATTTGATTATGAGGTTCAAAGAAATCTGGGGGCATATATCGACAGGGAACATGTATGGCATGAGGAACCTGTAATTGTTCCGGATGAAGTTATTAAAAATATATTAAAGGATTTATAAATATGAAAATTGCATTGCTTGGTGATATTGCATTATTTGGGGAGAATACGGCTGAATATTACAAAAAATTCACGACAAGGCTGGCATGGGTAAAATCAGCATTGGAGGAGTGTGACTATGTAATAGGCAATTTAGAGACTCCATTGACAGATTGTAATAAAGTGATTGGGGGAAAGTCTGCGTATATTAAAGGAAGTACCAAGGATGCTGAACTGTTAAAGTGGTTGGGTGTGACACATGTATCACTTGCAAATAATCATGTGTTTGATTATGGCATAAAGGGAATGAATGATACGATAAAAACCCTGGAAGCCCGGAATATCAAATGGTATGGTGTTAATAAGAAGAATGAAAAAATAGCTGATAAGGATTCTTCGATTTCTCTAAGGGGATACTGTTGTTATTCTACAAACGGAAAAGGATTAGGGGAGAACCCACCTTGTGTGGATATTTTTAACCCATACCAGATGGAAAAGGAAATTGAAATTGATGAGGCGAATGGATGCTTAACACTTCTTTCCTGTCATTGGGGTCAGGAACATGTTCACTTTCCTAATTTTGATCATGTTTGTACGATGCGTAAAATGCTTAAAAACCATGAAGTGATTGTACATGGACATCATCCCCATGTAATACAGGGAATAGAACAGATAGGAAAGTCTATAGTCTCATATAGTCTAGGAAATTTTTGCTTTGATGATGTATATACCAATAAGTCGAAAGAGCCCTTGATAAAATTATCTCCGGCTAATCGGGAGTCATTTATATGGATAATTACGATTAATAATAACCATATTCTTGATTATTATTGTATTCCTTTTTCATTTTATTCTTGTATCTATCAAAGAGATGATAATATTTGCAGAAAAATAGATGAATGGTCCGAAAAGATACATATCAATCCTAGAGAATATAATAAGCTGCGAAACAAAATGCTGCTGGAATATATAAACAGCCGAAAGAAAAAAAGGAATTTAACTTGGTATGTAAAGAGGTTTAATACGGAAAGTATAAAAATAATAATTGGAGCAAGAAAAAATAAGAATTGTTATAATCAACTAATAGAGAAATATATACATAGTTAAATAGTATAAAAAATGGGGGAATTATGGACTTAAAATTTAGTATTATTGTGCCTGTTTATAATACAGGACAATATGTTGATGACTGTGTACAGGGGGTTATAAAGCAGACTTATAAAAACTATGAGCTGTTTTTGGTTGACAATGGATCGACAGATAATAGTGGACGGATAATCGATCAGTATATAGACGGAGAGCAAATAAAAAAACTGGAGATCAAAGTTAATAATGGCATTTCGGGCGCACGAAATCTCGGTTTGGAAAATGCATCGGGAGATTATATATTATTTCTTGATAGTGATGACTTTTATATGGATGAAACATTTTTTTTCAGATTAAATGTATTTTTAGGAAAGACAGATGCAGATTTGGTAACATTCAAAACAAGAGCTTTTCATGAAGAATCAAAGAGGTATGGTGCTTATAGATCCGATTTTGATATTGATGAAATTAATAAACATAATAAAATGGGAGCATTAAGATATCTTGTGAGTTCAGGAACTTATGAAAGTGCAAGCTGGGATAAGGTGATTAAAAGGAGCATTTTGATAGATAACCAGCTGTATTTTAAAGAAGGAATACGGGGAGAAGACGTAGAATGGTTTTATAGGGTTATTAAAAAGGTAGAGACTTTTATGGGCATTAAAGGCGACGTTTTAGCACACAGGGTTACCAAAACCTCTACTTCACAGCAAAAATGGGACTTTCAAATATGGAATGATTTTTATACATTTATGAAAGAAGAGTATCCTAATATCAATTACAAGGATAAAGAACAGCTTTTTATGCTGGGAAATTATGCGAACTATTGGTATATACTTTTGGGAATGGCCGTTATATATGAGAACAAGCAGGAGCTGTTTGAAAAATTAAAAAAAATAAATGGATATAGAAAAATTAATTTTAGCAGAAAGAATAAAATATGCAATGCCCTTGTTACTTTTATGGGAATGAATGTAAGCTCAAAAATAATATATAAGTATCTGAGAGGCTGATTTATAATATGAAAATATTAATGATTACGGTTGCTAAAATGGACAAGGGAGGAATCGAGAGTTATTTAATGTCACTTGTCCGTAATTTTGACCACAAAAATATTCATGTTGACTTTGTGGTGCATCGACAGGAAAAAGGAGGTTATGAGGAGGAAATAAACAGTTGGGGGAGTAAAATATATAAGCTTCCAAGATTAAGTAAACATCCAATCAAGTATGTAAAAGAGCTTTTACATGTTATCAAAAGCGGTGGTTATGATATAGTTCACAGACATGCCACCGCTTCAGTTATGTGGATTGACCTTGCCATTGCAAAATGGGCAGGAGTAAACATAAGAATAGCTCATTCTCATTCAAGTAATTGGAGAATTAGATGGCTACATTATTTATTTAGGCCATTATTGAAGCATTATGCAACGGATTGTTTTGCATGCTCTGAAAAAGCAGGGCGGTGGATGTATGGAGATAACAGATTTGTCGTAATGCATAATGGCATTCATATTCCAAATTTTACTTATAGTTCAGCTGTTAGAGAACAGTATAGGAAGATTCTAAATCTTGAGACAAAAAGAGTTATTATACATGTTGGACGCCTTGTTCCCGTAAAAAATCATGAATGGATCATTCAAATCGCAGAAGAGATGAAAAATGAGAATGTGATATTTTTGTTTGCGGGAGATGGTCAATTAAAACAGCATCTTGAAACAATGGTAAAAGATAAAAATTTACAGGAAAAGGTACTTTTTTTAGGGAAGCGCAATGATATTTCTGGTTTGATGATGGCTAGTGATGTATTGCTGCTGCCGTCAAAATTTGAAGGAATGCCAGTTACCTTGATAGAAGCTCAATGCTGCGGCCTTCCGTGCATTGTATCGGAGAATGTAACAAAAGAAGTGGATATGGGATTGGTGAGTTTTCTGCCTTATGATTTGCTTTCTTGGAAAAATATGATTATGGAAATAAAGAATTCTGATAGCAACAGGAAGAATGCTTATTTAAAAATTGAAGAAAATAATTATTCTGATAATGCTACAGCCAGAATCATGCTGGCTTATTATTATGAGAGGTATCAAAAAATAAAAGAAAGAGGGGGGGATTTGGAGTGAAGGTTGTTATTTTGGCCGGAGGATTTGGAACAAGAATTTCTGAGGAGTCAGAATTCAGACCAAAACCTATGATTGAAATTGGTGGGATGCCAATACTTTGGCATATTATGAAAGAATATAGTTATTATGGATTTAATGAGTTTATTATTTGTGCAGGATACAAACAACATGTAATCAAAGAATGGTTTGCAGATTATTTTTTGCATACATCGGATATTACATTTGATTTTACATCAGGCAATAATGACATGATTATTCATGATAAACATATTGAGCCATGGAAAATAACTATTGTTGATACGGGGCTTAATACAATGACAGGCGGACGGATTAAGAGGATTCAAAAATTTGTTGGCGATGAACGATTTATGCTTACCTATGGAGATGCTGTTAGTAATATAAATATACTGGAATTACTTGAATTTCACAAAAAGCATGGAAAGATAGGAACAATATCCATGTATAGTTACTCGCAGAACAAAGGTGTTATTGAAGCGGGGGGTAATGGTGTTATTAAAGCCTTTAGAGAAAAATCAGACTTTGATGGGGACTTAATTAATATTGGTTTTATGGTTTTTGAACCACAAGTTTTTCATTATATAAAAGGTGATCAAACTGTATTTGAACAAGAGCCAATTAATACATTAGTATTGGAAGAACAGCTGATGGGATATACACATAAAGGCTTTTGGCAATGTATGGATACTCTTCGTGAAAAACAAAGCTTAGAAAAGAAATGGTTGTCAGGAGCTGCACCATGGAAATTATGGGATAGTGAATTGTAAAAAATATTTTAATGAAGCGAAAAGTGATAGGCATATGGGAAAAGATGCTTAACAAATGCTAAGCAGAATGGGGTAAAAATAATTCAATGGAAAAAGCAAAGAAAGATAACATTATGTTATTTCGTGCTGCAGCCTGTGTAATGGTTTTTGTTTGTCATTTATGCCAAAAGCTGCATTTGCCTGCCAATTTATTACAAATCACTCAATTTGGTAGATTTGGAGTAGAGATTTTTTTTATAATTAGTGGATATTTGATTGCAAGATCTTATTATTCTTATGGAAAGAAGAATCCGATTGTATTTATAGAAAGGAAAGCAGTAAGAATACTTCCTCTATATTATTCAATTATTCTTTGGTTTTATTTAACGGATAAATATATTTTTCACTATGGTGTAAGTGATTCTACAGGATATGGCTGGATTCGGTATTTATTTATTTTGAATGGATTTTTACCATATCCAAATGAAGCTCCATACTGGTGGTGGAATTTGGGAATGTCTTGGACTATACCGATGTTTATGGGAGCATATTTCTTATTCCCAATTTGTTTAAATGTACTTGATATTTTTTTGAATAGCGAGCATAAATGGTTTAAAGGAAGCTACTTAGCAATTGGGCTTGTTGCAATTACAGAAATAGCATATAGAATTCAACAGATATACTTTCCAAATATTTTGCTTATATTGTGCTATTTACGCTTTTTCTCCCTTGGCATTTTATTGTTTTATGCTGAAAGGGAAGAACGAAAACATACACTGATTATTGGAGCTAGCTTATATGAGTTATGTTTGATGATTGTTGGAAAAAATGACTATGAATTGTTATATTCGTTGATTTTTTTAATACTGATTGCTGTAACAGAAAATATAACATTATCAGGTTACATTAAAAACATTGTGAATGTAATAGCAAAGTTTTCATTTACAATTTATATGGTGCAATCGATACCATTAAGTCAATTTGTTGTATATATTGAACAAAATTGGACAAATGGATTATCGCGATATTTAGCATTTATAGTTATTGTAGGCTCGACAATATTGCTGACGCCACTATTTTTTTATGGAGTACAAAGACCTGTAGAAAAGATATTTCTTGGGTATCAAAACAAGAAAAAGCTGATTATTAATGCTGCAGATGTTAGCAATCAGGATAGAGGAGGGCTATTTTGAAAAAGGTAATAGTGACTGGGGCAAATGGTTTTATTGGGGAAGCACTCTTGAAAGAACTGTCTAAGAAGGAATTAAATATAATTGCAGTAGTACGTAATTGTAAATCAGATGTCAGTAAAATAGATAAACTATCTGGTGTTCGCATTGTTTATTGTGCTATGGAAGATATACAAAATCTTCCTAATATAATTCCCGATAGAGACATTGATACATGTTTTCATCTTGCCTGGTGCGGTTCATTTGGAGAGAAAAGAGCAAATTATGAGATACAGATGCATAATATCGATTATGCAATGCATACAGTTGATGCGATTGCAAAAATGGGCGTCAAACGTTTTATAGGAGCAGGAACACTTGCGGAGAAGGATGTATTAAATTACCATATGACAGACGGTGCTACTCCTAATGCAGTGAGTTGTTATGGGATTGCAAAAATGACAGCCCATTTTATGACGAAGGTAAAGTGTACACAGTTGGGTATTGAGCATGTATGGTGCTATTTAACCAATACCTATGCAGTTGGAAGTACGACTAATAATTTTGTGTTGATGGCAAGTCGTCTTATGTTAAGTGGTGCAAAAGCTTCCTTTACATCAGGGGAGCAGACTTATGATTTCATGTATGTAACAGATACAGTAAGAGCCATGTTTTATGCAGCAGATAAAGGAAAAACTAACACGGCTTATTATCTGGGAAGTAATAGACCAAGAAAACTAAAAGAGTATATACAAATTATACGAGATACAATAGATCCGTCTATTAAGCTTTACTTAGGGGAACTCCCTTTTAACGGAATCCCCTTACCTCCAGAGGCTTACAATAGTAAAAAATTAGAAATAGATACAGGTTTTTGGCCTGAGATTGAATTTGAACAGGGAATACGTTGGACGGTGGAATGGTTAAAAGAAACAGAGTTTAGTAATAGTAATGGATAAAAAGCGGAGGATGTTTATGATACAGAAATTCAAGTTTCAAGAGTTGGAATTAAAAGATGCATATTTAATAAAACCTTTTTTTTCTTCTGACGAGCGGGGAGGTTTGCTCAAAGACTATAATATAAATGAGTTTAAAAATGTGGGGATTAACTACGAGTTAAAGGAAGTGTTTTATACGCTCTCTAAAAAAGGTGTTATTAGAGCAATTCATTTCCAATTGATTAAGCAACAGCCTAAATTAGTAAGGTGTATAAGTGGGCATGTGTATGATGTGATTGTAGATCTCAGACCTGAATCACCTACATTTGGACAGTGGAGAGGATTTCATTTAAGCGAAGAAAATACAAACACGTTATTTATACCAGCTTTTTTTGGACATGGGTATCTAGTGCTGGAAGATTCTATTGTCAGTTATAAATGCTCAGAAGTATTTTATGGAGAGGGAGATTCTGGCATCATGTATAATGATCCGGATATTAATATAGAATGGCCATATGAGCTTATTGGTGGAAAAGAAAATATAATAATAAGTGATAAAGATAAAAATTTAATGAGTTTTGAAGAATACGAAAAATTAATAAGAAAATAGCATAGGAAGTAAAATGAAGAATATATTAGATATTGTATTGCAAGTAAGCATTTTTAAAACATTACTTATTAATATTTGGTATTTTGGAATTAGGGGGGGGTAAAACCACATATATTATTAAGCCGTTATGTAAAGCTTAAAACGTTAAAAGGAAATGTTGTATTACAAGGTAGTGCAGGAACATTATTTGCGATTAAGATAGGGTTCAAAACAATAACGTCATTTGATGAACGTTATCAAAAAGCGGTGTGGGATAATAGGGGAACTATTACATTTTGTGGGAAAGCCTGGATTGGACAAGGAACAAGAATATCAAATGATGGTAGGTTGTTTATAGGGGATACTTTTTGTATTACTGCTAATACAACAATTATTTGTAGTAAAGAAATAGTGATTGGAAATAGAGTCTTGATTTCTTGGGATGTTCTTATAATGGATTCAGATGCACATAAGATTATAAGCAATGGTGTACACGTTAATCCAGATATGAAAATTTGTATTAAAGATGATGTATGGATAGGGTGTAGAGTAACAATTCTTAAGGGAACTATTATTTCTGATAACAGTGTTGTAGCAGCAGGGAGTATTGTAAATAAGGCATGCAATACGTCACATTCTGTAATTGGAGATCAAGGAGTTATTTTAAAAGAGACTATTAAATGGCATAGATAAAAGATTAAAGATAAGGTAAAAGTTATGAATTATGAGTATTTAGTGTCGATTATTACGCCTGTATATAATGGTGAAAAATATTTAGAACAAACAATGAGAGCTATTCTATGCTCTTCCTATAAGAACATTGAGTTAATTATTGTTGATGATGGCTCAAAAGATGATAGTAATAAAATATATACAAAAATAGCAAAACAGGATAAGCGGGTTAAGGTTATAAAACAAAAAAACCAAGGGATAGCAGCAGCTAGGAATACTGGATTAGAAAAGGCTAAAGGAGAATTTATAACATTTGTTGATCAGGATGATTATTTGCACAAAAATGCTGTGGAGCAGATGATTTCGAAAATTTGTAGGGATAATAGTGATTTAATTATTAGTAGTTGGGGAGCATTGTATGAAAATAAAGTATTTCCACAATGTGTAATTGAGGAGAATTATTATACAGGTAAGCAAACGATTACGGATCACTTTATTAAACCCGTAATATTATTTACCGATCATATGGAAGATGCATATATTAAAGAATGGGTTGTTTTGGGGTGCTTGTTTAAAAAAGATATTATTGATAATTGTAAATTGAAGTTTAAGAAAATTGTTGACTATGAAGATGATCTTTTATTCTTAATTGATTATATGTGTTGTATTGATAACATATCAACGATTCATAAGATATTGTATTTATGGAGATGTAATTACAGCTCTGAGTCTCATAGTTACAAATATATTTCAGGTTTTATTGAGAAAAAGAAGGAATATCAGAATTATATTAAAATGATAGCGAGTTCTAGGGGTATACCTGTAGAAGAATTTGAAAAGTATAGGATTGATAGTAGTGGATTAATCGTAACAGCATTTATGGATAGTGAATTATGTGATACATCAAAAACGCTTAAAAAAAAGAAACAAGAAATTGAAAAAATCTTTCTTTGTAATAACTTTTTAGAGGATATGTCATTATCTAAGCGTAAGAAGACAGAACGAGAATATTTATATTATGTGCTACTTAGAAAGAAACTGTATTTTTTAGCTCTTATTGTAGGAAAATTCACATTAAAAATTGCAGATAGTATGTTTTATAAGAAAAAATTTATACGAAATAATTATAAAATATCTTTCTATGAAGTCCAGAAATAATATAATTTGAAAAATTTACAATTCGCTGGCATATAAAAATTATTTTATAAGTTAGAACATTATATTTTTAATGTGTTTAAGTCAAGCTTATAAATAAATTGAATGGTGATATGAAATGCGAAAAAATATTTTAAAGAATATATCCTATGCCATAGGAGCTAATATTATATCTTTGGGGTTGTCTCTTATACTGTCTTTTTTTATTCCTAAAATATTAGGAGTGGAGGAATATGGCTATTGGCAGTTATATTCATTAATTATATCATATGCGGGTTTTTTTCATTTGGGGATGATTGATGGGATATATCTAAAACTTGGCGGCAAAAGATATTCTGAGATAAATAAAGAGCTTTATCATACAATATTTGTTATTTTTATGTTAATTATTTCTGTTTGTTTAGTTATAGCTATTGGCGTGTTTTGTAGTTTGAATTTATCTCCAGATAATAAGATAGTTTATATAGCTTCTGGTATTGCTATTTCTTTTGTATTAATATATACGTATTTTGATATGATTATGGAGGCGACAAATAGGATTGAAGATTCGTCTAAACTGATTGTGTTTTTTAAAATATCCTATTTTATTTTAGTAATATCAGTATTCATTTTGGGATATAGATCTTATAAAGGAATGATTGTTGCCGATATACTTTCGAAAATTTTGGTAGCAGTAATTGCGATACGAAGATGTATTGACATATTGAAAGCTGACTTAGGAAATAGTAGGGCAGCGAGTTTGGAGATTGTTGATAATACACGTTCCGGAATCAATTTAATGCTTGCTAATATTGCAGGAATGCTTGTTACTGGCATTACCAGATTTTTTATAGTTGGAAATTGGGATATGATGGTTTTTGGAAATATATCTATAGCGTTGGCTATTGCGAATTTACTGTTTGCCTTTATGTCCACATTATCCGTAGTTTTTTTTCCTATATTAAGACGGGCAGATGCTCAAATGACAAAAAATATTTACTATCCGATTAGAACAATTATTGTGGTTGGCCTTTTTTTCATGATTGGTTTTTATTATCCCTTTAAGTTAATAATCGAAATGTGGCTTCCGCAATACCAAATGGGGCTGCGTTATATGGCATTACTCTTTCCTATGGTTATATTTGAAAGTAAATCTACCTTAATATTTAATACTTACCTAAAGAATTATAATGAGGAGAAGGCAATTTTTAAGGTAAATATTATTTCAGTAGGGATATGCCTAGTATGTTCTGGATTATTTGCATCAATATTGCATAACTTGGTTTTGACAGTTGTTTCAATAGTGGTAGTTTTGATTGTAAAAAGTTTTTTACTTGAAATAAATGTATGTAGGCTAATAGATAAGAGCTATCTTTTGAATAATCTTCAGGAGGTAGTTCTTTCTTTTATTTTTATTTTTATATCTTGGTATATAGACGAATTTATAGGAGTAGCTTTATATTTTTCGGCTTTTGCTGTTTATATTATATTAAATAAAAAATTTGTAATAAATAATATAAAAGAATTTTTGGCTTTGTTTTTTAGAAAGGGATAAGCTGAAGCTTATATTTAGGAGAGGGGATATTGCTCAATGGGTTATATATTGCTTTTGGGGGTACTCTTTTTAAATATACGATATTCATTTGGAAGCAAAAATATAAAAATAGTTATTTATCTTTCACTAATAATTATGCTTATATTTATAGCATATAATACAGATAATGCTGACTTGATGAATTATCAGTATCATTTTGATGAGTATAAAACAGGTATTGAACTGGTTAAGCGGCCAGAAATACTTTATCAGATATATTTATTTTGTGGTGCTAAATTGCTAAATACCTATACAGATTTTTTAATGTTTACAGGATTTGCAATTGTCACATTATTTTATTGGATTATAAAGAAAATTTGGGGGATTGCCAATGTGCACAATTTCTTATGGCTGTTCTTTTTATACCCTTTGTTTCCTAATATTGTCCAGATAAGAAGTTTTATAGGCTGTTTGATATTTTGCATGTTTTTTATTGGATATTGGAAAAAAAATTCAAAGATATTTTTTTTATTTGGGATTTTATTAGCGGGGACTTTCCATATTTCATTTCTTTTTTTTGCACCATTTGTTTTGCTGTTGGACTTAGATGATAGAAAGCAATTAAAAAGGTTGTTTTATTTTTATACATTAATGGCAAGTATTGCCATCATATTTTGTTTTTGGAGTCCTACATATTTAATTCATCTAGCGGGGGATTTTATTCAAAGGTTTGGCGGCTATCATTATGCCTATATGCTTGAAGAAGCATCAAATCAAATTCGATGGTATGCAAGATTAATCTATGTGCTTATATTAGTAACTGAAAATTTTTTTAGCTATGTTATTTTTACGAGGATTCGTCAGAGAGAAAAAAGGAGTTCTTTTACATTTAGGGCAGTGAAGTCCTGCATGTTATTGAATTTTTATTCAGGATTATTTATGCCTATGATATTTGTAACAAGTCAGGCAGAAAGAGTATTTAGGTATGTGTTTGTAGTAAATGCAATTATGCTATCGATATATATGAAGTTAAAAACAGATCAGGATAAAAAATTTAATTTGCTATTGGAAGTGGTATTGGCTTTAGTTGTATTCTGGTGTTTTGTTTTTTCTTCAAGTGAAACATTTAATAATGGGTTTAGAGCGGTACTTGAAAACAATATATTATGGCAACAATAGTGGTTTCCTAATTTTATTTGGAGGTTCGTATGTTTTTTGCAAAATTATTAAGAGGAGAGCGGTATTATACCATATGTGTACGGCCATATCTTTCAAAGGAGAAGCCTTTTAAATCTTTGCTTTTGCATGAAAGATACTGGTATGCAGATCCTTTAGGTATTGATTATAATGGAAAACTGTTTGTATTTATGGAGGTTTTTGATAAGAAGGTCAGAAAGGGATATATTGGAGTATCGCAAGTAGATAAAGAGGGAAATATGAGCACCCCTGAGAAAGTGATTGAGGAACAATGGCATTTATCGTTTCCTTTTGTATTTAAGAAAGGTGATTCATACTATATGATTCCGGAATCATGTAAAAGTGAAAAATTGTGGCTTTATAAATGTAAACAGTTTCCTTTAAATTGGGAGGCTGTTAGCTATATAGAAAAGCGTCCCAATCAGGTAGATACGGTTATATTTGAAAGAGAGGGGAAATATTACGCTGTTTCATCAGATATTGATCCGAATAATAGTTATCGAAGTCGAGAAAAGATTGAAGAATTAGTAATTACTGGGGACAGAATGGAAATGAGACCTTCAGATTTATCTTTTTTTACAAATAGGGATTATGACTATAGTTCAAGATCGGGGGGAGGGTTTATAGATTTAAATGATTCCTGGAAAAGGGTTATTCAAGTAAGCAAGGAGGGCATTTATGGCGTGGCAATTGAAATTAGAGACAGTAGTATTAATGAAGGGAAAATATATGAATTTGCAGAAGCTTTAATAGATGTTCATTCACTAAAAGAGGCATTAGATGGAGTAGTATTTGTGCCATCTGAAAAAAGAATAGGGATACATACTTATGGAATAGTTAATGGTATGGAAATTATTGATTTAAGTTATTGGCATTTTTCGATGCAAGAATTGTATTATCGATTTAGGGATAAATTGAATTATAGTTTTAAAGTGTTTAATAAAAAATAAATTTTTAAAAATAGTTAGAGTATCATAAAAGAAGATTTGAAACTGGGAACAGATAATAAAAATTTAGAATAAACTATATTTTTACAGTATGCTTGTAATTTGTACGGCGTTGATTAAATTGTTGCATAAAGAAAAATAGTAATTGATAGTCGTAATCTATGAATGCTGGAGTTAACAGGAAGGGATCGAATGATGGAGAGTAATGAGAATATATTTTTTGAATTTTATAAAAATAAACGAGTTTTAATAACAGGTCATAATGGATTTAAAGGAACGTGGCTGACACGTATTCTACTGAATGCTGGAGCGATGGTAATGGGCTATAGTTTAAAGCCGCCATCAGAACCAGCATTATTTTATGTGGCTGGAATAAAAAATCATCCTAATTTTAAGGAGATGATAGGAGATGTTCGAGATCTAAAACGTATGAGAAAAGTTTTTGACGAATTCCATCCTGACATAGTACTGCACCTTGCGGCACAGCCTATTGTCCGTGAGAGTTATAAAAATCCTCATTATACGTATGAAACGAATGTAATGGGAACAGTAAACCTTTTTGAGTGTATAAGATCAACCTTAGGGACTAGTTATCAAGTAAAAAGTGTTTTAAATGTAACAACCGATAAAGTATATCATAATAATGAGTGGAGCTGGGGATATCGTGAGAATGACCCGCTTGACGGATATGATCCCTATAGTAATTCAAAATCCTGTTCGGAGCTTGTCACACATTCATATAGAGATTCCTTTTTTAAAAATACTGACGGAAGCTGGAAGATTCCGATTTCCACAGCTCGTGCGGGGAACGTGATAGGTGGGGGTGATTTCGCTGAAGACAGGATAATTCCGGATTGTGTTCGGGCGATGAAAGTGGCTTACGAGAAGAAAGAATGTAATGGCACGATCAAAGTTCGAAACCCGTATTCTATCAGACCATATCAACATGTTTTAGAGCCACTTATTGCTTACCTGACGATTGTGATGAAACAATATAAGGATCCTTCATATGCAGAGTATTATAATATTGGTCCTGATGATTGTGATTGTATTACTACAGGACAGTTGGTTCATCTTTTTTGTGAAAAATGGAATGATGATAATAACACGGGGGTAAATGCTCTTTGGGAGAAACAAGAGGAAAAAGATGCGCCTCATGAGGCTAACTTTTTGAAATTAGATTGTTCAAAAATTAAAGCGGTTTTTGCTTGGAAACCGGTATGGCATATTGAGGAATGTATGAAGTATACAGTTGATTTTACCAAGACGTGGATTTTAGGGAATGATATTGTATTAGAAATGGACAGAGAAATTAAATGCTTTTTTGAAAAACTATAATTGTATTCAAAGAGGATAACTATGGTTAATTAGAGGAGAACCATTTATGAAAGTAAAACAATTAAAATGTTCAAAGCTAGGAGAGGCATTTATTGTATTTTTGGTTTTCTTTATATTGTTATCTGCGTTTTGGAAAGATGCATATTTTGTTTCAGATGAAGAAGAGATTTTTGTCAAGGGACAACAAATTGCTCAGGGCTTATTTTTGTATAAGGACATAGCTTGTCAACATATGCCTGTTATGTATTTTTTTGCGGCTTTTTTTAGCCTTATTGGTATTAGTACAATCACAGGTTTTAGATTATGTTTTTATTTGTTGATGGCCTTAGTTTGGGCGGTAATGTACTATACTTATAGAGACTATTTTGGAAAAAAGCTTATGCTTGGCTATCCTCTGATTTATCTGGGGGCTGTTGCGTCCATGAGCAATGGGACATGTATATTGAGTGAACAGTTTCAAGGTCAAGCTATGGTCATTCTTATGCTGGAACTGCTTCGCTTTTCTGAGAAATTAACTATAAAATTTAAAAATTGCTGCATGATTTCATTGGCTATTATGATTTCTTTTGGGACAGCATTTGTTTCTATTTTTGCAATTTTTTTTGTGGGAATAACCGTTTTATTGATAGAGGTTCAATATTGTAGAAAAAATAATATTAAATTAGGGGAGGGTATATGGTATCTATTAAAAAAATATGGTGTATTGATTGTTACTGTATTGATACCATGGATAATAATACTTGGATATTTTGAATATACCCATACCTTGCGATCATTTTATTCATGGGCATTTGAAGTGAATCGTCAAGTGTATCCCAAATATACAACTGGCTATGGAGGAGGTATATTAGGAGGGCTGTTTGGTGGCGTTTCAAATATAGGCGAATCTATTGATTTAAGGGAAGCATTTACGTTTCAAGAAATTAGAGAGTTTATTATAGTTTTAATGAGTTGCTTATCATTATTAAAAATATATAAGAAAAGTAAAAATAAACTGCTTGTTTTAGGTATCGCATTGCTTTTGATTGGTGCGTCAACCAGAGGAGCATTTAATAATTTTCATGGATTACCAGCGTGTGCAGTTATGTCAGCATTAGCAGCAATATTTATAATTGAAGTATATCCAGAAATCCCGAATACAGCAGTATGGAAGACAGCAGAAATTATTTGTATCATGATTTTCTTTTCTGGATATTTATCTGTTTCCGGAAATATATTTAGTATTACAACTGATCGCATTGCGGAAAGTACATATGAGGCGTATTACCAGAGGAAATTAGAGGATATAATTGATAACATTGCTGAAGATGGTGAAAGAGTTGGATTTAGTATCTTAAATTATGATATATTGATGAACTCGCATGTGACGCCAGCTTCGGTAACAGGCGGATCTTGTCCATGGCTTTGGGAATGGGGAGGTGAACAGGCAATGAGGGAATTGTCAAACCATCCACCAAGGATTTTTTTGTACAATCCAGAGTTATCGACTTGGGGGTATCCCATTAAAGAATATGCTGAAGATTTAGAAGATTTTATTACTGACTATTATATTAGAATAACGGAGGTTCCAGGAGTAAGTATCTTGTATGTAAGAAAGGATGTTTATGCAGATATTTATTCTTTAATTGATGATACATATATTTTTAGAAGTGTGGAGTTTGATGCAGTACCGCTTACAATAAAAGATGGGGAAATTATTAAACAAACATTTGTAGCAAGTACAAATGCAATAATGAATGGTTTGTATGCAAAAATAGAGGCATATGCAGGGCAAAATAATTGTAGTTTGCAGGTTGTTTTGAGGGATGAGACATGCCTTGAAGAAATTTCAAATAATATTGTTGATTGTGCTACTATTACCGACGGTTTGTTTATACAATTAATGAATTCAAATGTAGAGATATTGCAAGGGCATACATATTCAATAACTATAAATTCAATAGGGGCAACACAAGATAGTTATGTTGCTATTTATCATGATGCTAATCTTGCATCAAAAGCGTCTTTTTGTTGCGTCAATGATGAGAAGCAATTATATAACCTTGTTATGAAATTAGTCGCAGAATAGGGAGATGAAAAACATAAAGCGATAATTTCGATGGGAGGATATAGATTTAATGAGAGAGAAGGGAATTACCTTATGGGTGAATGGTAAAAGATCTAATTGTTTTATAGCATTTATTATTACTTTAATAGCCAGCTGTATAATATTTTTTATATGGAGGCCAATCTATTATATTAATGATGACTGGATCATTCGTGATATTCTTTCAGGCAGATATTCGGGTGTACCTGATGCCCATATATATAATTTGATTTATCCTTTTTCGTGGGGGTTAATGAAATTGTATCAAATATTTCTGCATTGTGATATTTGGGGGGGATATTTGTGCGGAATGATGCTTGTATGTTTTTTTCTAATCCTATGGAGAACATTTGAATTATTTCCACAATATAAGCTCATAAGTACAATATGCATATCACTTATATATGTGACTGTTTCATTATATGGAATAATTTTTTTTACATTTACTATTACTGGAGCAATGTGTGGAATTACAGCATTGTTTTGGATAGTAACGGAGCAAAAGACAAGTAAAGTATCAGAGAATATCATCCCATTTATTCTATTAGTGCTCTCTTTTTGCACTAGAAAAGATACATTTTTAATGTGTATCCCTTTTATTGTGGTATGGTGGGGAGTAAATGTTATAAAAGAGAAATCGTGGAAATATACGTACCAAATTGGATTTAAAATACTATTTTTAGCAATTTCAATTTTTCTTCTATATGGGATACATATATATAATTATAAAAGCGATACAGAATGGAAAGATTTTTTAGAATTTCGCTCATTAAGAAAAGCTGTTCATGATTATGATGGCTATCCATCTTGGGATAGCTCTTGTGATTTTTATGAATCAATAGGAATATCTTACGAAGAATATGATGTATTTAAATCAGGAAGTGTAAATACGGCATTTGATTTTTCACAGGATATAAGAACTATATTAAGTAAGGTGGCAGAGTACAATAGGCAAAATAAAAGTGTATTATCCCTAAAAGAACAATTAAAAAATGGTTTCCTAATGGCGCTGAAGAGAGTGTTTATGGAAGAAGAATTATTTAAGTATCTATCAATATTTATGGGAATAACATTTGTCATGTTGCTGATTAGATATAAAAATAGTTACATTGCAGTTGCTGGGGGCATTGAAATTTTGGTTTTTTTTACAGAGCTAGCATACTTAGGATATAAGGGAAGATTTACTAAAGTGGTAATTAATATGCTGGTAGCACTTTTAGTGTATTTTATTCTGGCTTTGGATATGCTGCTTATACGAAGTAAGCAGCAAGGAAGACAAGTACACATAGCGATAAGTGAGAAGGGTACGAGGTTATCCGCTATTTTTATAACTGTAAGTATATGTTGTTTGCTACAGCTATCAAATAAGAGTGTCATGGCTATTAACGCAGCAGCCAGGGATAAGGAGAATAATGTCATAATTCGTGAGATGATTGATGAATATTGTGTTACCCACTCAGATTCTCATTTTTTTGAACCAGCTATTTCTATAAGTGGAGCGACATATGAATTAAAGTCCTTGGATAAAAGATTTAATAATCTCATTGTATTAGGTGGATGGAATTTTTCTTCACCGGAATATGAGCAGATAATGCATGAGTTTGGAATAAAAAATAGTAGTGAAATCGAAGCAGCAATTATTAATAGGGATAATATATTCATTATTTCTAATGAGTATTTGATTGAAGTGATCAAACAATATTTTAAGTGGAAATATGGTGATATTTTAAGATGCAGAATTGTTGATAATATAGAATATATAAATGTATATTCATTCACTTTAGATAATTAATTGAGGGGTGATATCTTTGAAAACAGCAAGAATAGAATGGCTTGATGTAGCTAAAGGGATAGGGATTCTGCTAGTCGTGCTAGCCCACTGTATGGATATAGAGGGCATACCTTTTCAATTGATATATGTATTTCATATGCCAATGTTTTTTATTTTTAGTGGGTATTTGTTTAAAGATAAACAAGGCTTTAATAAAGCTTTTAGTGAAAAATTAAGGTCTTTGATTGTTCCATACTGTATGTTTTTTTTACTTGGATTAATAGTAACAATGGTTATTCCTGTATGGAGAAATTCTCTTACAATAGCGGGACTAAAAAATGATTTGTGGCTTGCAGATCCGAATTCAGTTCACAATTCGTCTATATGGTTTTTAGTGTGTATGTTTTTTGTACAAATAATATATTGGGGAATCAATAGAATGCCTGCAAGTATTCAGCTTATTATATGCTTTTTTTTATATACATTAGGCATTATATATAGCCAAGCCAGATTCCCTTTATTCGGTTACACAAGATTACCATTAAATTTAGATGTAGTTCCTATAGCAATAATTTTTTTTGCCATAGGCTTTAGGATGAGAAAATATCATTTGATTGAAACTTTAATGAATAACTTTGAAAAAAATATAATAATTACCATTGGAGGTGTAATTGGGCTTGGTGTTTGTTACAAAATAAATGGATATGTCAACTTACATGGATTATCCTTCGGAAATCCCATTATTTATATTTTGAGTGGAGCCTTTGGAACTGCTATGGTATTGGGGCTGTCTAAAATGCTTGAGTATTTTGATTGTTGTATGTGTAAAAATATAAAAAATATATTAATATTTTATGGGCAGAATACCTTGATGATATTAGGAATTCAAAGCTTATTGATTAGACTGTTTATTTTGTTTTGTAACTTCAATGGAGCAAACCTGGAGCTGTATCATATGCCCATTAGATATACGATTATTTGTAGCATTATTGTTATAGCTATATGTACAATCGCATGCATTTTTTGGAAACAATTAAAAAGAAAGAGGGACTTTTATGGAAAAAATTAGAGTATTAGATTGTACTTTGAGAGATGGAGGATATGCTAATAATTGGGAGTTTGGTAAAGAATGCATTTTAGATATAAAAGAAGCTGTTGAAGAATCAGGAGTAGAATTCATTGAAATGGGTCTTATCCAGGATATTGCTTATAATCCGGATAGGACCATTTTTGATAGTCCAGAGAGGGTGGGGGGGTTATTGATGAAGGTTACAGCAATGTTATATATGGTGCATTGATTGAAATGTCAAATTATTATCCACAAGAGAAACTGATGCCAAGAGAAGCTGGAAATCCTAAAGTGCTTAGATATTCATTTTGGAAAAGGCTAATGGATGATGCATTGAATTATGGAAAGAAGATTACCGAAAAAGGCTATAAATTGTGTTGTCAGCCTACAAGAGTTGAGCAGTATAATGATAAGGAGTTCGCTGAATTATGTAAACGATTTGGTGAGTTGAATCCATATGGATTGTATATTGTTGATACATTTGGACTTTTACATGAGAATGATTTGATTAGATATTCTCAGATAGGACATGAGTGTTTGGCACCAAATGTGGTGTTAGGATATCATGCCCATGACAATATGGGACAGTCATTTAAAAATGCATGTACTTTTTTGAAACAAGACTTTGGAAACCGTATAGTTCAGGTGGATGCAAGTATTTTTGGAATGGGTAGAGGGGCTGGTAATTTACACTTAGAGCAGATATTGGAGTACCTCAATCATAATTATGGAACGGAGTATAATTTATCGCCAATATATAAAGTATGGGACAAGCATTTAAGTAAGATGATGAAAGAATCACCTTGGGGATATAATTTGGCCTATTTTATTACAGCAGAAAATAGTTGTAATCCGAATTATGCGTCATATTATATAAAAAAGGGGCTCAGTGTATCTCAAATAGAAAAGATAATTATAAATATAATGGGTGTAGATAAATACTTATATAATGACGAAAAGGCTGATTTGTTTATGCATCGAAGTATTTAATTCCCAAGTTTAAAGATGGATAAAGAGAGTTGAAGAGAAATTGAAGAGGTCAAAAGTTAGCTGCTTGATAATACAATTTATAAAATTTGGGCTTGTGGGTGTCTCAAATACAGTATTAAGTCTTTGCATTACATATTTAGCTATAGCAATTTTTGGGTATTGTTTCAATATATATGCAACTTGGAGCTTAAATATCTGCACAACAATTGGGTATGTAGTGGGTGTATGTAATTCTTATTTTTGGAATAACAAATTTGTTTTCAAGAATAAGAAGGAAAATGATAAAAGAAAAAGATTTGCAAAAGTATTTATATGCTATGGCATTACTTATTTGATTTCGATGGTTATGATGGATTTTCTGGTAGAGGTTTGTCATGTCCCTTCAATAATTGCGCCTGTTCCACGATTGATAATAACTATACCATTAAATTTTATTGCAAATAAGCTTTGGGCTTTTAAGGATTATGAATTTAAAGGAAAATAAATTAATCAAAAGAAATTCAAATGTAGAATTGTTAAGAATATTATGTATGCTGGCTATTATTTCCAGTCATTATGTATCCCATGGATTAGGGGATGTGCAGCTTGAGGGAATGAATAGATATATTGAAGAATTTTTATATATGTGGCCACGCATATCTGTGAATTGTTTTGGCATTTTAACAGGTTTTTACTTAGTAGATAACGCAAAAAATCTTAAAGAAAAGATATTAGATCTTTGTAGTTCGAGATGGTTTTATTCAGTAGCTATATCCGGACTTATGTTTTTTTTTGATATGAGTCAAAGGAATTTTGATTATTCATTTGATTATTTTGCATCTGCTTTTTTTCCTATAATAACTTTCAGACATAATTATGTTACAAATTTTTTGATTTTGTATATGATGATACCATTTATTAATGGCATGATAAAAAATTTGGATAATAAAGAATATAAGGGATTAATAATATTTTTGATTTTAGTTTTATCGGTATGGCCAACATTATTACGATTGGTAAGCTTGTATAAAAATGGTACCTTTTCTTATTTGGGGTGGATGATTCTTTTGTATTTGTTAGGAGGATACCTAAAACGAAATAAGGGAAACGGATTGTTATGGAGGAAACCTGTTGAGAATGGTATTTTTTGGATTTTGCTAACATTAGTTTTTCATTTTTGTGTTGAACCTAAAATTTTCTGGATCCGGGAAGGTTATTTTACTGGTAATTTGTTTAGCTTTATAGCGTTGATGTGTAGTATAAGTATTGTCATTTTTTGTGTTTCGCTTCCAGAAAGACATAGTAGAATCATAAATTTTATATCTGCATCAAATTTTGCAGTACTTTTAATACATGACGATCCGCTTATAAGGGGTTTTTTGTGGCATAAAATATTGAATGTGACGAAAAAGTATGATGGAATATGGTTCATATACAATGCGATGATGATTATTATTTTGATTTACATAACATGCATTGTGATTGATAAAATATATGTATATGGAATAAAGAAAATATTTAAATATATATTTAAAGTATAGAATGGAGATTAGATTTGAAAAAAATATCTATTGTTATTGCTTGCTATAATGAAGAGGATAATGTTGTAGAATTAAAAAATAAAATAAATGAAATATTTAATAGTGATTTAAAGAAATATGAATATCAGATATTATTTATGGATAATGATTCTACAGATTCTACAAGAGCATTATTAGAGAAGATGTGTTTAGAGGATCCAAAGCATGTTTCAGCAATTTTTAATGTACATAATTTTGGCTCAATACGGTCATCGGTATATGGTATTCTACAGGCGACAGGAGACTGCGTAGTAAAGATGTGTGCAGACTTTCAAGATCCTCCAGAACTTTTAGTAGATTTTGTCCGTGAATGGGAGCTGGGTCACAAAATTGTTTTAGGAATTAAGAAAGGCAGCCAGGAAAATAAATTAATGTATAGTTTTCGAAAGCTATATTATAAATTGATTCGTTCGATAACAGATATAGATCATATTGACAATTTTGTAGGATATGGACTGTATGACAGGAAGTTTGTGGAAATTATAAGGGAATTAAAAGATCCTATTCCATACCTGAGAGGTATAGTGGCTGAATTGGGCTATAAATTCAAACCTATATATTATGTACAACCCAGTAGAAAATCTGGAAAAAGTAAATTTAATTTTATAAGGCTATATGATTATGCAATGTTAGGTATAACATCCTATTCAAAAGTTCCGTTGAGAATTGCAACATTTTTTGGCGGAATAGTTGCTGTATCAAGCACAATGATAGGAATTACCTACCTAATTTATAAGCTGATATATTGGGATAAGTTTAAGGGTGGTATCCTACCAATACTTTTAGGGGTTTTTTTTATAGGAGCAGTGCAGCTTATTTCAATAGGGCTAATAGGAGAATATATTTTAAATATAAATATACGAGTAATTAATCGCCCAATGGTGGTTGAAGAAAAACGATATAATTTACCAAATAAAATACAAGAAGATGGAGAAATAGCTGTTCATGAAGCTGTTAATAACGCCGGCTTTTCAGCCCACAGAAGAACAACTGAATAAATTGAAAGAAAAACATGAAATTTATTTTATTGATGATGGTAAGAAGATACTCCAAAAGAATGAGATTGCATGTGGCTTTGAAGAAATAGAAGGAATAGTATGCAACTTTTTTCTTCAATACAATCATTTTAGCAGGTTTCCTAATTTGAAATTTATACAACTTACAAGTGTTGGTATAGATAGAATTCCATATAATGAAATAATAAGGCAAGATATTTGTATATTTACTGCAGGGAATATCTATGCCATTCCTATGGCGGAATGGGCTGTTGGAAAAACAATAGAAATTTTAAAAAATAGTCTTTATTTTTATACCAATCAAAAAAATAGAATTTGGAAGAAAAACAGAAACATAAGAGAAATAGCAGGGAAAACTGCGGCTATTATAGGTTTTGGAAACGTTGGACAGAATATAGCCAAGAGACTTAAAGGGTTTGATGTATCAGTTTGTGCTGTTGATATAAAGCGAGATGAAAGTGGACTTTGTGATTCGTTTTACTATATAAAGGATATTAATAAGGCTGTGAAAAATGCTGATATTGTTTATTTGACATTACCTATAACGAAAAACAGTTATCATATAGTGAATAAGAAACTTATTGATTGTATGAAAGATGATGTGATATTGATTAATGTTGCTAGAGGTGGCTTGATAGATGAGGAGGCGTTGGTTGTTTCTTTGGAAAAGGATAAGTTTTTAGGGGTTGCTTTAGATGTTTTTGATAACGAACCTCTACCTGGAGAGAATAAGTTGTGGGAGTTTGAACGCGTTCTTATTAGTCCACATAATTCGTTCATTGGAGCTGGAAATCAGGAAAGATTATTTAAATTATTGATGCTTAATTTGGAGAAATATAAGACGGAACAAAATAACTAAAAGTAAAGATATATTTTTTTTATTTTGTTTACATAGAGAGAAAAGTCTGATAAAAGCCTTCATTAAATGATTGCCCGCCTTTAAAAAATATGCTAAAATCAAAGCAATCTAACACGGAGGAGAAAGTGCATGAGCATGAACTGGGAAGCATTGCTGTCAATAAATAAGCTGGAAGAAGAGCCGGAAGAACCAAAATATTTCGACCGTTACCCAATCAACGAGTTCGAAAAGGACTACAACAAAATCGTTTCCAGCGCTGCTTTTCGCAGGCTTCAGGATAAAACACAGGTTTTCCCCTTAGATAAAAGCGACTTTGTGCGGACAAGACTCACCCATTCCATTGAAGTATCTACAATAGCAAGGCAGCTTGGAATTATGGTTACCCAGGATACAAGTCCGTATCGCCCGGAGGACATCGGAACTGTGAAAGCAGAAGCGATCCCTTCCGTATTGCTGTGCGCCGGACTCCTTCACGATCTGGGCAATCCGCCCTTTGGTCATTTCGGAGAAACCACCATCGGAGACTGGTTCAAGGAAAATCTGGATAAGATTGCTTATAAGGGAAAGCCCCTGCGCAGTCATCTTACGAATCAAATGGTTCATGACTTAGAGCATTTCGAAGGAAATGCGCAAGCCCTCCGAATACTTTTGAAATCTCGCTTCGGCTCGGAAACCAATCTCTCCGCTGCCGTCATCGGCACCCTGGTGAAATACCCCAACGATTCTCTATCCTTCGACGGAGACAGCCCGGATATTAAAAAACACAAGCTGGGTTTTTATGCGGCAGAAGAGGAAACATTTCGGCAGATTTCCCGGACAATTGGCACAGCCAACGAAAAGGATGAGATTTGCCGCCACCCTCTGACCTATTTACTGGAAGCGGCAGATGATATTGCCTATGCGACGGCCGATCTGGAGGACGCGTTTAAAAAGAAACTCTTTACCTTGGATCAATTTCTTGCGTTTTATGAACAATCCTATGAGTACGACAGCAGCAATCCCAACAAAAAGCCGGAATGTTATACTTACGAGTTGCAGCAGGATCTGATAGAACGCCGGGGAGAGACGCCTACCAGAGAGGGAGATCTAAAAGCCTTCAAGGACTGGCTCAACTATGTCCGCAGATGGCTGATGTATGTTGCGGCCTATCGTTTTTCTTACAGCTATCAGGACATCATGGCGGGGACTTACGAAAACGATTTGTTTTGGCAAACGTATCACAGCATTACGATTAAAATTCTCAAAGACGCCATGGTCAGATTTGTTTTCCAGACGTCAGGCATTCTGAAGCTGGAGCTTTCCGCACAGACCATCCTGTCTTTTCTGCTTGAAAGATTTGTACATGCAGTCCTGTATTTTGACTATGAGGATAAAGCCCAGGGCTTTGCCCCTTCCAAGGCAGATAAGAAGTACATGGCAATCTTCTCCGAAAATTATATTCAGGACTACCGTAACGCAAGGATAGGAAACGAAAGTTATGATCTGTACCTGCGCTTGCTTATGGTGGCAGATTACATCAGCGGAATGACAGACACCTATGCGCGCACCCTCTACCGAGAGCTGAGCGGAATCGAATAACAGAAAATAACGAATCAATTGGACAAATACACATTTCCTATATAATCAAAGAAAACAAAGGAGATTATATATGGAAACAAAAGAAAACCGAATCACAAACGTCGTGCAGCAGCTAACCGCCCCAAAAATGTTCAAAGGTACAAAGCGTAAGTTCCTAAAGTTTGAGCATCTCGCCTTCCAGTGGCTGAAAAATGTAAAGCTGAGAATCAAGGAATCCTCCTATGTGAAGTACCATAACATGGTCCAGAACCACATGATTCCGGATCTTGGCGAATGGCAGATGGAGCAGCTTACCACAGAGGTGGTGGAGCATTTTGTACAAAAAAAGCTCACCTGCGGAAAAAGAGACGGCAAGGGCGGCTTGTCGGAGAAGACGGTAAAGGACATTCTTGCCATTTTAAAAGAAATCTGCCTGTATGCAGTGGGCCTGGGCATAGAGGTTCCCTGCCGGTTTGAGCTGATCAAGATCAGGCGCAGAGACATGGAGGTACAGGTCCTGGACGGGCAGAATTATATGGAGCTGGTGCGGTATCTTCTGCGCGATAACAGTCCGCGAAAGACGGGCATTCTTTTGAGTCTGTATATGGGACTGAGGCTGGGCGAGGTATGCGCCCTCAAGCGACAGCACATTTTATATAAGGAAGAAATCCTTTGTATACGCAGCACCATGCAGAGAATTCAAAACCTGGACGGAGAGGGAAAGCGAAAGACGAAGATTATTGTGACAGATCCTAAAAGCAACAGCTCCGTTCGCGATATCCCGATTCCGCCCTTCCTGATGGAACGCCTGGAGGGGCTTAAGAGCCTGCCGGAGGATGCCTATCTTCTCACAGGAAGCGCGGAGCGCTTCATAGAGCCGCGGACATTAGAATATACCTTGAAACGTTATCTCCAGGACTGTAAAATGGAACATGTGAATTATCATGCCCTCCGTCATACATTTGCAACCAGGTGTATGGAGGAGGGCTTTGATGTTAAGTCCTTGAGCGAAATCCTGGGACATTCCAATGTCAACATTACGCTGAACCGGTACGTGCACTCCTCCATGGAGCAGAAGCGTAAGAATATGGGAAAGATTCTCCCCTATCGGGAGGAATTTGTGTCTTAATTTGAAAACAGGGCCAGAACAGATCCGCATGGATTTGTCCTGGCCCTATTTTTATTACATACCTTCTTCCTTTCAAGACAGTTTTGTGATATACTAAACCAATATATGTTAGAAATAAATACAATAAAGGATGAAAGAATATGAAAATAGCAGTAGCAGGAACAGGGTATGTAGGATTGGTAGCAGGCGTCTGTTTTGCAGAAAAAGGGCATCAGGTAACCTGTGTGGATGTGGACGAAGCCAAGGTGGAGCTGATGAAATCAGGCGTAAGCCCCATCTATGAGCAGGATTTGGAAGAACTGATGCGGAAAAATTATGCCGCAGGCCGGTTAGACTATACCATAGATTATGCGGCGGCCTACAAGGAAGCCGATGCCATCTTCATTGGAGTGGGAACGCCGGAGCGTCCGGACGGCTCCGCAGAGCTGTCCTACATCGCAACCGTTGCCCGCCAGATAGCGGAAAATGTGGTGCATGACTGCCTGGTGGTGGTAAAATCCACGGTTCCTGTGGGAACAAACGATAAGGTAGAGCAGTTTATCAAGGATTTTCTTGTAAATGATGTAAAGGTAGAAGTGGCCAGCAATCCGGAATTCCTGGCTCAGGGAACTGCAGTTCGTGACACCCTCCATGCGGCCCGTATTATCATCGGAACCGAGAGCCCCAGGGCCGAGGCTATGCTGCGGGAAATCTATGAACCCTTCCAGTTACCCATCGTATCTGTGAAGCGCAGAAGTGCGGAAATGATCAAATATGCCAGCAATGATTTCCTGGCGTTGAAGATTTCCTATATGAACGACATCGCCAATCTCTGTGAGCTAGTGGGTGCAGACATTGAGGACGTAGCCGAGGGTATGTCCTACGACGAGCGCATCGGCCGCCGCTTCCTGAATGCGGGAATCGGCTATGGGGGAAGCTGCTTCCCCAAGGATACCAAGGCTCTGGAATATCTGGCCAGGCAGAATCACTATGAGCTGAAAACCGTGAAGGCAGCCATAGAGGTGAACAAGGAGCAGAAGATACTGCTGTATAAGAAGGCATCCCAGCGGCTTATCACCTTCCATGGCCTGAAGGTGGCTGTGCTGGGTCTGACCTTTAAGCCGGGAACCGATGATCTGCGGGAGGCGCCCTCACTGGACAATATTCCGCTGCTTCTGGAGGCAGGGGCAGATATTTATGCCTATGACCCAATCGGAGCCGCCCGTTTCCGGGAGCGTTTCCCGGAGGGAATTCAATACACGGATACTATCGAGGAAGCCCTTCAGGGGGCCAATGTCTGCTTTGCCTTTACGGAGTGGGAGGAAATTAGGAGTGTAACGCCTGGGCAGTTTAAAAAATGGATGCGGACGGCTCTTCTGTATGACGGAAGAAATATGTACGACAAGTCTGCCATGGAGCAGGCAGGCGTTGAATATTATGGAGTAGGAAGATAAGGGAAATCATATGTTGGAGAAGAATATCAGCCTGTCCGGGAAGACTATACTGGTTACCGGAGCGGCCGGGTTTATCGGGGCAAATTTGGTAATGGCGCTCCTGCGCACAGGGGAGGAGCTTCGAATTGTTGGCATGGACAACCTGAATGATTATTATGACGTTTCGCTGAAGGAATTCCGCCTGCGGCAGATCGAAGAGCTTCAAAAGGAGACAAGGGGAAGCTTTGCCTTTCTGAAAGGCGATATTGCGGACAAAGCAGTGGTGGATGAGGTATTTCATACCTGGAAGCCTCAGATTGTAGTAAATCTGGCGGCTCAGGCAGGGGTCCGCTATAGCATTACCAATCCGGATGCATATATCCAGTCGAATGTCATTGGCTTTTACAATATTTTAGAGGCCTGCCGCCATAGCTATGACAACGGTGCGGCAGGGGTGGAGCACCTGGTTTATGCAAGCTCTTCTTCCGTCTATGGCAATAACCAGAAGGTGCCCTATTCCACAGAGGATCAGGTGGACAACCCGGTATCCCTGTATGCGGCCACGAAGAAGTCCAATGAGCTCTTTGCCCATGCCTACGCCAAGCTCTATGGCATTCCTGCCACAGGGCTTCGATTCTTTACGGTTTACGGTCCGGCGGGCCGGCCGGATATGGCTTATTTCGGCTTTACCAACAAGCTGCTGGCTGGGGAGACCATTCAGATCTTTAATTACGGAAACTGTAAACGGGATTTTACCTATATTGAAGATATTGTGACCGGCGTGCTGGAGGTGATGCAGCGCAGACCGCTTTCCAATGGGGATGGGGTGAGGTATAAGGTCTATAATATCGGCAACCAGCAGCCGGAGAATCTTCTGGACTTCGTGGAGATCCTTGAGACGGAGCTGAAGCAGGCGAAGGTACTGCCGGAGGATTATGATTTCGAGGCTCATAAGGAGCTGGTGGGTATGCAGCCTGGGGATGTGGAGGTGACCTTTGCGGACGTGTCGGAGCTTGAGCGGGATATGGGATTTAAGCCGGCAACGTCTCTTCGGGAGGGGATTCGTAAGTTTGCCAGGTGGTATAGGGAGTATTATATATAAATTTCTTTTGTCTATAATAAACACTAGAGCAAATAATGTTGACTTTAGCTAACAATGATTAAGGGGAAGTCATATGGTTTTTACAGATGCAAAAACCCAAATGATATTAGCGATTCTATATTTTGCGTATCAAATCTTTGCATTTTTTATTCTCGGAAGCAATGTAACAAGATTTTGTTCAGCAAGGAGAATTCAATCTATTGCCACTGCACTTATAATAGGCTATTTTATTTACTACACTCTTTTTGAATGTGTTGCACTTCCTATGAAGATTAGAGGGAATTCACTATATGAATTAGCAGTAACATGGTCGGTTGTTGTTGGAGGTGTGTTAATTATTAGTGTTTTGCTGAACGAAGACTATCTTAAGGATTCTTTCCGTTTATTAAAGCAGGGAGTGTGTAGCGACAAAAGATTTTTTGGCGCATTTGCTGTTTTAATACTAATAAACTTTGTACTGATGGTGAGCCTTACGGCAGAAACAATGGGGGTTCAGGATGACAGCTATTATATAGCAGATGCAACGACTTCATTATTTACAAATACAATCCAGCAGTATGATTATTATTCAGGGCAACGAATCACACAGCATGCAGCTATGTATTTTATTCCCATGTATCCAGTTCACGGTGCTGTTGTTGGAAAGCTATTGCATTTACATCCTATTATTGAAAATAAATGGTGTAGTGTATTATCGGTTTTAATATTAAGTCAGCTATCTTACTATTTACTTGCGCAAAAGCTGTTGAAAGGAAAAAAAAAGAAAAGTTTACAATTGTTGTATTTGATGACTTTTTTCCATATAAATTATGTTTTGTGGGGGAAGGCATCAGGGACTTTTTTTTATTATCGATTATCAGAAGGAAAGGGAATTTTATCAAACTTAATTATTCCTGCCTTGATTCTGTTTTTTTGGGAAGCGAATGAATCGAGAGAGAAAGCACGGTGGTGCGCGTTAGAGTCGGTTATATTAGGGAGTGTGTCAATTTGTATGTCTTCTCTTTTTTTGCTCCCTGTAGCATATGCAGGACTCATGGCAGGGGCTGCACTGAAGGAAAAAAGCTTGAAAAAATCTCCGATTTTTTTGATGTTATTGACTCCATCCTTGTGTGCACTGGTTGTGTATCAAATGATGTTAAGGGGAATGATAGTGATTCTGGTTCAATAGGGAGATGACAAATGAGTTCTTTTGGATTAGAAGAGTGCCTGGATGCATTGGAGTATAATTGGAATAGAGTTAATTCCTATACATCAATTATGATTTTATTGTTTTTTGCATTGGTTTTTTTATATTTAAAGGGAAATAAATGTGAAAAAGCATACTTTGTGTATCCGGGGATTTTTTATTTATTCGTTTTATTAAATCCTATTATAGACTGGATATTGATAAATCGGCTTGGTTTCGAATCAAGAATGCATCGCTTTTTCTGGGCGCTCCCCATTACGTTTATTTTGGCATATGTTTGCTTAAAGGTTTGTAGAGATAAAAAGAAACAGGGCGTATTTTTGTTGGGATTTATTATGGTTTTATGGCTTATACAGGGAAGGACGCCTTGGGATGAGGAGCATTACTTAACGGAAAATATTTATAAGGTAGAGAATAAGGTAGTAGAGCTGTCAAAAGCAATGCATGAAATAGATGAATCAGAATATTTTAAGGTTTATATTAATGAGATTCACCCTAATTATACAATCCGTCAGTATGATCCGGCTTTTCAATTGATAAGTGTCCCAAGATCAATTGATTATATTATGTCGGAAGCACGTTTGGAAGAGTTAAGCAAGGAACAACCATCCTCACAATATGCATTGGCGGGATATTTTTATGGGCATTATCAGGTAGATATGGAAGCTTTATATGGATATATAAAGGCTTTGCAGATAAAATACCTTATTCTGGATTATGAGGAAAAAGAGTTTGTTGCAAAAGGTTGGGTTGAATTAGCAGCCAAAACAGAGGATTATTATATTTACAGAGTTTTTGATATGTAAGGAAAGCAGGTAAACATGATACGATATGGCGGCGTACTTTTGGTTTTTTTGCTTTTTATACCATTTGTTTTGGGAGATGCTTTGTATGAGCTTTTCAAAAATAAAAAAAGTTTTTTGGGAATATGGATAAAAGGATTTGTACTGGAGCTGGCCACATTTGAGCTGACATATATATTTTTTTCTTTCGTTAAATATAATTTTCGTGTACATGGTATTTTGTATGCAGGGATTATGCTTTTGTCTACAGCAGCAATTACCATTTGGATTTTACTGGAGAAAAGAAAGCTTAGATATACAGGAAATATAAAATCTTTTCAGATAGATAAGAGGAAACTTTTCATCGATTGCTGTATTATTTTACTGATAGTTTTTACAATAGCAGGTGTAATTTTCCGATGGAGTACGCCGGTCTCAGGTGGGAAGGCAGCCCAATCTATGAATACAATTATACAGAGTAATACGGTGGGACAGATAAATCCTTATACAGGGATTCCATATGCAGAGGGACAGAAGGCGGCAAAAGAATCAGGAATTTTAGTTTTTTTTGCATTTTTATCGTGGATTTCCAATATTCATCCCATGTTATTGATAGAAGAGATACTGCCGGTATTTTTTACCATACTGTTTTATGCTTTATGCTTTGAGATAGGAAGGATGATGTTTGGCACAGAAGAAAAAAAGGTGGGATTGTTTGTAATTGGTATTTTGTTTCTTCACATTTTGGGGAACGAAAGAGAATGGCTTCCCTTTTATCATCTTCTGAATGGCATTGAGTTTGGGGATAGAATCCTGTCCTTTTTCTTACTTCCAATGTTCGTATCGGAGATACTAAAGTTCGATTTCGATAAGGGATGGAAACATTGGGTCTGGCTTGCATCCCTTGTTTTGGCAACCTTGATGATGTCAAAATCAGCATGGTTTTATGTGGCGACAATAGTGTTCTTAACAATTGGGGTATATGTAGGTAGAAAGAAATGGGAATGTTAGATACATTGCAGTTTGTAAAAAATATTTTTTGGGAATGCAGTGATAACTTTCAATATATGGGATTGGGAGTTGGCGCTCTGGTTTATCTATATGTAACCTTGGAAAAGGATCCGTGGAGCAAGCGATTGGTCTCTTTTAGTATGTTGTTTTTCTTTTTGTTTGTATTTCCCCCTTTTATACTACTGGCAAGGTATGTACTTAAGGATTCCAATGTCTACCGGCTTTTGTGGGTACTTCCGTTTGTATTTCTTATTCCTTATGCTGCAATATTGTTTGGAAGCAGCTTGAGGGGGCGAAAAGAAACGTTATTTTGGGCAGGTATCTGTGTGGTTTTAGTACTGCTGGCGGGAGATGGTTTCAGTGAGAGGGAGTTCTCTGTTCAGGAAGAGTATAGTAATATTTATCATATAACAGAGGAGCAATTGCGGGTTTGCGAGATCCTCGGGATTGCAGGAGAGGATGCTCTTGTATTGGGAGCCGATTTGGACGTGATTCGCGCGATTCGCAGAGTAAATCCGTATACAAAGGTGATTTATGGTACCGATATAGAATACGCAGATTATGAGGAGGACGTTGTTCGGCTTTTTGCTTATATGCAGGATGATGTTATTCCGGTAGAATATGTTTTAGGCAGTGCAGAAGAAATGGGAGTAAATTTTTTGGTGTGGAATAAGTGGAGTGATTGCACTGTCCCTATAGGAACCTATTTGGGAGAAGACTTGAGGCTTATTGGGGAAACAGATAACTATTGGATCTTTATGGTCATATCTGCGTAACTATTTATGAATAAAAAAAGGAGTAAAAAGTGAATATTTTAATAGCGATCAATTCTGCTTATATTGATCATGCTAAGGTGATGCTTTATTCTTTGGCAAGACACAATTTAGGGCATTTGAATATCTATCTTATTTATAATACATTAAAAGAAGCAGAGCTTACACAATTGAAAGCATTTATTGCAAAGTATTGCCATGGTGAGTTTTATCCGATTAAAATAGACAGTAAGATGTTTCAGAAGTTTTCCGTGCGCGGACATTTTTCGATTGAGACATACTATCGGATTTATGCACAATATTTATTACCGGAAACAATAGAGCGGATTTTATGGCTAGATGCGGATATTATTGTGAAAGACTCTTTGAAAGAGTTTTATGAAGCAGATTTTAACGGAAATTGTTTGATTGCCTGTGAAAATGAGAGTGAAATAAATAAAGAAAATATAAAACGGCTTGGAATAAAATGTGAAAAGTATTTTAATGCAGGCGTAATTTTGATGAATTTGAAGGCGATGAGGGGATGGATGAAGCAAGAAGAATTAGAAAAAAAAATAGATGAAAATCTCTCCCTGTTTATATGGCAGGATCAGGATATTTTAAATTTTATTTATGATGGAGCAACATTGTTTGAAGATGGACGGTTTAACTGTCAGGTTCGGGGAGGTCAGAAAAATGTTGAAAAAAAGGCGGAAAATGCAGCTGTTTTACATTATGTAGGAGCTCAAAAGCCATGGCTTTATTATTACAGAGACGGAGCCAGAGAGTACTATCTTTCTTATTTGAAGTACGTAAACAGAAAAAGATTTATCCAAGTGCAGGTTTGTGCAAGCTTGTATCGCTTGCTGAAAGGAAAGCAGGTAGATAAATGACAATAGAGGCACTGAAAAAATGGTTCTATTTAGGAATGACAGCGATAAAGCTGCGGCAGCAGCCGGAACGGGAATACGGTTCAGGCTTAACGCTTTTGGATACATCTGAGGATACGGATAATTTAGGAGATTTTATTATTATGCGGTTTTGCGAAGAGGCGTTGAAACCGCTTATAGAATCTGAAAAGACGCTTTCTGTTCCGACGCATTGCATTCCAAGTGCAGAGCTTCTCAAAAAGCTGGAGCAGTGTGATCGGAAGATTATATGTGGGACGAATATATTGTATCCGCAAATGGAGTACGCAAGTATCTGGAAGCTGCCGCCTACAGCCGAGGCGTATAAAGATTGCATTCTTATGGGAGCTGGATGGGGATATTATTCAGATAAAATATCTCTTTATACAAAAATATTTTATCGTTTAATTTTAAATAAAAAATATCTGCATGCTGTTCGGGATATGTATACGTGGAATAAATTAAAGCACATGGGAATAGAGAATGTTGTTTATACAGGATGTCCGACGATGTGGGGTTTGACACCAGAGTTTTGTGAAGGAATTCCCGAGAAAAAGGCCTGCTACGCGGTGACAACTGTTACCTCATATGAACAAGACAGAGAGAGGGATGGCTATATGATTCATACGCTCTGTACTTGTTATGAAAAAGTATTTGTATGGCCTCAAGGGAAGGATGACAGGGAATATATTCTTTCCCTTATAAAGGAAAATGAAAAGATTACGGTGCTGGACAGAACATTAAAAGCGTTTGAAGAGGTATTAAAGCTTTCATCTATAGATTATATAGGTACACGCTTACATGGAGGAGTAATGGCATTGAATGCAGGAAAAAGAAGCCTTATCATCGCTACCGATAATCGGGCGGAAGAAATAGGGAAAGATACGGGGCTTCCAATTTTAAGCAGAAAGCATTTAAAGGGAGCTTTGGAAAGCCGAATTTACGAAGATTATAAGACAGAGATCCACATGCCTTTTGAAAATATAGATTTATGGAAAAAGCAATTTATATAAGATTTTAGAAAGAAATGAGAGAATAAAATTGAGCGGTTCCAGAACAATAAAATCGGTAAGAAATATCGGATTTGAGTTTTTCAATCAAATATTATCCTTAGTTCTTCGTTTCGTAAGCAGAAGGATTTTTATAAGCATATTAAGTATGGAATATCTGGGAATTAATGGTTTATTTGCAGAAATCCTTCAAATGCTTTCTTTGGCAGATTTAGGGTTCGGTACTGCTATGGTTTATAGCTTTTATAAACCCCTGGCAGAAGGGGATGAACATAAGATAGCCGCTTTGGTGGGTTATTATAGGAGAATATATACCTATATTGCATTGTCGGTAGCAGCAATAGGACTTATGGTAGTTCCGTTCTTAGATGTGATTGTAAATACGGAGCAGGAAGTTCCGTTTTTGGAGGTTTATTATCTTTTAAATTTGGCCAATACGGTTCGCAGCTATTTGTTTGTATATAAGACTTCTTTGATTACGGCAGATCAAAAGCAATACGTTATTTCAAAATATAATGCTATATGGAGCATGGCAAATGTATTAGCGCAGATTCTTGTGTTATTGCTTTTTAAAAACTATATTTGTTATGTGGCCGTTTCTGTCATAATTGGATTAGCTAATAATATTCATATTTCTTATAAAGCGGATCAGTTATATCCGCTAATGAAAAAAAAGGCAGAGCTGGCAAAGGAAGAGAAAAAGAAAATTTTTCAAAATATAAAATCTGTATTTATTTATAAATTATCCGGCACTCTGTTAAATGCTACAGATAATACCTTGATTTCCATCATGCTTGGAACCATATGGGTTGGATATTATTCGAATTATAATTTGGTTTTATATTATTTAAATCTTTTTATAGGAATTATTTTCACTTCTGTTACCGCCAGTATAGGAAATTTGATTGTAGAGGAGACGGAAGAAAAACGATATCAGGTTTTTGAGTCATTACAGGTAATCAGCTATATGATTTGCGGAATTGCGGCTCCCTGCCTGCTTTTCCTGCTGGAAGACTTTATTTGTATATGGCTTGGGCCGGAATTTATAGCAGATAAGCTTTTATTAATTGCCATCGTATTAAATTTTTATTTGGGAGCTGTACTGCGGCCCATATGGTCTTACAGAGAAGCGACAGGACTCTATAGGAAAACAAAATATGTTATGCTGTGTACGGCTGCTTTGAATCTGATCTTATCTATTTGGTGGGGAAAAGTACTGGGGTTGGCGGGTATTGTATTTGCCTCAGCAGCTTCGAGGGTTATGACATATATTTGGTACGAGCCATATCTTTTGTTTAAAGAATACTTTAAAAGAAATGTTCTAAACTTTTACTGGAAGATTGTAGCAAATGTGTCTGGAGTATTGGCGCTGTGCTTGGTTTGTAAAGTGTCTGTTGGGGATATACAGGTTCGCACATGGCTGGAATTAATATGGAAAGCAATCGGAATTGGCTGTATTTCTCTTTTGGGAATGTGGATTTTCTATCGAAAAACAGAGGGATTTCGGATGGTATTATTGAAGGTTTGCCAGGTGTTTGGAAAGGATGTGGGGAATAAAAAATGATTAGTATCATTATGTTAACTTACAATGCGCCAAAGCTTGTAGAACATTCTATCGTGACATTGAGGAAATATACAAAAGGCGTTCCTTTTGAACTGATTGTGTTGGATAATCATTCAAAAAGGAGGACAAGAAAGCTCTTATTGAAATTACAAGAGAGAGGATACATTAATAAAATCATTTTTGAGGATCACAATACCTTATTTGCAAAGGGGAATAATACGGCTTCAAAATTATGTGCGGAAGAAAGTAACTATATTTTACTGTTAAATTCAGATGTGGAAATCCGGGATGAGTACTGGCTGCAAAAGCTGGTAGAAAGACATGAGAGAGGCGCCATTTCATATGGCGTCTGCGAGATGGAACCACATGTAAGGGCAGACGGATATTGTTTTTTGATAGACAAAGATCTTTATTTGAAGTATAAGCTGGATGAACAATTTGAATGGTGGTGGTCAGTAACAAAGCTTCAAGCGCAGCTGTTACGGGATTCCTATATCGTAAAAGCTGTAAAAGAACATGAAGAGCAATTGATTCATTATGGCGGAATGTCTGGGACAGCCTGGAAAAATTCAAAAGGCATGTCGATAGAAGGAAAAGAAGTGAAAAGATGGTTTGACAAATGTGAGATAGAGATTATAGAAAGAATTTCAGAAAATGAAAGCCATGGGGAATGGAGCTCTTTTAGCAAAAAGATTCAAAGAAAAAAAGAATTTGAAAGATTCTGCAATAGGAGAGCAGAGCGTACGAAAACTATGGTTAAAAAAATATTGAGGATTCAGAGATAACAACATAAAAAGGTAATATGTGATAGGTAAAACATAGTACTCAAACTAACAGGAGAGAACTGCATGTTAGCGCCAATTATTTTGTTTGTGTATAATCGCGAAGAGCATACGAGAAAAACTTTAGAAGCTTTAAAAATGAATTTTTTAGCAAAGGAATCCATACTGTATATTTTTTCAGACGGAGCAAAGACGGAGAAGGATCAGGAAAAAGTATGGAGCGTACGCAGCTTAGTGAAAAAATATTCCAGTGATTTTTTTGAGACACATATTGTGGAAGCAGATAAAAATCAAGGATTGGCAGCTTCGGTGATTTCCGGGGTGTCCAAAGTAATAGAAGAGTATGGGAAGGTCATTGTTGTAGAAGACGATATTGTTACTTCGCCGTATTTTTTGACCTATATGAATGAGGCGTTGAATTATTATGCTGATAATAAAAAAATATGGTCTATCAGCGGCTATACGATGCCTATGAGAAGTCTGAGAAAATATAAAAAGGATGTATTTTTGTCTTACAGAGCCAGCAGTTGGGGATGGGGAACTTGGCTGGACAGATGGCAGATTATTGATTGGGAGATATCCGACTACAATGAGTTTAGGATCAACAAAGAAAGAATTTGCAAATTTGAGCGCGGCGGAAAAGATTTACCGTGTATGTTAGAAGACCAGAGACAGGGAAAGATAGATTCCTGGGCGATCCGATGGTGCTATTGGCAGTCTAAGTGTGATATGCTGACGATTTATCCCAGAGTATCTTTGGTTCAAAATATCGGCTATGACGGTTCGGGAACTCATGGAGGAAATGAAGAGGTTTTTGGAAATTGCAGGGTAGCAAGAGAAGCAAAGAGATATGATTTTTCTGATGTGGAATTAGATAGAAAAATAACAAGAGAATTCTATGAGATATATTCGGCAACCTTGTGGTTTCGAATAAAAAAGAAAATTAGAAAGATTCTGAAAAAAAGAGGATAAATATGATATTTTATAGTGAGTCAGATTGTTGCTACTGCACATTGTTTAATTCTTTTTATTTGGATCGGGCGGTTACAATGCTCCGCTCTCTGATCAAGAACAGTGGAGAGATCCGGATTTATGTTTTGGCAATGGACAATCCTGCGTTTCAAATATTACACAAGCTGGCTTTAGAGAAGGTTGTACTCATTCGGCATGATGATTTTGCAACAGAGGAACTGCAGGCGGTGAAAGCACAGAGAACAGTAGCAGAATACTGTTGGACCTGTACGGCAGCTCTTATAAGATATATTTTGGATACTTATCAGGAAAAGGTTTGCACTTATATAGACGCAGATTTATTCTTTTACAAAAACCCTTATTGTCTGGTGGAGGAAATGCTGGATGCCGGGTGTTCGGTGCAAATTGTGGAGCATCGGTTTGGAAAAGGAATTTTTGCGGAACATATGAGGAAGTATTCAGGAACATTTTGCGTGCAGTTTAATACCTTTAAAAATGATGAGAAAGCGACAGGGCTTTTAGATGAATGGGCGGCTCAATGCATAGAGTGCTGCAGCAGCGTTCAAAATGTGAATACCTTTGGAGATCAAAAGTACTTGGAAAATTGGGCAGAAAGATACAACTATGTGCATATTTTGCAGAACGAGGGCGGCGGCGTTGCGCCCTGGAATGTCCATCAATACCATTTGAAGAGTATAGAGAATGGAACAATTCGACTGGAAAACAAAAAGAGTAAGAAGGTAGAAGAGCTTGTTTTTTATCATTTTCATGGCCTGCAATTTTTAGAAAAAGGGAAAGCAGATATAAATGTATATAAACGAAACTTCGGTATTGAAAAAAAACTGATAGAATTTTTGTATCGTCCTTATATTCAAAATGTATTGACGGAGAGGAGGCATTTGAGAAAGGGAATGATACAATCAGAGCTCTGTAAAAAACGGGATACCATAGTTGGAAAAACACAGAGAGCAAAACGTGTCATAACAAGAGAAGATTTTTTGGAAAAAGCATACTGTAAGATAAGGGGAATTTTTCTAAAAACGAGAAAAAAAGATGATATTTTAGAGTATAAGATAAGGTAACACGCTGACGGAGGAAAATAAAATTGTTACATTTCTGCACCCTATTTGACAGCTATTATTTGGACAAGGGCCTGGCGCTCTACCATTCCTTAAAGAAGGTATCGGACAGCTTTACCCTGTATGTATTTTGCTTCGACGACAAATCTTATGAAATCCTGTCAGAGAAAAAATATCCCCATATGCAGACCCTGCACCATACCTGCTTTGAGACAGAAGAGCTTCTGACGCTCAAAAAAGAACGCTCCAAAGCAGAATACTGTTGGACATGCACCTCCGTTATCATTGAGTATGTGTTGGATCATTTCCAGGTAGGCAGCTGTACCTATCTGGATTCGGATTTATACTTTTATGCAGATCCTCAAATCCTATTTGATGAAATCAATGATAAAAGCGCAGATGTGATAATCGTCCCCCATCGTTTTAAAGACGATCGCAAGGGCCGTCAGATGGAGGAAAGAAACGGAAAATACTGCGTACAGTTTAATTATTTCCGCCAAACTGCGGCGGGAAGGAAGGTTTTAAGCTGGTGGAAGGAGAAGTGCTTTGAGTGGTGCTACGACATACCGGAGCCGGAACGGATGGGAGATCAAAAATATCTCAATTCCTTTATCCCCAATTTTGCCGGAGTCTACGAGCTGGAACACCTAGGAGGGGGAGTGGCCCCCTGGAATCTGGAGCAGTATCATTTCTGCAACGAAGGGAATGAGCGTCTGATGATGCAGAGTAAAACCGGACAGACTTTTCCGCTGGTATTTTACCATTTTCAGAATCTTCGTTACCTTCCGGGAAATAAAGTCAACATAAAGTCTCAGACAAAAGATAAAAAGCTCAAATATAAAATTTATATTCCCTATTTACAGGAAATTGAGAAAATACGAAGGGAATTAAGGGAAATATACGGACTGTCCTTTGAACCGAAAAAGCTTCAGCGGTCCAGTAATAAGCTGATGGGATTCTTGCAGAGGCATTTTGCAGCCTTTAAGATTCAGTCGCTTTCGGATATTTTGGATTTGAATCGCCTTGAGAAGTATGCGGAGAAAGAGTGAAGAGATGATGAATTGGGCCATCGTTGAGCTGTACTGTGGGGAATCCGGAAAATTAGGCTATTATAACAGCCAGGAGCTTGGACTGGCCAGAGCTCTTGCGCGCAACAACATCCATGTCACCATCGTTTATCCGGACAGAGAGGTAAGAGAGCAAACACTCGAACAGGCGGAAGAAGGAATCTGCATTTTGAGAGTCCCCTGCCGGACCATCGGAGTTCATGCCTTTTTTAACCTGGATTTTCTGTTAGAAAGAGGCATTGAGGTGGTGCATTTGGACAGTGACAATCAGATGTTTGCGCCAAAGGTGATGCAATTTTGCAGACAACATCGGATTTTTTTCTACAATTATATTGGAACCGTGTACAGCGATACGGAAAATCCTTTGAAAAAATATATAATGAAGCTTATTGCCAATCGAAATATTGCATCCTTCCGGAAAAGCCCTGTAGTGGTAAAGACGGCAGCTGTCCGAAGGTGTCTTGAAGAGCAGGGGGTAAAAGGGATTGAGACCATTCCTGTTGGTCTGGATACTACACAAATAAAAAAGGACAGAAATAGCCGAGAGACTGTTTGCCGGGAGCTTGGGTTTCCGCAGGATAAGCAGATTTTATTATTTGTAGGAAGGCTGGAGACCTATAAGCGCCCATTTGCGGCTCTGGAACTGTTAAAAAAGCTTGGAACAGCTTATCATCTTGTCATCATTGGAACAGGAAGTCTGAAGGAAGAGCTGGAAAATCAGATGGAGCGGGACGGACTTGGAGAGCAAATCTCTTATTTCGAGCAAATCCCTAATGTTTCCATGTATCAATATTATCAGGCCTGCGATTATTATGTCAACTTCAATACCCATGAGATATTTGGGATGAGTATTTTGGAAGCGATGTATCAAAGCTGTACGGTAGTGGCCAGGAGGGCGCCCGGGCCGGAAGAGATCATAGAAGATGGAATTTCCGGATACCTCTGTTCTACAGACGAAGAAATGGAGCAGGTGATCCTTGCAAGCAAAAAGCCGGAGATTGGAGCGCAGGCGGAAGAAAGAATCCGAACTGCCTTCACATGGGAGCAAAGCGCCAAAAGACTGATACAATTTGTAAAAAACAGGAGAGCGTAATGGAGAAATCAGAAATACCTGTGTGTAGAATTCTGGGAGTGAACATAGCGGCCATTCATATGGAATGGCTGCTGAATTATCTGATCAGACATGTAAAAGCTTTGTCCGGCAAATACATCACAGTGGCAAATGTGCATACAACCGTGATGGCATATGAAAGCCCAAAGTATTGTCAGATCCAGAATAATGCTGTCATGGCAATTCCGGACGGAGGTCCTTTGGGCGCCGTAGGGAGAAAACGCGGCTATCCAAATATGAGCCGCACTACAGGGCCGGATTTGATGGGAGAGATTTTTCGCATTTCCGGAGAAAAAGGGTATCGCCATTATTTTTACGGCTCCACGGAAGAAACCCTTGGAATGCTGAGGGAAAAGCTGAAACAAACCTATCCGAAGCTTGAAATTGCCGGAATGTATGCTCCTCCCTTCCGTCCTATGACCAGGGAAGAGGATGAGAAGGCCATAGAAGCTGTGAACCGCTCCAAACCGGATTTCCTGTGGGTAGGCCTTGGGGCCCCAAAGCAGGAGTTATGGATGGCGGAGCATCAGGGAAAAGTATCCGGCCTGATGATCGGAGTGGGAGCCGGATTCGATTATTTTGCCGGGAACATTAAGAGGGCGCCCATGTGGATGCAGAAGTGCAATCTGGAGTGGCTGTATCGTCTCTTACAGGAGCCGGGAAGATTGTTTAAACGTTATCTGATTACAAATACCAAGTTTATTTTGGAAGCGGTAATCAAGGGAAAATAATTGTAGAAAGGAAAAAGCGATATTTTCTATGGCGAATTATTTGATTGAGCAATGTAAAAGAAGTATTTCGGCAATTTCCCCCAGAGTGGCTACAGAAATTATTTTTTATAAAAATTTTGGCAGACGCTTAAACTTAAAAGGGCCTCAGGATTTTAATGAAAAAATACAATGGTTGAAATTAAATACCTATTATAAAAATGAAACAATCACGCTCTGCGTGGATAAAAGCAGGGTAAATAAATATTTGGAAAAAAGGGGGCTTCTGGAACTATGCCCACAGCTTTACGGGGTATATGAGCGTGTGGAGGATATTCCATGGGACAAGCTTCCACAAGCCTTTGCGATAAAATGTAATCATGGAAGTGGAATGAATATCATATGTCCGGATAAAAGCATTTTAGATGTAGAAGCGGCCAAAAGAAAGCTGAGCCAATGGATGAAATGGGACTTTTGGAAGGATTTTGCAGAGGTGCAGTATCGCGATGTGCAGCATAAAATAGTTGTGGAAGAGCTCTTAGATCCCAGAATCTTAACCTATAAATTTTACTGTTTTCATGGAGAACCTAAAATTGTATATGTGCAGTCTGATGGAGAAAATGGAGAACCGGAAAAATACATTGATTTTTTTGACATAAACTGGACATGGGAGAATATGACTCTTTCTGGTCACGAAAATGCTCCGGTTCATCCAAAAAGACCTGTGAATTATGAAGAAATGATAGAGATCACAGAAACATTATCCAGAGAGTTCCCATTTGTGCGTGTAGATTTATATAATCTGGAAGGGAAAATATATTTTTCAGAATTAACCTTTATTCCTACCGGAGGGCTCATGAAGATGAATCCGGAATCTGTAATTGAAAAATGGGGAGAGTGGTTGGAGCTGCCAGTCAAGGAAAAGAGGAGGAAGCTCAAGTGAAGATTTTGCTGGTGGGGTTGTCTTCGGATGGACACAGAAAGCAGTATTTGGAATATATAGCGGCAGTAGTCAATCAGCAGAATCAAGCAGTTCTTTTATGCCCGGCAGCTTGTGCGGATGATTTTAATGTGCCTTGTAAAAGAGTAATGAGATCCGGATTTGAGGAAAAGCGAACATGGAAGCGGTATGTGCAGATGCTTTTTCAAATTCGGAAGGCGGCATCAGAGGAAGGTGCAGACATTATACATTTTTTGGAGGCAGATGAGATCTACAGGTATTTTGGTCTTGGTCTGGGAATGTTTTCTAAATTTCGTATGGTGATGACTTTCCACCATTTATATACGGAAAATTGGAGAAATTTAGCAATTAAATCCATAATGAGCAAAATTGATTGCTCTGTGGTGCACACAAAAATGCTTGCAGAGTTTTATAGCTCTCAGCTGAAACGCTCCTTTATAAAACAGATTGAGTACCCGGTTTTTGATTATGAGGAGCTTTTGAAGATTTCTCCGGTTACGGCAAAGAAGGAGTATTCACTTCCATTGGATAAAAAGGTAATTGGCCTTCTGGGAGGAACACTTCGTTACAAAGGATACCATTTTTTACTTGAAAATTTACAATACTTAAAGAGAGAAGGAATTTATTTTCTCTTTGCAGGAAATGAGCGTGATTATACACACAGTCAGATAGAAACAGCATTGAAGGAAAACCATGTTGAGGGAACTGTTATACTCAGAAGGCTCACCTCTTACGAATTCCGATGCGCCATTCAAGCCTCCGATATCATTCTGCTCCCATACGGAAGGGAGTTTAACGGAGCCTCCGGACCTTTGGCGGAAGGAGTCTGTGCAGGAAAGACAATCATTGGCTCAGATCACGGAAGTCTGGGCTCACTGATTCGGGACAATCATATTGGCTATACATTTGAAACAGAAAACGGGCAGGATTTAATTCGTGTACTGAATCAAGTGAAGGAAAAGGACTTTTTATATGACAAAACTGCTGAAGAATATCGGAAAAGCCTGCAGCCGGAGTTTTTTGGTGAGGCATATCTTAAGGTATATCGCAAGCTTTTATCCTAAGTCCCGATTCCATTTTACTTCTCCCCAATAATATGCTACAATGCATAAGAAAAGTATAGATTCTCAAGCAGGAAAAGAATTGGAGCGCTCCAAATGGTTATCAACAAGCATTTAACCTTTTATATAAGAAACGGCTGGCCCACAAAGATCATGGATGCCGTCACGGCGGAAAGCCACATATTTTCACCAAACGATGAATTGAATGCAGTAGACACCATCGGTGTCGGGCGGGTGATGGTGCGTGCCATGCGCTATTGGGGAAGCGCTCTGGGTATCATAGAAGAGTCAAAGGATGCAGCAGGAATCACCCATACGCTGACGCCCCTTGGAAGGCAGTTCTACGAGAGAGATCCCTATTTTCAGAGAAAGGGGTCTCTTTGGCTTCTACATCGAAATCTGGCGCGGAATAAAGACTCTGCCACAGCCTGGTACTGGGCTTTTAACGAATTTTCGGGAAAGGAATTTACCAAGGAAGAGTTTGTGGAGGTGTTTCAGGCCTACCTGATGCACGAGCAGTTTGTCTGCAAAAAACCGGCTCTTGGAAAAGAGTTTGACTGTTTTAAAAACACTTATGTGAGCGAAAACAGATTTGATCTCAAGAAGATCGTAGAAGAAGATACCATTCCTTTCTTTGCGCCTCTAGGTCTACTGGCTTACAAAGGAAACGGAAGCTTCCAAAAAGTGCCCACAAAAGCAAAGGATATTTCCAAGGATGTCTTCTATTATGCCATTTTAAAGGACAACCAGGAGCTGCTTGGAGAGAATCAGCAGATAGGCATCGAACATCTGCTAGAGGAGCCGGGGCAGGTGGGCAGGTATTTCAACCTGTCCTATGTGGAGCTGCTGGAACTGTTGCAGCAGCTGGAGAATCGAAAGTACATTCGCCTTTTTCATAATTTTGGAAGCCGGTATATAGAGGTTTATCACACAGATTGTGACAGGATACTGAACCGATATTATACAAGAGCAGGAGAATAATCAGGATGTCTTATCAGGAGCTTATCTTGCAGGATGAGGAATTCACCTATTCCTCCAATATTCAATTTGATCTGGAAAATGATCGGAAGCTTGGGGGATTTATCCCCAATAAAGCAATGCTCTCTCTGCTGAGAGAATTTTTTGTGGATATTGTAAGGGAAAAATCAGAGTCCCATGCCAGAATCCTTTATGGGTCATACGGAACCGGAAAATCTCATTTTCTGACCGTTTTGGCACAGCTGTTGGGAAAAGAGAAACTGAATGGAGAAGGGTATTCGTTCTTTTTAAAGCGTATTTTTGACTATGATCCTCACCTTGCCCATGATATTGAGGCTTTTGTAAAAGCAGAAGAGCGGCGGCCGTTTTTTATCGTTCCCATAGGGGCGGACTATGATGATTTTGATCGCTGTATCTATTTTTCCCTGCAAAGAGCACTGGAGCGGGCACAGATAAGAATGGAATTTAAGACCTTCTATGTGCAGGCATACGCTCTTTTGGAGCGGTGGGAGGCTTCCGGGGAGTCCAGAGAGCGGCTGGAAAGGGCATGTGAAATCCATGAAACAGAGATAGGAAGGCTGAAGGAAGCCCTAAGCTTTATGGAAGAAGGGTCTTCAGAGCTCTTTCGCCGTATTTTTTCGGAGGTTACCTTTGGAGCAGACTTTCTTTATGAAACGATCAACATCACGGAGGTGCTGGAGCAGGTAAATCAGCGGCTTACCGGTACATACAGCGGGATTGTTTTTATTTTTGATGAGTTTGGCAGATATATCGAGGACAGCATCAAAAATATACAGATTCTGTCCGTACAGCGGATTGCGGAATATTGTGATCATACCAGATGGAACAATCATATTATTTTGGTATCCCATCATGAGATTGCACAGTATACAAAGGGCTACGGAGAGTTTGTCCGGGACGAATGGAAGAAGGTGGAAGGCCGGTATCAATCCTTTTCTCTAAATGATAAGGACAAACAGTGCCTGACACTGCTCAAGCATATCTTAATCAAAAGGGAGCCTGCATGGACCGAATTTCGGAAGCAGTATCAAAGGCAGCTTAACCAGATAGCATTGGACGTATTGGATTTTAAGGGTTATCTGGCAGAGGATCCGGAGCAGGAAAATTTTGCGGAGGCGTGTTTTCCCCTTCATCCTGTTTCTCTTTATGCACTGGATAAGCTTTCCCGGCGCGTGGCGCAGAATGAGAGAACCTTTTTTACTTATCTGGCAGGCCAGGGAGAGCATAGTCTGCGGCAGTTTTTGAGCATGCATGAGAAGAGCAGCTTCCGTTTTGTTGGACTGGACGAAATCTATGATTATTTTGAACCCAGTATCCGTTCCGTTCAAAGCGACGCGGTTTATGAATGGTATCGGAAGCTTCAGGCAGCGCTGGCAAAGACAGAAAACGCAGCGGAAGCGAAGAGTATAGAGGTTCGGGTTCTGAAAGGAATCGCACTCATCCATATTCTCCAGGAGGCAGACGTTCTGGCGGCGGATAAAAAAACGCTGCGTTCTGTGATTGATGCAAAAGCAGACGAGATTGACAGGACCTTGGACAGCTTATGCAGCAGGCGTGTGCTTAAATTTTTTGGGATTTATAATCGTTACGATTTTTATGATACAAGCATTTTTGATCTGGATGCCTTGATTGCGGAAGAGACCGCCTATGTAAATGACGAGGCGATGCTTCAGATTATGAATGAGCAGCTGGTGGACTTTGTTCTGTATCCTCAGAGATATAACCGGGATTATCGGATTTCGAGAGTATTGATTCCCGTATTTACCACGGTGGAGGAAGCAAAAACTTCGTCCTTTTCCGCTTCGCTTCCCTCCGTCTATGACGGCCTCATTCTGATGGTGATGGGGGATTCGGATACGGCAGAAGAGGAAACGGCTATGCTGTCCTGCAGAATCCCCCGCTCGATTGTGTGCTGCAGCAGAAGCTGCCAGGAGCTTAGGGAGGGGGTAAAAAGATATGCGGCCCTTCACTATCTGGAGCTGAATCAGGAACGCTACGTAAAGCAGGATCCTACCTTTGCAGGGGAGCTTAAGTTCTGCAGAGAAAATCTGGAAGCGGAGATACATGCTCTCATGCATGCCTTTAGGACAAAGCTTGATCCGGACATTCTGATTTTTGTAAACGGAGAAAAGCAGAGGATCCAAAATGAGGAAGAGATGAGTGAGTGTGCAAGCGCTCTCATGTACCGGCATTTTTCAGAGACTTTGATTGTAAATAATGAACTGCTGAATAAGAATACCATTACCTCCAGTATGATGACGGCCAAGAGAAATGCGGTGCGCTCTCTTTTGCGGGGAGAGGAGCCGGAGAATTATTATGGTCTTTCCTTTTTGTCGCCGGAATACATTTCTGTGCGCTCCGTTCTGGGGAAAAACGGATTTTACAGGGCGGCGGGAGAACTGGAGGAAAACTGTCTTTTGGACGGAAGAATGCCCCAGCGCCAGGTGGAGGAGCTGCTAAACCAAATGGTACGGAAGGCGAAAGAAGGGGCAATTTCCGCAGAAACGCTTCTTACGTCTCTGAAAAATCCTCCCTTTGGCCTGCGGGAAGGGTATCTTTCCCTGCTTCTGGCATACTGGCTTGCTCCGTATCAGGATTCACTTTTGATTAGCAGCCATGGAACAGAGCAGGAGCTGACGGCGGAGCTGTTTGAGGAGCTGGTGAAAAGGCCCCGGGATTTTGAGGTTTCCATATGCTTCTGGTCGTCGGAGCAGCAAGATTATCTGGAGCAGCTGGAGGAACTGTTTTCCCCTTACCTTCATGAGGAGTTGGTGAGAAAGAACCGGCTAAAAGGGATTTATGAGGCGATGCTGCTGCACTATAAGTCTATATCCAGATTTTCCCGGGTGACAGAGCAGTATCTTTCTGAACCGAGTAAGAAATACAGAAGCCTATTGGATAAAAGCTGCACGAACTATTCAACGTTTTTATTTGAGCGTATGCGCACGCTGGCCGATGATTATGTATCCCTGTCAGAAATGATTCGGAATGTAAAAGAAGAGCTGGATCGATTTGACGAAAAATTGGAAGGATATATGGAAGCAGAGGTAAGAAGCGCTTTTGGGCTTCCTGCAGAGGGCTCCCTGGCCAAGGCCCTGTTGGAGCTGTATGAAAACGGCTGGAAGCAGAAAAGAACAAAAGCCTTTGACTATTATACCAATGTGGTTCTGGAGCTTATAGGGAAGCTTTCCGGAAAAGAGGGGAGGAAAGAAATCCTTTCGCAAATGTCAAAAGGCTTAACAGGCTTTGAGATTTCCTATTGGAATGACGGACAGCAGCGTGAATTTACAGACAGACTGCAGGAGGTATATGAAAAGCTGGAGCAGTATCGTGCATCAGAGGTCCTGCAGGAAAACGAGTCCAGGCTTGTTCTGACATCTCCTGACGGAAAGGAATATTCTCTGGTGGTGGAACAGGCAGAGTTTTCGGAGCTTGGAAGGGTCATGAAAAATAAGATGGACGCCACATTGCAGAACTTCGGACAGGCGGTGTCCTATGAAGAGAAACTTTCGGTGCTGCTGTCCCTTCTAAAGGATATGGTTCATGCAGACGAGAGGTGAACGAATATGGTTTACTGGTGCCAACACTGCCGGATTCCGGTGTTTGGAAGAGAAAAATGCCCCATCTGCCATGGGAAAGTAAGACAGATTTCCAGAACAGGGATCTGCACCCCGGTATTTTTACAGGAAAAAAAGCTGCTGTCTCTTATCTGGGAGGATCCGGTAAGGGACAAGTCTGTCTGGTATCTGGGAGGCGGAAACTATCTGGTAGAAGGAGCGCCCAGAAGACTTCCTCTGGGGGAATTTTATAAGAATAAGAAGCATCTGAAAGCGGCCGAAAAATTGCGGGGGGACTTGAAGCAGAAGGATAAGCTTCCGGATCAGGAGCTGTTTCTGGCGGCAAACGAGCTTTATCTCAAGGAACTTGTTTATGAGGCGGAAGCCTACGTGCAGAGAGTCTATGAAAAATATGCAAAAGACCCGGAGCATCCTTATATGCCCACGGTTTCCTTTTCCGGAGGAAAGGACTCCACGGCTGTCAGCCGCCTGGTAAGGAACGCACTGAAGACAGAGCGCATCCTTCACTATTTCGGAGACACCACCCTGGAATTTCCGGATACCTACCGGTATGTGAACGAAGTATTCCGCCAGGAGAATCCATTTACGCCCTTGCTTCCGGGCGAGACAGAAAATGATTTTTATAAATTGTGCAAGGTCTTCGGACCCCCCAGTAAGTTTGAACGTTGGTGTTGTACCATTTTCAAGACCAGTAATTTAAATACGGAGCTTAAGAATTTGGAGGGGGGCAGCCTTTCCTTCCTTGGAATTCGCCGCAGCGAGTCAAAGGAACGCCAGAATTATGAAAGGACTCAGGCAGATTCCAAAATCGGCTCCCAAATCAATGCCATGCCCTTAATTGACTGGAAGGATTGCGATATATGGCTGTATCTTTTGCACAACGACCTGGCGTTTAATGAAGTATACCGCTATGGCTATAAGCGGGTAGGCTGCTTTTGCTGTCCCAATAATTCCGACTGGTCCGCTATGCTCACGGAAATTTATTATCCGGAGCTGTCTAGGGGATGGAAAAAGGTCCTCTATGATTTTGCCGGGAAGACCGGAAAGACAGACGCCGAGGAGTATGTAGAGACCGGAAAATGGAGGGCAAGAAGAGGGGCAAGCGGGCTGGAAGAAAGAAACGTGTCCCTGGTGGATACCTCCTGCAATTTGTCGGATCGCGCCAGGAATATCTTGATTCATAAAAAGATATCTGAGGACATTCTGGAATTTTTTAAGCCCTTTGGAAAGCTGGAGGTATTTGAAAAAGGAAACGAGGTGTCTGTTACAGTCCGGGAGCAGGAAATTCGGGAGGCAGACGGAAGCGTCCTCTTTCCGGAGCGAAAGCTCTGCGAACTGATTCTCACGTATGGGACTAAGGTGATAAAGGTTCTTCCGGAAAAAGGAATCGATCCTTTGCTGTTGGTGAATCGTATCAAATGCCAGATGAGAAAGTATCAGTTTTGCATCCGCTGTACGGCCTGCGACTCGGTCTGTCCTTACGGAGCGATTACAACCTCCGGGGAAAACCGGTATCAGATTGAGGAAAGCAGGTGCAAGCAGAATCTTCACGCATGCGCCAAGTGTATTGCCAAATTTTACAATGGATGTATCACCTGCCAGGTATTGGCAGGAAAAAAGAATCTTTCTCCGGATGAAAATAAGGACATGTAGGAGCGGAAAGGAGTGGCATGATTTACTTCGACAATGCGGCAACCTCGAGAAGAAAGCCAGAGTGTGTGTATGAGTCCTATCTCCGGTATGCAAAGGAGATCGGCGTCAGTCCCGGGCGGGGGAGCTATGCTCTGGGGATCACGGCTTCCCGGATGCTTTATCAATGCCGGAAAACGGTGGCGGAATTTTTCGGAATTCCGGATTCTTCCGGTGTGGTATTTACCAAAAATTCGACTGAGGCAATCAATCTGTTCCTGAACGGTTATCTGGAGAATGGGGACCATGTGATTCTCAGTCCCTTTGAGCATAATGCGGTATTTCGCCCTCTTCATTATCTGAAAGAAAAAGGGAGGATTGATTACACCGTATTGCCGGAGTGTGTTTTCTATGAGAGTATCGATGAGATAGAAACCTTTCTTAAGCCCAATACCCGCTTGGGTGTATTTACCTTGGCAAGCAACCTTACGGGACAGATTGTTTTTTCCCGGAGGATAGCCGAACGTTTAAAGAAGCGTGGAATTGAGGTTTTTGTAGACGCTTCTCAGGGGGCCGGAAAGCTGTTTCCTCATATGACCGCAGAGAGAATCGACTATCTGGCTTTTACGGGGCATAAAGATTTATTGGGACTTCCGGGAGTGGGGGGCCTGTGCTCCCGAAAGGACTTAAGAATCCCGCCGCTTATTCAGGGGGGAACCGGAATCCGCGGCGACAGCTATACCAACCCGGATATTTATCCGGATGCCTATGAAGCCGGCACCTTAAATATGCCGGCAATTTGGGCGCTGAAGAGTGCGCTGGAATATCTTGGGGAGCATAGGGAAGAGATTTTGGAGAAGGAGCAAAAGCTTACAAAAGAGCTGATTGCTTCCTTGGGAAAATTGCCGCAGACGGAGCTTTTTCGTGTGGAAAGGGAGCGTGTTTCAACATGCTGCTTTCGCATCAGGGGCCAGAGAACCGATGAGGTGGTGAAGGAGCTGAGTCGTCGGGATATCTGTGTGAGAGGCGGTGTGCACTGTGCTGTTTTGGCACATGAGACACTTGGAACCTTGGAGACAGGAACGGTCCGCGTCAGCTTAAACCATTGGAATACGCAGGAGGAAATTCAGAGCTTTTTCACTGCTTTAAAGGAGATGACAGCAGATGTACCTGATATTTTATAAAACAAATGATGTGTTTGCGGCAGAAGAGCTTCTGCAGGCAGAAGGCATTGCGGAAGAAGTTGTGCCGACTCCGGTACAGGATAAGGCTTACTGCGGTGTCTGCCTTAAAATAAGCAAAGAGAATTGGGAACAGGTAAAGGAGCTGCTTTGTGAATTGGAATATCAGGCGGTTTGAGACGGCCGTCCCTGGAGGGACAGGGGGACAATAGAATGGAGCATTCTGTTATGGTACAAAAACCCTGTCTGCCGGAAGGGGTGGAATTACACGATTATCAGAAAAAGGCCATAGAAAACTGGGCTTCCTTCGGATACCGGGGAGTTTTTGACATGGCAACCGGAACGGGAAAGACGTATACAGGTCTGGGAGCGATGGTGCGCTTGTTTGAGGATCAGAACAGACTTGCCGCAGTGGTGGTATGTCCTTACCAGCATCTGGTAGAACAGTGGGCAGAGGATATCCGGCGCTTTCGGATAAAGCCGGTCATAGGATATGGGGCGTCTGCCCAAAAGGGGTGGAGAGAGCGCCTTAAGAATCAGATCCTGGATTTTCATCTTGGAATTCGAAAGGTATTCTGCTTTGTCACTACAAATGCCACCTTTGCCACTGCATTTGTTCAGGAGCAGTTAAAGAATATAGACAGTGAGCTGCTGCTTTTGGCAGATGAAGCGCACAATTTGGGCTCCGAACAGTTAAGCCGGATGTTACATGAGGCAGTGCCCTATCGTCTGGCTTTGTCCGCAACCCTGGAACGCTTCCGGGACCCGGCGGGCACAGAGCTTTTGTATCAATATTTCGGAAAAAAGTGTATCGAGTATGGTCTGGCACAGGCTATCAGAGAGAAAAAGCTGACTCCCTATTACTATTATCCCAGGCCGGTATGTCTGACAGAGGAAGAGCTGGAGGGATACCGGGACTTATCCGAAAAAATTGTCAGGCAATACCGGGGAATGAATAACGGAGTGATGGAGATTACGGATCTTGGGAAAAAGTTCTTGATTGAGCGTTCCAGGATTGTGGCAGGGGCTTCGGGGAAGATGAAGCTTTTAAAAGAACTGATGAGCCCTTATCAGGAAGACGCTCATATTCTCGTCTACTGCGGGGCTACAAGGGAGTACCGCTTGTCAGAGGATGAGCGTGATATACAGGGAGAGCGTCAGATTGTGGCAGTTTCCAAAATGCTGGGAAAAGAGCTGGGAATGAAGGTGGTACACTTTACCTCCCGGGAATCGCGAGAAGAGCGCAGGCGGATCATAGAGGGATTTCAAAATGGGGATCCGTATCAGGCAATTATCGCCATCAAGTGCCTGGACGAGGGGGTGAATATTCCCGGAATTAAGACAGCCTTTCTTCTGGCAAGCAGCGCAAATCCCAAGGAATACATTCAGAGAAGGGGTCGTGTGCTCAGAAAGGCGCCAGGGAAGCATTTTGCAGTTATCTATGATTTTGTAACGCTTCCGGGGTCTTTGGAGAAACGGCGGAACCGGGCGGAGATCTCACAGGCAGAGCTTACATTGGTAAAGAAGGAAATTTTGCGGATACAGGAATTTGGAGAGCTCTCGGAAAATCCCTCCGAGGCAGATCGGTTAGTGAAAAGAATCGTGTCCGCGTATGGATTGGATCAAATGGGAGGAGGGCCGGATATCCATGAACGAACATTTGGATGAGAGAAAATTAAATTCAATCAAGGTGAAGATTATTGAGCTGGAAAAGGATAACATTATCCGCAGAAAGACCAATGACGCCATGGTGGAGACAATACGCAAGTATATTGAAAAGGTGGTCGATGGAAGATGAGAATTGAAAAACTAAAGCTTCACAACTTCCGGCAGTTTATTGATACCCAGGTGATAGAATTTGCTACGGAGAAAGACAAAAATATCACGGTTCTCATCGGGGACAATACAACGGGAAAGACTACCCTGATTCGGGCCTTTGAGTGGATTCTCTATGATAAAAATGAATTTGACAAGAAGATCCTTTTAAATCAGAATGTCATCGACAATATGCTTGTGGGAGAGGAGCAGGAGGTGACAGGAACCATCTGCCTGAATCACAATGGGAAGGAGTATGAGATTCAAAGAAGGCAGAATTATACCTGTATCGGAAAAGGCGAGGTAAGAGAGCGGCGCTCCAAGGCGGCCATCTATTATCAGCAGCCGGACGGACAGACCAAGTCGGAGATCCGGGTTGACTTTGCCAGCCAGATCGAGCGGATTCTTCCCAAAAATCTGTCCGGATACTTCTTCTTTGGCGGAGAGCGGCTGGGGGCCATCGGAAGCCGCGATGATATCGAGAATGCCGTAAAGGGACTTATGGGTCTGGATGTGCTCTACAATGCCATGGCCCATTTGAAAAGCGTGATCAATAAGCTTCGCAAAAGCCTAGACTTTTCCGGGGATGAGGAAGCGGATAAGCTGCAAAAAGAGCAGGAGGAAAAGGAGGAGCTTTTAAAGCAAAAACAAAGGGAATTAGTAACTATAAAGGAAGAACTGGAATATTATCAGGAGGAAAAGGAAAAATATGCAGCTCTTTTGAAGGCAAATGAAAGTGTCAGAGAGGATCAGAAGAGAAGAGAGCGTTTGGAAGAGAGTGTTAAGGGGCTGGAAGTAAGAATGGAAAAGGCCCAGAGCGAATATGTTTCAGCTTTTAGCCGTGATGCGTTTTCCTTTTTCGGAATTCCTTTGTTAAAGGAAGCAATAGATATGCTGGCAGAAGCCAGCGACCAGGTGGAGAGCGTTCCGGATATGACGGCTGAAACCATTGATTATCTGTTAAAAAGAGGATATTGTATCTGTAAAGAGCCGATTGTAAAAGGCTCCCGGGTGGAAGCGGAGCTGCTAAACGAGAGAGCCAAGCAGCCGCCGGAGGCCATAGGCTCTCTCGTGAGACGGTTTAAAGAGCAGGCCATGGAATACCTGACAATCAGCGAACGGTATGAAGATACCGTGGCGTCGCGTTATGAAGATATTCGTGTGATTCGGGAAGAAATAGAGCAGGGAAGGGATGAGATAGAAGAATTAAATAAACGTCTGGAAGGACAAAAAGATATCGCATATCTGGAAATGCAATATCAGAAGGCAGATATAAAGATTTCCGAATTTGAAGAGAAAAAGGGAAGGGTACAGGAGGAGATCGGAGTATATAAAAACGAGATAGCCAGTATTATGCGAAAACTGGATAATTATGTACAAAACAGTAAAAAAAATGTCCAAATCCAGCTGCAAATAGATTATGCATCGGAAGTTTATGAGTGGGTACGAAAAGCTTACTATGAAAGAGAGAAGGCAATTCGTGAAAATCTGGAGGAGAAGGTAAATGAAAACTTTCAGAAAACCTACCATGGCTCCAGAACCATTATTATTGACGAAAAATACCGTGTAAAGTATTACGATGTGACGACAGAGGAATCGGACGGACTAAAGGCAGTGAAAAGCCTTGCTTTTATATCCGGATTGGTGGAACTGGCCAAGGAAGCCCTTACACTGAACAACACGGTCGATGTGGGCCCGCTTTACTATCCTCTGGTGATGGACGCTCCCTTTTCAAATGTTGACACGGAGCATATTCAAAAAGCCTCGGCAATTCTGCCGGAGGCTGCCGAACAGATCATTATTGCACTGATGGAAAAGGACTGGAAGTCGGCGTCTTCTGTTATGAGCAGCCGCACAGGGAAGATGTATGTGCTTGAGCAGGCGTGTGGAAGGGACGGAAAGCGGATAGACACCATAACCCATATCAAAAGCCGGGAGGTGTGTGATGTTTGACAAAGATGTACAGATAAGAGGACGTCATGCCACTTATTGGAAGGCGCTGGCGAAGACGCGGGGAAATGCGGCTGATACCAGTAATAACTTTAAAATCTTCGAAAATTATATGGCTGTTTATATGATTGCTCCAATCATCGGGCTGATGAATGAGCGAAGAGGGAAAATAGATCCCGCAGATGAAAATAAAGATACAGCGGGAATGCTGGCAGAAATTCTAATTAAGAATCAGAGTAAATTAAAATATATTTACAGACTGATCGTTTTGCTTGACCGTTCGGAGGGGCTTACAGATAAAGAAAGAATAGACAGGGCTTTCCGTGAAAATGAGAATGAGGCGGGAACAAAGGCAGGACTGCAGCTTTTTCATGCCTACTTTCTGGGAGGTCTGGAGGTATTGCATGAAAGCTTTGTAGAGCAATGTACCACGGATGATGACTTTATGTATCGGATGTATTCTTTTATTGAGGAATTTAAAAGAGAACAGGGCATTGAAAAGACAGTGCTGGATATTGATACTTTATTGAGACGATAAATAGATGAGCGTATACCAGTAAGGTCTGCAAGGCTTTAATAGGAGGAGGCCCATGCAAGAATTTACAAAAGATGAAAGCTTAGAAGACGAAGAGATAGAGGAGCGTCTAAAACAGCTCAGTCAGGAAGCCTTTGATGATCCATGCATTATGCTGAGAGAGCTTGCGCAGCTTTCTGGGGAAAAGACTTCTCAGGCGCCCATGGAAGATGCAGGCTTAAAATCAGTACTCTTTGAAAAGCTGAATGAGATGAGAATGAGCTATTCCTACAAACCGCTTCTGATAAAAGCGATGTTGGAATATGCGGATGAAAAAAACGGAACCTGTCCGATGGAAGATATCATCTTTTATTTTCGGGATTTTTATACAAAGAGGCGTTTGAAGGGCTTGTTTGTGGAGAAGGAAAAGAGTATTTTTTCCCGGGAAGGTTTTTCTGACAGGGAAGCCAGACGGATCATTCTCATTTATCCCTATAAACGCTTTGCCAATTTTCGGCTGCTGTATTATAAAAAGGAAGAAGAGCTTTTGGGGTTTCATCCATACCTCTGGGAGAGTCTTTCCCAAAAGGAAAAGGAAGAAATGAAAGCCGTTTGCGACAGTGCCCTGGAGCGGTATTACATGCGCTTTTACAGCAAAGTACAGGAGGATAAATGATGTATGCCAGATCCATATCGCTTCATAACCTGGGAGAGACCAGAATACAGAGGCTGATCGTGCCCTTCTTTCAGAGAAAGTATATCTGGGAGGAAGAAAATTGGAAGGAGCTCTTTGACGACTTTGCAAATGGGGAAGAGACGCCTTTCCTTGGCTCCATTATTTTGAAAGAGCTTCCTATGGTGTCAGGCGTGTCGGAAATGCACATCATCGACGGACAGCAGCGTTTGACCACGGTTTCGCTTTTGGCAAAAGCGATTTATGACAGCCTGCCGGAGGAGACAAAAAAGAGTAGCGACTGCGGCATTCGCACGGATATTCGAGGAATTTTATTTTATCGGGAAAATGCGGCGGATAACTTTAAAGACAGTCATATTAAAATCGAGCATTCCAGAGTAGACAGGGAAGGCTACAACCGGGTGATTCGGGCAGAGATGCTGGATGAAGACAAGGTTGACTTAAAGGAAATTAACGAAGAAAGCTCTAATTTGCTCCAATGCTACAAATACTTCAGAGGCAGGCTTGCCGGGAAAACAGAAAAAGAACTGACAGATTTATACAATCACATTTTTGACGAGAAGCGAAAGGTTCTTGTTTTGATTACCTTGTCTCAGGGGGATATCAACGAACAGAAAATTTTTGATACCATCAACCGGGCGGGCGTTCGATTGAGCGTGGCAGATATTATCAAGAATCATCTTTTCAAAACCTGCTTGGATAAGGCCGGCCTGGATGAAAAGCGTCAAAGAGAAGTCATTCATGTTTATGAAGATATCTGGGAGGAGCAGTTTACAAAGAGGCAGGAGGACATACAGATCTGGGAGCAGAAATGTCTCCTAGATAAGATAGAACGAAATAATCAGGAATTTCTTCTGTATTGTGTGGCCTGTATCAAATGGCCAAAAGAGGAGAAGATTCTTTTGAATCTGGAAGCAGTTTACGAGAAGCATATTCGTCCTTATGGTTATAAGGAATTGTTGGATTTGATCAAAGACATTTGTGTTTATGCGGAAATCTTCCGGAGATTTGTTCTGGAGTTTCACGAGAAGCTGGAGGAGGGAGATATCTTTTTCAAGCATAAGGATCCGGTAACAAGACTGTTTTTGGTTCTGGATCGTTTTGAGATACCCTGGTTTTATTCCTATATCTTGATGCGCTTAAAGGAAGCGGAGCGGGATATTTATGATGAGAGCCTGGTAAAAGATTTTGGTATCCTGGAATCCTTTCTGGTGCGGAGGCGGCTTTCTGCGAAAAAGAACACGGATTACCAGAAGAAATGCAGACAGATTTTAACGGAGGGCGCCGAGGTATTGGTAAAAGAGGAGCTAACCCAGGCAAAATTGTGCGACAGGGCTCTTTTTCCTTATTTGTCTTCTGTCCCGGACGATACGGCAAGGGTTATTTTGTTCTGCATAGAGCTGTATCGCTGTCAGGATGAAAAGAAGGACATCAATTCTTTGGAGTACCGCTATACGGTAGAGCATATTATGCCCCAGAAATGGGAAACCCACTGGACGGAAGTTCCGATTATGAAAGACGGGAAAAAACTGGAGGCGAAATCCGCTGAGGGAATTAAATTTCGTAATCAATGGATTCAGGCATTGGGAAATAAAACCCTGCTTACACATCGCCTGAATGCCGCTCTGCAAAACGTAAATTTCCCGGAAAAAATAGGAGAACCAACCGAGGACAAACCGGGATACCGCTCACATACAGCCTTGCATATCACCAGAGAGCTGGTAGAGCAGTTTGATGCAGGAGATAAGGTCTGGGATGAACGGCATATTATTGAGCGTACCTGGAAAATATATCACGATATTCTGGAAATATGGCCTTCGTTCCAAGAGCTTCTTTTGGGGGATGAGCCGAACAAGGAAGATATGGTTGATGACTTGACAGAAGCAGAACCGGAGCTGGAACGGTTTTCTCCGGAACAGCTGGCCGATCCGATTGAGCTTTTGAAAGCTGTAAAAGAATCATAGAGTCAAAAGAAAGGGGACGCCCTAGCGCGCCCCTTTTTTCATCACCACCACCCAGATGGTCATCAGCAAAATCCGAAGATCCGAGGTCAGAGACCAGGTGTCAATGTATTCCAGATCCAGCTTTACCACTTCCTTGAAATCCGTAATCTCGCTCCTCCCGCTCACCTGCCAAAGCCCGGTCAGTCCGGGCTTGATGCTTAAGCGGCGGCGGTAATAAAGCTCATACTGATTAAATTCGTCTACCGTGGGCGGCCGGGTTCCCACCAGACTCATATTTCCGATTAAAATGTTGTAAAACTGCGGCAGCTCGTCCAGGCTTGTATTGCGAAGAAAGGCTCCGACCCTTGTGATTCTTGGATCGTGTTCCAGCTTAAACATGGGGCCTTTCATCTCATTTTGTGAGAGAAGCTCCTTCTTGCGGGCCTCCGCGTCCGTATACATGGACCGAAATTTATAAAGCTTAAAATAGCGTCCGTTTTTTCCCACCCGCTTCTGGGCAAAGAATACCGGTCCCCTGGAATCCAGCTTAATGGCCACGGCAATAAAAGGGGTCAAAAGAGCGGTAATGGCAAGACCAATCACAGCTCCCACAATGTCAATGATACGCTTGATAAAAAGCCGCCGGTAATCCAATGCATTGGCTTCATAGGAAAGCACCGTAAACCCGGCAAAGGTTTCGGTGGTTTTGTGAGCGATCACATTATTGAAATAGTCGATATTCACATGAACGGTGATTCCCATACTCTCAAACTGTATAATCAGATCCTCAATTTTTTCCTTGGAATAATCCGGAAGATGGATAAAAATCTCATCCAAAACCCGTGTCTTAAACTGCTCAAAGAGATTATTCTCACCGGCAATGACCGGGATCCCCCCAATGGCTTCTCCCACTGCATTTTGATCCATCAGAGCAATTCCGGTAATCTCAAAGCTCCACTCTGATTTGTCCGTAATTTTAGCAAGAATGCTTTCCACATAGGAGGAGGTGGTGAGCAAAAATACCTTATTGCTGCCGGAGCTTGTACGATAGACGGAAGTAAAAAACTTCTTCACCAACAGATGTCCGAAATAAGTCAGAAGGATATTGTAGATGAAAAAGTACACAAATACCAACCGGGAAAAATCCTCAGCCAGCTTGCCGATGTAGAGGAAAAAGCTCAAAAACAGGATCAGCACGAGATTGTACTTGACTACGGCCACTAGCTCAACATAATACCCTCTCTTAAAAAAGCCTGTATTCCAGTCAAAAAGGTAATAGGAAAGCAGGTGAAAAAAGAGGATAAAGGCAATAATGGTGAGATAGGAGTGGGAAAACGTATGGTAACTCACCTTGGCGCCCCGCGTCAGGATGCCCAGAGTAAATGCGAGAACAATGCATACGCATTCAATTCCCAAAAGTGTATAATTTTGAAGCAATCGCTGCTTTTGGCCGATGTTTGACATACGATGACACCTCGTTTAATCGAAAACGGTTCGTTCTTTCCTATGTATCATAAAAGATTTGGGACTGCTTGTCAAATCGTAAGAGCTTCTTGCCAAATCTGCCATAACAAGGTAAAATGATACTGTTATGTGATTCAGATAAAAAAGTGAAGGAGCTTTTACGTTTGTTATGAATGAGCAGCAAAGATGGGCAAATATCTTATCAATAGGCGCTATGCTTATGCTTGAGATTTTCTGGGCGTTTGTCTGCCTGTATACAGGCGCCGTCCGGCGACTGCTTCCGGCGTCTGTGAGTGTCGATGTGTTTTACTATGTTACTTCCATATTTCTCGCATTTTTCTCCTTTCTTCTTTTGCATTTACTACTGCGCAGTCGGCTGCGCATTCCAGCAGGTGAAAGCAAACAAAGAGAATTTCTGCTGGAGCTGGCCGTGCTGGCTCTTTTTGCATTAGTCGGCGCTGTGATTTTCCTATATGAAAAAAACATCTATTATGCAGGCGACGAGTATATGCCCTGGCATGGCAGCGCAAGAATTGAGTGGCTTCTTCTCCTTGGGGCGGCCCTGCTCTTGTGCCAGCTTTTTACAAGGCTGAAAGCCGTTCACTGGCGCAGAGAAGAAAAAGGAGGTCTCTGGTTTCTCTACGGGGCTCTGGCGGCTGTGGCCGGATATGCGGTCTACGCCCCCAACACCTTCCAGGCATTCTATAACCTGTACCATGCAAATGCATACTTTAATTCCGTCTACCGGGTACTCCACCTGAAGCCCTATCACGCGATTAATTCCGGCATGTATGGCTTCTACGGAATCCTGGTTGCGCCCCTTGTAAAGCTGTGCGGCGGAACCTTTCAGTCCTTTGTGGCAGTGATGGCAGTGCTGACGGCTGCCTGTATGTTATGCTATTTCTATGTCCTGGAGCATTTGACTGCCAAGCGAAGCATGAGAATTCTGGGAAGTATCGGCATCATAGCCGTTACAACAGCATGGGGAACCAATATTCATTTACAAACCTATCCCAGCAGGCTTCTGTTCGCCGGCTTTACCCTGGCCTGGATTGTTGGAAAGGAGCAGCTTAAGGAAAACCGTAAAAATGCGATCATGAAGAGAGCAGGCAGTCTGATCTTACTGACCCTTTCTCTGATCTGGAGCCTGGAGACCGGACTTGGGTGCGTTCTGGCTTTTGTGGGAAGTGAGATCGTAAAGCTTTTACAGAGACATTCCCTTGGTGACCGCCTTTTCTGGAAGCAGGCAATGTGGAAGGTCTTGTGGCTTTTGGCGTCTTTTCTGGGAGCTTACGCAAGTGTAGGCCTTTATAACCTGGCAGTATCGGGAAGCTTCATTTCTCTTTCGGATTTCCTCTTTCCCTTTGTAGGGAATCCCTACGTCCAGGCGCTGAACCTGCCCATGGAGCTGTTCCCAAGCTTCTGGATGCTTATCAGCGTTCTTATTTTCCTTGTGATTGCCACAGTGCTTCTGAATACAAAGCTGTGCGGCGGCAAAAAAGAAGAGCTGTCGGCCGTATATTTAACAGCCTGTACCATTCTCTGTGCCGTGCAGATGGTGTATTATGTAAATCGATCTGTGCGGATGAATTTGTTTATGCTTCTTCCTGTCCTCCTTCTTATGGTGGCCGGTCTTACGGAATATGTGGGAAAACAGGATATCTGGAATCACGATGCCCTGGGGAACGGAATCTTAAGGGGTACAGTGGCGTGCGGAGTGCTAGTGCTGGTTCTGACAGCACTTCTTACCTGCAGCAATGGCTTGGCCCTGGAGGCAAGGCGGGAGGAAAACAGAAACTTGGAGCCTGTTTATGACTGGCTTTCGACCCTTCAGGAGGAAGTACCAAGGGATACCGTGGGAATCGGGATCGGCGTGCCGGAGCTTTATAGCTATCTGGGCTGGGATACGGGATATTATGGAATTGATATTCCGGATTTCCTTTTTGCCAAAGAGGAGGCAAAGAACCATGTCTATGAGCTCTTAAATGCGACAGACGAGATTTTCATAGCGGAGTATGCCCTGGAGTTTGTGACGGAGTGCGCGGACGGGAAATTGGAGCCCTTCTATGCCACCCATGAGTTAAAGAATACCTATTACTTTGGAGCGGGAACCTTTCTGCTTTATGAAAGAACAGGGAATGAAGGAGAATAAGAGAAGATGAAGGTTGTAATTCTGGCAGGCGGCTATGGCACCCGCATCAGTGAGGAAAGCCATCTGAAGCCAAAGCCTATGATTGAGATTGGCGATAAGCCGATCCTCTGGCATATCATGAAGGAGTACGGATATTACGGCTATCATGATTTTATCATCTGCTGTGGCTATAAGCAGCACGTAGTTAAGGAATGGTTTGCAGACTATTATCTGTACAACTGTGATGTAACCTTTGATTTTACCAGGGAAAACCGTATGGAAATCCACAACAGTGTGGCGGAGCCCTGGAGAGTTACCCTTGTGGATACGGGCCTGAACACCATGACGGGAGGACGGGTCAGGAGGGTGAGGAAGTACATTGGGGATGAGCCCTTTATGCTGACTTATGGCGACGGCGTGTCGGATATCAATATCCATGATTTGGTGAAATTCCATCAGTCTCATGGAAAAATGGTGACCTTGACGGCCGTGAATGTGGAGCAGCGGTTCGGGGTTCTGGAGCTTGGAGACGGTGACGAGATCCGTTCCTTCCGGGAAAAAAGCATCGGTGATAGGAGCCGCATCAATGCAGGTTACATGGTATGCCAGCCGGAAATCTTTGACTACATAGCCGGGGATGAGACGGTATTTGAAAAGGAGCCTCTGGAGAGGGTGGCAGCTCTGGGGCAGCTTGTGGCCTACAAGCATAACAGCTTCTGGCAGTGTATGGATACCAAGCGGGAAAAGGAAAAGCTGGATGCCCTCTGGAAGAGCGGCGAGGCGCCGTGGAACGTGTGGAAGGACTGAGAGAGGAAGCGTATGTTTGAGCACAAAACACAAGAGCAGGCAAGGAAAGAAATTTTGGAGATGGTAGCAGAGTATTGCGGACGCTACCACAATGAAAAAAAACAATTTAAGCCCGGAGATCGCATTCCCTACGCCTCCCGGGTCTATGATCAGGAGGAAATGTGCAATCTGGTGGATTCGGCATTAGAGTTCTGGCTCACCTCCGGAAGGTATACGGCAGAGTTTGAGGAGGCATTTTGCAGGTATCTGGGCATAAAGAACTGCTCCCTGGTGAATTCCGGCTCCTCGGCAAATCTTTTAGCCTTTATGGCTCTGACCTCTCCCCTTTTGGGAGAGAGGCAGGTAAAGCCCGGGGACGAGATGATCACCGTGGCGGCAGGCTTCCCAACCACAGTGACACCGGCCATTCAGTATGGAGTCATACCGGTATTTATTGATGTGACCATCCCTCAGTATAATCTTGACGTGTCTATGCTGGAGGAGGCTTTGTCGGAGAAAACCAAGGTAGTGATGGCGGCCCATACCTTGGGGAATCCCTTCGATCTGGCGGCAGTGCGGGAGTTTTGCGATCGGCATGGCTTGTGGATGATTGAGGATAACTGCGACGCCTTAGGCTCCAAGTATATCCTGCAGGGAAAAGAGCGCTTTACCGGAACCGTTGGCGATATCGGAACCTCCAGCTTTTATCCGCCCCATCATATGACCATGGGTGAGGGAGGAGCCGTATACACCAATAACAGTCTGCTTCACAAGTGCATTCGCTCCTTCCGGGATTGGGGGAGGGACTGCGTCTGCGCTTCCGGACAGGACAATCTGTGCGGCCATCGCTTTGATCGTCAGTATGGAGAGCTGCCCCTTGGCTATGATCATAAATACGTCTACTCCCATTTCGGATACAATCTGAAGGCTACGGACATGCAGGCGGCTGTGGGCTGTGCCCAGCTTAAGAAGTTTCCTTCTTTTGTGGAAAGAAGACGGCATAATTTTGAACGCCTTAGAAGGGCCCTGGAAGATTTGGAGAGCAAGCTGATACTTCCAGAGCCCTGCAAGAATTCCATTCCCAGCTGGTTTGGTTTTCTGCTTACCTGTCAGGAAGGCGTTGATCGAGGGCGTGTGGTTTCCTATATAGAAAACCACGGAGTACAGACACGAATGCTTTTTGCAGGCAATCTTATCAAGCATCCCTGCTTTGACCAGCTTCGGGCTAGGCGTCAGGGCTATCGGGTTGTAGGTGAGCTTGAGAATACGGAACGGATTATGCGGGATACCTTCTGGGTGGGAGTGTATCCGGGAATGACCGATGAGATGACAGACTATATGGCCCAGGTGATTCGGGAAGGGGTAAATCAGTAGAAGACCGGAGAGAGGCAGTGATGAAGGTATCGGATTATATTGCGGAATTTTTGATAGAGAGGGGCGTATCCCATGTGTTTGGCTATCCGGGAGGGATGGTCACCCACCTGATGGATTCCTTTTCCCGTAGAGGAGAGGAGATACAGGCCCATGTAAACTACCACGAGCAGGCTTCTGCCTTCTCTGCCTGCGGTTATGCTCAGACGGCAGGAATTACCGGGGTGGCCTATGCCACTTCAGGGCCGGGAGCTACCAATTTGATTACCGGGATTGCCAACGCTTATTTTGACTCTGTTCCCGTGCTGTTTCTCACCGGTCAGGTCAATACCTACGAGTCCAGAGGAAGCCTGCCTCTTCGGCAGCAGGGTTTTCAGGAAACGGATATTTTGTCCATGGTAAAGGGGATTACGAAGTACTGTGCTTACGTATCCCGGCTGGAGGATATCCGCTATGAGCTGGAGCGGGCCTGGTATGAGGCAAATCAGGGGCGCAAGGGCCCGGTGCTTCTGGATCTTCCTATGGATGTGCAGAGGGGAGTCGTCGATCCGGCAAGCCTCCGCGCCTTCCGGGAGGCGGAAGAAAGGCTCTCAAATTTTGAGGAAAAGAAGGAACTGTGCCGGGCCTGGGCGAAAGAGGCTAAAAGACCGGTGCTGCTGGTTGGAGCAGGAGTAAAGCAGGCCGGTGAGGAGCAGGCCGTCCGGCGCATGGCCGAAGACTTGGGACTCCCTGTAGTCAGCAGTATGCCTGCATTTGACATTTTTCCCGGAGACGCTCCAGGTTATTTTGGATTTATTGGGGCATACGGAAGTCGGACGGCCAATTTTATCATTGCCAAAAGCGATTTGATTATTTCCGTTGGCTCCCGTCTGGATGTAAGACAGGTGGGAGCCAGAGCGCAGAGCTTTGGAGGAAAGGCTCGGCTTATCCGAGCCGATGTGGATTCTGCGGAATTTTCCCGGAGGATCAAAGAGGAAGAGCTGCAGATCACCTGCGATATCCAAGAATTTGTAAGGGAGGCCGGGGATTTGTTTCCCAAGCCTCCGGATGAGTGGCTTGCCGTATGCAAGACGCTGAAGGAACGATTAACCGGCTTGGATGACAGAAGGCCCAATATCTGGATTCGGAAGCTGGGAAGCAAGCTTCAAGAGGACATTGTGATTACAACAGATGTGGGACAGAATCAGGTGTGGGTGGCCCAGTCCCTGAAGGTGAAGGATAGCCAAAGGGTGCTGTTTTCCGGCGGACACGGCGCTATGGGATATGCTCTGCCGGCGGCCATCGGTGCTTACTATGGAAGCGAGCGGCCGGTGGTGTGCTTTAGCGGGGACGGCGGTATTCAGATGAATATACAGGAGCTTCAGTTTCTTGCCCGGGAGAGGCTGCCCATTATAGTTGTTATTTTAAATAATTCTGCCTTAGGAATGATTCGCCATTTTCAGGAGATGTATTTTAATTCCAATTATTTTCAGACAAAGGCGGAGGGCGGCTATACAGCGCCGGACTTTGGAAAGCTTGCGGCTGCCTATGGACTTTCCTATTGCCGTATTGAGACGGACGAGGAGCTTGAGAGCTATGAGCCCACCTTTTTGGAGCCTCAGATTGTGGAGCTGGTATTGCCGGAGCCTACCTATGTGTTCCCCAAGCTGGAATTCGGCAAGCCCAACCAGGATCAGGAGCCTTTGCTGGAACGAAGTCTGTATCAGGAGCTGATGGAGCTGTAAGTCATGGGAAAAAGGGTATTGATTACGGGAGCGACCAGTTATCTGGCAGTTGCTCTGATTCGAAAAATACTGTCTGAGGATACGGATACGGACATCTATGCCGTGGTGCGGCCTCATTCCGCCAATTTGGGTAGGGTCCCCACAGATTCAAGGATTCATTTGACAGAGCTTTCCATGTCTCAGTATGACAGGCTTGCATCCCTGGCGCCGGACGGAATCCGGACATGGTACCATTTTGCCTGGGAGGGCGTGCGGGGGGCAGCCAGAGAAGATGCGGCCCTGCAGGAGCAAAACAGGCTGGGCGCCGTAAGCTGTATTGACAGCGCTCTGGCTCTGAGGGTTCCTGTCTTTATTGGAATTGGCTCTCAGGCGGAGTATGGAAATATATCCGGGAAGATAAAGGAGAGTCAGCCTCCGGCTCCGGATACAGCCTATGGGAAAAAGAAGCTTCAGGTGTGCGAATATGGCAGGAGAGCCTGTGAGGGGTCTTTCACCAGATTTCTGTGGGTTCGGATTTTCAGCGTCTATGGGCTAGGAGAGCATCCGGGGACTCTGCTGATGAGTGCTATGGAGAAGCTTAAGAAGAGCTTGCCGCTTAAGTTGTCCCCCTGTGAGCACCTCTGGAATTATGTCTATCTAAAGGACGCGGCAGAGGCTCTTTTTCTTCTGGGCAATGGCAGTGTGGAGGCGGGAATTTATAATCTTGCCTCAGAGGATACAAGGCCCTTAAAGGATTTTGTTCTGGAATTGCGGGAGCTTCTTTCTTCCGAAAGCCGGCTGGATTTCGGGGCTATTCCCTGTCGTAACGGAGTTCCCTGTGGAATGCATCCGGATATCGGAAAAATAGAGAAAGCGTTAAACTGGAAACCGAAATACAGCTTTCGACAGGGCATTACGGAGCTCTTAAGGGAGCGGGAGGAAGCATGAAAACAATAAGCATATTGATCCCTACTTATAATGAAGAAGAAAATGTTGAGCCCTTGACAGAGGCAATCCGAAAGGAGCTTCGGGAGGAATTGCCGGAATATGACTATGAAATTGTTTTTATAGACAATGACTCACGGGATAAGACCCGGGAGATTTTGCGAAAGCTGTGCAGGGAGGACCAAAAGGTCAAGGCGATTTTCAATGCCAAAAATTTTGGTCAATTTAATTCGCCCTACTACGGACTTTTGCAGACTACGGGAGATTGCACCATACTCATGTGCGCGGATTTTCAGGACCCAGTCTCTATGATTCACCGGTTTGTCAGGGAGTGGGAGCAGGGCTATAAGATAGTCATAGGGCAGAAGACCAGCAGTCGGGAAAACCGGTTTATGTACTTCCTCAGATCCTGCTACTATAAAGCAATAAAACGATTTTCGGATGTGGAGCAAATTGAACATTTTACGGGATTTGGATTGTATGACAGAAGCTTTCTGGAGGTTTTGCAAGAGCTTAAGGATCCAACGCCCTTTTTGCGGGGAATTGTAGCGGAGCTTGGATTTAAGAGAAAGGAGCTGCCCTACGAGCAGCAGAAACGCAGAGCAGGAAAAACCAGCAACAACTTTATGAGGTTGTATGATGCGGCTATGCTGAGCTTTACGTCTTATACGAAGATCGGCCTTCGACTGGCTACCTTTATGGGATTTGGTATATCACTGCTCAGTATGATTATTGCTCTTGTTTATTTAATACTGAAATTAGTCTTCTGGAATAACTTTGTGGCGGGCACGGCTCCTATTCTCATAGGAATGTTTTTTTTAGGAGCAGTGCAGCTGATTTTTATGGGATTGATGGGGGAATATATTTTAAGTATCAACCAGAGGGTTATGAATCGCCCTTTGGTGATCGAGGAAGAACGTATTAATTTTGAGAAATCGTGAGGGCAGTGAGTATGGATCTTTCATTCTATCGGGATAAATCTGTTTTGATTACCGGGCATACCGGCTTTAAGGGAAGCTGGATGTGCAAGATACTGACGGACGCAGGAGCAAGGGTTACGGGCTATGCTCTGGAGCCTCCTACCACGCCAAGCCTTTTTCAGCTCTGCGATCTGGGAAAGGGGATGCGCTCCGTTGTGGGCGATGTGCGGGACTTTGAGCATTTGCAAGCCGTTTTTCAGGAGGTGCGGCCGGAGATTGTGATTCATATGGCGGCTCAGCCTCTGGTCAGGGAGTCTTATGCCCGGCCTGTTTATACCTACGAGGTCAATGTGATGGGAACAATCCATGTGCTGGAGTGTATTCGAACCATGGATTGTGTCCGTTCCTTTGTGAATGTGACCACAGACAAGGTCTATCTGAACCGGGAGTGGGAGTGGGGATATCGGGAAAATGAGGTTTTAAACGGATATGATCCTTACTCGAATTCCAAATCCTGCTCCGAGCTTGTGACAGACAGCTACCGGAACTCCTTTTTTCAAAACCAAGAGGTAGCAATCTCTACAGCAAGAGCAGGAAATGTGATTGGCGGCGGAGATTTTGCCGCAGACCGCATTATTCCAGATTGTATTCGTGCTCTTGAGACCAGGGGACAGATTGTGGTGCGAAGCCCCCACTCTGTCCGGCCCTATCAGCATGTGCTGGAGCCTCTTTTCGCTTATCTTCTGATTGCCGAGAGGCAGTATGGAGATCGTACGTTCGCGGGATGCTATAATGTGGGGCCAAAGGAGGAAGATTGTTGGACAACCGGCGAGCTGGTAACCCGGTTTTGTGAGCTGTGGAATGAGGCTCAGGGAGACGCTCTTATTTGGGAGAACCAATACGACGGCGGTCCCCACGAGGCGACGCTCTTGAAGCTGGACTGCTCCAAAATCAAACAGAAACTGGGCTGGAGCCCCAGGTGGGATGTGAATATGGCTCTTAAGAAAATTGTGGAATGGACGGAAGTGTATCTTGATCAAGGAGATTTGTCCGCATGCATGAGCCGACAGATAGAGGAATTTTGGAAAACGGTTCCTGAGTATGGAGGTAGAGTCAGATGACACAGCAAAAATGGCAGGGAGCAGCTCTTTGGATTTTGAAAGGCTTTTGTATTTTCAGCTTGTTGCTTCCGGTTTTTTACAGTCCTTATACCGATGTGTATCAGAGCGCCTACTATGGCGGATTTTCCTGGGCGTATCTGATGCTGGCGCTCTATATGGCAATGCAGATAGTTGAAGGGTGGAAGCAGCGGGACACGTTCCAAAGGAAGGCGGCTGATTACAAAAAATGGCTTCTCTATTTGCTTGTGCTTGCGCTTTTTAATGCAGCCTCGCTGTACATGAATCACAAGTATCTTCACTGGTACTGGGATCAGGTGAATCAGACAATTGCCTTTCTCTTTTTTATGGTTTTAGTCTGTGGAAATACAAAGCTGGAGCAAAAGGGAACGGATGTAATTCGTTTTCTGATTCACTGCATTGTTCTCTCCAACATAGCAAGTATTCTGTACTATGCCTTTGGGTATACGAAGCTTTTGCTGTGCAACCATGAGGTGGTGCTTTTTGCCCTTCCCAGTAATTTCTATGAGACCCGCCACTATTGGATCTACAGTCACAAAAGTGAGTATGCATTGATGCTGGTTGCTTTCACAGCACTGTTTGTATGCTATCGGGATAAATTTAAAAATCGGATGACCTTTGGACTCAGTCTGGCTGTGCTGCTGTTCTGCCTGTATCTGACCCATTCCTGGACAGGCATTGCAGGGATTCTTCTGATTTTTGCGGGGGCGTTGCTGGACGGGGTAGACTGGAAAAGCTTTCGGTGGAAAAAAAGCTATCTTTGGCTGGGGGGACTGATGGCAGTTCTGGTGCTGGGAATTGGGTATCAGATTGTGAGAGAGCGGGATATTCTGGCCTTTGGGAACCGGCCGGTTATCTGGAAGGCAGTGCTGGAGGTGATTGAAAAGCATCCGGAGGGCTGGGGAATGCGTTTTGGAGAATCTGCCATTCAGGCGGCGGAGGGTGTGCTGGTGAATAATGCCCATAATCTGTTTTTAAATGAAGCGCTGCGCTTTTCCGTGCCCGTAGGAATCCTCTTCACACTTTTGTTTTTGGGAATTGCCGTATATTCAGTGAGAAAAAGCAAAAGCTGGCTGGGGGCGGGGATGTGGCTGTCCCTCTTTTTCCTGCTGAATATGGACTATGCTTTGATGAGTCTTCAGATGGGGCTTCTGTTTCTGGTTGTGTATCTGGTGTGCTTTTACAAAAGAAGGGTAGAATATGTGGAGTAAAATACAGCGTTGGTGCATCCTGGCATTTTCCGGCGTGTTTGCAGTGATCTGGTGCTGGCTTCTATTGGTGGTGGCAGAAGGCTTTCAGGAAAGTAAAAAGATAGGTCTGGAAGTAGTCCTTCTTGCCGGAAGCCTTACACTGATCGGCTTTTTGATCAAAAAATACGGAACATTTCTCTGGGAGCGAAAACAGATCTGGCTGGCAGGGTCCGTGAGTCTTCTGGCCGCCATGGCGGCAGGGCTTTTTTATATGGGAATGTCTCTGCGGGTACATCCGGGGTGGGATTTCGGCGCCGTCTATCTGGGAGCTGTGGAGCTTACAGAGAACGGCGTCTTTTCGGACCAGAGCAATTGGTACTTTACCACCTATCCCAATAATGTGGCCGCCTGCCTGTTTTTGACTGTGTTTTTTAAAATCTTTGGCGGGCTTTGCGATTACATTACACTGGGAGTATTGCTGAATATTTTTTTGATCCTGTTAGGCCTGGTATTCCTGCTTTTGCTGATTCGCCATTTGTACGGGGAACGCTGGGCCTTCCTTGGAATCCTACTCTGTGCATTGTTTCTCCCCTTTTATATGCATGCGCCGATTTTTTATACGGATACCTTTGCCCTTCCCTTTGTGACAGGAACCTTTTTGGCTTATCAGCTTCGAAAAAAGGATGCGCGCTTTTTGATTTTAACAGCTTTGGTCCTTGCTCTTGGGTATAAGGTAAAGGGAAGCCTGGGGGTGATACTCATAGCCTTGTTGATACATATTTGGCTGCAAAAGGGAAAAGCACTGGAGCATACAAAGCAAAGTCTTCTGCTTTTGGTCCCGTTCCTTCTTCTGGTAGGCTTTCTGACCGTGGTTCCGGGACAGATGTCTTTTATGGACACCAGTGAAGCGGAGAAACATGAATTTCCCCTGGAGCACTGGATTGCCCTGGGGATTCAGGGAAGCGGCGGCTACAACGGAGATATCTATTGGATGACGGCGTCTGTGGAGGGAAAGGCCGAGAAGGCTGTGGTAGACCGTCGGTTTATTCAGGAGAAGCTTGAGGAATATGGATTTGCGGGGATGTGCAGTCATTTGAAGGAGAAGGTTTTGTTTACCTGGGGAGACGGAGTCTACTTTGCTCCGGAGAAGCTATACCGGGATCCCTTAAAAGAGAGCCCCCTTCATGCCTGGGTGCTGTATTATGGGGAGAATTATGCCAAAACCTACCGCTATTGCAGTGCAATCCATCTTTTGCTGCTTTTGGGAATCCTGCTTTCCGTGATTCGAAATCTGCTGGACAAAAAGAGCAGAAGGGAAATTGTGGCCATGCAGCTTGCAGTATTTGGCCTGTTTCTCTTTCTGCTCATTTGGGAAACACGTTCCAGGTATCTGGTGAATTTTGTGCCGGTGTTTGTGCTTCTCGGAATCGACGGACTTCAGGGACTGCCTCTTATTGCAGCTCTATCAAAGGCGTGCCTTCGGAAACTCCGAAGGTCTCCCGGCAGTATTCCTGAAGCATCTGATTCTCCGGGTCCAGGTTGATGAAATAGCGGTAGCCCAGTTCAATGGCGATGTCCACTGCCTGCTCCACCTCTGCCCGGTCTGAGGTGATATGCACATCCACGGTAGGGGTATAAAACAGGTATTTGGTCAGATGATACGTATAGCCATAGTCATCCGCCGGAATGTATACCAGGTAAGGTACGGATAAGGCCAGCGGGTATTCTTCCATGATTTGCTCCAGAGCTTTGCGCTCCGAACCAGTGGGAGTCCGCTTCAGGATCTGAAGGTTCCCGCCCATCTGCCGAAAGCAGAGGAAGGCCAGAAGGATAAATACCAGGGAAATGACAGGCTTTTGTTCATCCATCCAACGAAGGATTCGGGACATGGCATAGACCATGCACCAGATAATAATGCTTCTGTAATAGCGAGGGTAACCGGCCATCACCAAGGCTTCCCCCTGGGGCATGGAGAACAGGTACATGCCGAGATTTCCGGCCTGGTATAGAGCAAAGACAACGAAAACACAGAGGGCTGTTTTTCCAAAGGAGTGCGTTTCTTCCTTTTGGATGGCAGCGAGGATTGCGACAATCAGCAGGATCCCCAGAAGATAAAGGAGGGAGCGTCCGGAGCATATCTGCTTAAAAAATGCCTCCAGGATTTGCGGAATAGCTTCCCCGGACTTTGCCTGGAAGTTTTGAAGATAGGTAGAGATCGACATACTGTGCACCGTAGACATTCCGGCTTCATAGACATATTCCACATGCTTTTTCCAGAGAAGAAGAGCAAATAATGGAAGCAGAAGCAGGGAAAGCCAGGAGAGCTTTTCCGCTCTGGCAGCCGTTTTGCGGTGCTGTACCCAAAAGAGAATGACGCGAAAAGCCATCAAAGCAAAGAAGAAGATTCCGGAATTTTTGATTAAAATTCCGGCAATGGCCAGAGGAACGGTGCACCAGATTTCCCGGCGTTCCCCCAAAAGCTCTTCTTCCAATAAAAGAAAGCCTGCGGCTCCCGTCAGAGGCAATAGGGTATCCACAAGGAGCTCATTTGGATCGGTATTGAAGCTTAACAAAAAGACCGTTAGCCCGGCTATAAGAACGGTATTTCCCCATTTGTTCTTTTTCGCATAGGAGAATAAGGGAAGGATCATGCTAAGGTCCAGCATCACCTGGGCAAACATCTGACACCCCTCCGAGATGGGAGAGATGATCCGGCATACATAGTAGATGAAGGAAGAGCTTCCAAGAGGATAGGACTGAAATAAAATAATATGATCCTGAAAGGTAGGGAAGCGATCCGTGAGAAGCATCTGTTTTACAACCAGAGCCCAGTGAGAGAAATTGTCATAGGAGTTGAACACCTGTCCTTTGAACAAAATCAGAAAGTAGAGACAGACAGTTACAAAAAAGACGTATCCCACGCAAAGGAAATCCCGGTAGCTTTTCCGATCCCTCCAGGAATAAAGAGCCAGCAAAAGACCGGCCGCAAACAGGCCAATCACCGCAAGGGGAAGAAGATTCAGAAGACCGGCCAGGAACAACAGGCAGATTTGTCCGGTAAAAACTACGGCAGGCAGAAACTCCACCTTGAGCTTGCTGTGGCGGTGAAGACAGGTAAGGTATCCGAAGGTGGAGAGGCCGAACAGAAGCGCGCGGACGCCAAGGGTGATGAAATTCATAATGCTTTCCTCCAGTGTATATTCCTGTCACAAGCCGGACGCCTGATCGGCTTGTGGCAGGGGCTTTTGTTTAAAGATATAATATTTCTGAATGTAGTAATTAAAGAAATACAGGATGGTATCTACCAATGCTTTTATAAGGGCATTGGGGACGGGCAAGAAAGAGAGCAGCGTTACCATACCTGCGGAAATAAGCATCACGGCAATACAAAGGCCGTAATACTTATAGATGGAGGCTTTGGCTCTGTCGGTATCCCGAAAGACCCGGGTTTTGTTGTACCAATAATTAAACAGAGACGAAAAAAGCCGGGCAATCACCGTTGCTGTCAAAATTTGCCAGGGTCCCGGTGTAAGAAGCCGTTCCGCGATCATAAAGAGCAGCAGATCCAACAGCGCAGAGAGCAGAGAGGAAAGGCAGTACTTTAAAAAATTCCCCAAAAGAATCCGATAGATCCGGAAGGAATCTACAATCGGGCGAAAATGCGATTCTGTATTGTTGTCCAGATAGACCGTCTCGATCTCCGTCACCCGAATGGGGATCTTCTGCAAAGCCATCTCCGTGAGCATATTCATCTCATATTCAAACCGTTCGCCCTTTAATTGGCTTAAGGGACGGAGCAGTTCATAGGGAATGCCTCTTAAGCCTGTCTGAGTATCCATAATGGAAGCCCGATACAAAAACCGAAACAGAACAGAAGTCAGGCGGTTCCCGAAACGGCTGCGCCAGGGAATATTTTCTTTGTCAAAATTCCGGCAGCCAAGGAACAGACAGGGCTCCCCCAAAGCCTCTTCACTCCTCATCTGGGCATCCACACGCACAAGGTCACGGGACAGATGCTGTCCGTCGGAATCTGCGGTGATCACACTTTTCCCTGTCCACGCCTCCTGGTTCAGGATATAGGAAAAGGCATCCTTCAGGGCCCGTCCCTTTCCCATATTTGTTTTATGTACAAGAACCTGGCATTCACGGCGCTGTGAGAGCCGGTCAAAGATAGCTTTATGCTCCTCCCTGCTTCCGTCATTTACAATGACAATGTGCTCTGCACCAGCGCGAATCAATTCGTCTGCATAGGTGATAAGCGTTTCGGATGGATTGAAAGCAGGAATGACAATAATACTGTTCATCATTGGTACTCCGTAATTTTTGGCAAGTATCGTCTTTGGAAATTTTTATCGTAAATTTTTGCCATTTACTAATGTGTATGATAAAAGATTTCCGGACGCTTGTCAAATATTAAGTGGCGGGTATATAATAAAACAACGAATTCCGATTAGAAAAGAGAACATACCATGACAGCAAATAAGAAAAAAGCTTTGGAACTGGCAAAAAGGCTGTGGCCTTACTTCTTTTTGGCCCTCTACCTTTTGGTGAACGGGGCGCTCATTGTCAATCACGAAAATTGGCGGGATGAGGCCCAGGCCTGGCAGATAGCAAAGCATCTCAGTCTGCCGGGGCTGTTTCAACAGCTAAAGTATGAGGGACATCCCTGCCTCTGGTTTTTGATTCTCCTTCCCTTTGCCAAGCTTGGGCTTCCCTTTGCCTGGATGGGCTTTCTAAGCCTGCTTTTGATGGCGGCTGGGGCATGGCTGCTCCTTAGGAAAGCGCCCTTTTGCATTCCCCTTAAGGCGCTGCTTTTGTTCGGAAGCTTTTTTGTCTATTACTATCCGGTTATTTCCAGAAGCTACTGCCTGATTCCGCCGCTTTTGGCCTGGCTTGCCTTGCTGTATCCCAAGCGAAGAGAGCAGCCACTGTGGTACGGAACAGCTCTGGCTCTTTTGACTCAGACCCATATTTTCATGATCGGACTTTCTTTTCTGCTGTCCTTCTTTTGGCTTTTGGAGCTGCTTTGGGAGTGGAAAAAGGGAAGACGGGAAAAAAGGAATGTTCTTGAAAACGGGGCAGGCATGGGAATCTCTCTGGCAAGCGCCCTCTTTCTGATCTGGGAGCTGGCTGGAAGCGTAGGCTCCAATGTGGGAGTTGACGTTCATATCTCCTCCTCCCTCCACTCCAATCTCCACCGCATCAATGTGGGAACCCATTGGGCAATCAATGAGCTTTTGGGAATGGGGCTTAGCGATTCCGCCTGGAAGCTTTGGCGGCTTGTGATTGTATTGGGAATGGCAGCTCTGCTTTTTTATGCGTGGAAGGAAGCGCTTATTTACATAGGGACCGTTGGAATCCAGTTTTTGATGTTTACCTACGTGAATCTGGCGTCTCCCCAGAAGGCCATGCTTCTGGCTCATGAGCTGATCTTTATTTTGTGGATTATTCTGGAGAATAAAAAAGAACGAAGAATAGAGAAATGGTGCTGGCAAACGGCGCTGGCGCTTCTTGCCCTTGTATGTATACAGGGGCATGGTTCCCGGATTTTGGGAGATTTAAGTCAGGCTTATTCCAGCTCAAAGGGAATGGCGGACTATATAAGAACCAACATATCCGCGGATACGCCTGTCATTACAACCGGCGACGTCTATGCGGAGGGGGCGGCTGCCTATCTTTCGGAGAGGGAGATCTGGTATCCGGTTACGGAAAGCGCTGTCACCTTTCTGGTGTGGGATGAAAAACGCAGCGAGAGCATCTCCTATGAGGAGCTGCTGGTGCGTGTAAAGCGGCAGTATCCGGATGCAGAGGAAATGTATCTGCTCCATGGAGAGGGCGGCAATGTGCAGGATGTAGAGAATTACCGCTCCCAGATGCAGGAGATCCTGCGGATCGATGCCACGGCGCCCAATGAGAGCACAGTGTTGTATTATGTAAAGTTTTAATAAACAACCGACAGATGAAGGGTTGTTTTGCCGAACCAATGAGCTACCGTGGGATTGGGATATTCCTCGGGATCGGCGGAAAGGGTCTGAGGATTCAAAAGAGGCGGACATACGGAGAGGTTGGGAACCCATACCTCATCCACGCCCTCCAGAGAGAGTAGGGAAATCCGATTCAGGCTTTCCGCATGATAGCTCTGGGCATCCCCTCTCAGCAGGGAATTTACGGCGGACAGAGAGGTAACCTTGTCCTTTTCACTAAACAAAAGCAGGCAGAGGAAAAATACGGCCATGGTTACGCCAAAACTTCGGGTGCAGCCCTTTCGGAATTGCGCCAGGAGATTGGAAAACCGGGAAGAGGGATCATAGCTTCGGCATTTCTTGACCAGCCATCCGGTTATGTAAACCAGATTGAGAAAGAGCAGCAGATAGTAAAGCATCCGCATAATATTCAAGGTTCGTTCAAAAATAATCACATGCCCCATAGAATAGAGGGAGGGTGTATAGGAAGCCGCCACGAGACAGTAGGAGAAGAATGCGACTGCCCCCGGAAGAGGAAAGGAAAATTCTGCCTTGTACAGGGCTCCCAAGAGAAAGGGAAACAAAAGCAAAAGGAAAAAGATCACATAGACGGTGGTCCAGCTTCCGATTCCCTCCAGAGCATAGAGGAAGGAATAGTAGATAGCCTTAAAAGGTCCCATGGAATCAATTTGCGTGGCCATCCGGACGGCATTTCCGGGGGCGACTACGCTGACGCCAAGTCCGGCCAGCGTGATGCTAAGAGGAAGCAGCAAGAGAAGACCTCTTCTGTTCTTGAAAAGCAGGCAGAGGAGAAGGAGCGTCACAATCAGAACCGGGGTAAGAAGAGCAGTCACAAAATTGGCGCCTCCGGTTACAAAGGCCAGAAAGCAGGAAAGGGCAAGACAGAGACAAAGCTTTGCCTTTCCCCGGACCTTCAGGAACAGAAGAAGCAGCGCAATCAGAAAAATCATACAGCTGTGCATAAACACATAGTGAACGGCTCCGTTGAACCAGAAAAAAGCGGCCCCGGGAGAATCCAAAATCTGTATGGACAGAAATAAAACGCACAGGGTGAGTGAAATCCAGAGCCCCTTATCCAGCTTTAAGTAGTAGGTAAAGAGGGTACGGAAAAGAAGAAAATAGCTACCAATCAACATGCCTAGCATCAGAATTCCCGTGAGACAGTAAAGCCGCTCGCTGAACACGGAGGGCTGTAAGGACATGAGGAAAATCGAGGAATAGGTCCCCTGCCAGGTGTGATAATAGTCCCTGGTGTTTTCTATGGCAGCTCCGATGGCGGCAGGTAAGGATCGGGTCTCCTTAAAAGAAAGATGGGCCAAAAGGCCGTAAGCAAAATCGTCTCCGGCCGCATGGGCATAGAGACCGATATGAAGAAGAGGAATCAGGCTGAGTACAAAAACAATAGACAAAATCAGGCAGAGCCTCGAGGTGAGAGATAAGCTTTGAAACTCCTTGACCATGCGCTTTATCATAGGTATGATTCCTCCGTCCGCTTAGATAATAATACCAAACTAAATATATCCAATCTGTCATTATTTGTCAAACCCCATTTTATGGGCCATCTTTTAGTTGCCCTCCCTTCCATTTAATGCTATAATACCCATATCTATGAATAGAATCCGGCTTTTTAATGGCTGGAAAAAATTGTAAAAAGCACTGATTTGGAGGAAAATACCCTATGAGAACCTATCTCGTTACCGGAGGAGCCGGCTTCATCGGCTCCAACTATATTCATTATATGTTCCGCAAGTACGGCGACAGCATCCGTATCATCAATGTAGATGCCCTCACCTACGCAGGCAACCTGGAGAATTTAAAGGATGTGGAGAGCCGGGACAATTACACCTTTATCCGGGCGGATATCCGCGATCGGGAAGCCATAGAGAAGATTTTTGCAGAATATGACATTGATCGGGTGGTGCATTTCGCGGCGGAGAGCCATGTGGACCGCAGTATCCGCAATCCGGAGATTTTTGTGGAAACCAATGTCCTTGGAACCCTGGTGATGCTGAATGCGGCCAAGAAAGCCTGGGAGCTTCCCGACGGAACTTATCCTGCGGACAAGCGTTTCCTGTATGTATCCACCGATGAGGTGTATGGATCTCTGGAAGAAGGGGATACCTATTTCTATGAGACTACGCCTTTTTCGCCTCACAGCCCCTACTCGGCCAGCAAGGCTTCCGGGGATATGCTGACCAAGGCCTACTGGGATACGTATCGCTTCCCCATCAACATCACAAGCTGCAGCAACAACTACGGCCCCTATCAGTTCCCGGAGAAGCTGATTCCTCTGATCATCAACAACGCCCTTCAGGGAAAGAAGCTCCCTGTATACGGCGACGGCAAGAATGTCCGGGACTGGCTCTATGTGGATGACCACGCCAAGGCCATTGACATGGTTCAGGAAAAGGGGCGTTTAGGAGAGCGCTACAATATCGGCGGCCACAATGAAAAGCAGAATATCGAGATTATTCACATCATCCTGGAAACCCTGCAGGAGATGCTCTCGGAGGATGACCCCAGAAAGGCCCTGGTGAGCAAGGATCTCATCACCTATGTGGAGGATCGAAAAGGCCACGATCGCCGTTACGCCATTGCGCCGGATAAGATCAAGGAGGAGATTGGCTGGTATCCGGAGACCATGTTCAAGGAGGGCATTCGCCTCACCATTCAGTGGTTCTTTGAGCATGAGGAGTGGATGAAGAACGTAACCAGCGGCGACTACCAGAAGTATTACGAAGAAATGTATCAGGTAAAATAGAGCGCGGACAGGGGGCTGTCGGGAAATAAGACAGCTCCCTCACGTACGTTAAAACAGCAAGCCTGTGAACTGGAATGGAGGTTTATTAGATGAAAGGAATTATCCTGGCAGGCGGAGCCGGAACAAGACTTTATCCGCTGACAAAGGCCATATCCAAGCAGATTATGCCTGTCTATGACAAGCCCATGATTTATTACCCCCTGTCCACCTTGATGCTGGCAGGCATTCGGGAGGTGCTGATTATCTCCACCCCACGGGATTTGCCCGTATTTGAAGAGCTCTTAGGCGACGGCTCCCAGCTTGGCATGGAGATGCACTATGCCGTGCAGGAATATCCCAGAGGCCTGGCGGACGCTTTTATCATCGGAGAAAAATTTATCGGCTCCGATCATGTAGCTCTGGTTTTGGGAGATAATATCTTCTATGGGCAGAGCTTTTCCAAGGTTCTGAGAAATGCGGCCGCCCGCACGGAGGGAGCCACCATCTTCGGCTACTATGTGAAGGACCCCAGAGAATACGGAGTGGTAGCCTTCGACGAGAACGGCAAGGCTTTGTCCATCGAGGAAAAGCCCGTAAATCCCAAGTCCAACTATGCCGTGCCCGGGCTCTACTTCTATGATAATGATGTAGTGGAGATCGCCAAGCATGTAAAGCCCTCTACCCGGGGCGAGATTGAGATCACCAGCGTCAACAATGAGTATCTGCGCAGAGGCACCCTCCATGTAGAAACCCTGGGCCGGGGCTTTGCATGGCTGGATACCGGCAACCATGACGCCCTCCTGGACGCTGCTGATTTCGTGGCTGCCTTCCAGAAGCGTCAGGGCCTTTATATTTCCTGTATTGAGGAGATTGCGTACAAGCAGGGCTTTATCAACAAGGATCAGCTTCTTAGGCTGGCTGCTCCCCTGATGAAGACAGCCTACGGACAGTACCTTACCGACGTGGCCAACGGTCTGTAAATACATTATCATACATGATCCCAAGGGAGAGAATCACAAATGTCAAAAATAACAGTACAAACCTGCTCCATCGAGGGCCTGAAAATCATAAACCCTTCCGTATTCGGCGACGAACGGGGCTATTTTATGGAGACCTACAACTACAATGACTTCAAGGAAGCCGGCATTGATATGGAATTCGTCCAGGACAACCAGTCTGCCTCCAAAAAAGGCGTCCTGCGGGGACTCCACTTTCAGATCAATCATCCCCAGGATAAAATCGTCCGCGTGATCAGCGGAGAGGTCTTTGACGTAGCCGTGGATCTCAGGAAAGGATCCCCCACCTACGGTCAGTGGCACGGCATCCTTCTGTCTTCGGAGAATAAAAAGCAGTTCTTCATTCCCAAGAATTTTGCCCATGGTTTTCTGGTTCTGTCCGATTATGCGGAATTTGCCTACAAATGTACGGACTTTTACCATGCAAACGATGAGGGCGGCCTTGCCTGGAACGATCCGGATATCGGAGTGCAGTGGCCCATTCCGGAGGGGATGGAGCTTACCATATCCGAGAAGGATCAGAAGTGGGGCGGCATCAAAGGGCTCAGAGGCTAGAAAAGAGGAACAAATCCCATGGAAGAAAGCAAAACTCTTACAGCAGAGGTATTCATAGATACGGGAAAGGACTTTCGTCCGGAGGATTCTCTTAAGGCAGTGTATACCTGCACGCCGGGAGAGACCGTTACCCTGGATTTTGACCTGGGCGTATTTGAGCATACCTGCGGCTTTCGCTTTGATCCCCTCCTGGAGGACAGCAGCATGGTCAAGCTTCTGGAAATAACCCTTACCTACCAGGATGGAGAGCAAAAGACCATAGATTTTGGCCGCATCAAGACAAACAGCGATGTAGACTTTGAGCCCATCTTTGTGTACCTGCACAAAGACCCGAAGTTTTTCGTGGACGAGGCCCTTTCCCTGAAGCTTGCAGGGGCAAGGGTCCGCTTTCAGGTTCTGGAGCTGGGAGTGGGAGACAAGGAATACTGGCAGGAGATCAAAAAACACAGCGTGTCAGAGAAGGAAAAGGAACAGCTTCTAGGTAAGCTTGAGCTGTCCATGAACCAGAACCGAGATCTGGAGCAGGAAAACAGAAGGCTTAAGATCGAGGAGGCAGACATCTACGCCACCGGTATCTGGAAGCTTCAGCATGACGCGAGAGGGCCTTTGAAGGTGATTTTCGGCAAGGGCAATCTTCTTGTCTTCCTGGCGGCAGTGTATCTGGCTCTGTGCAGTGAGCTCTTTGTTTTTAACAATGCCTATTATTCCACTCCGCGGCCCAACGATGAGGTGCTGGTATTTTCCTTCCTGCGCTTTGGGATGGTGTGGCTGGGAGCCTTTGTGCTGATTGCGGTTATCCATGGGCTGATCCAGAAAGGATATCGACGTGAGCTTATTTAGCGTGTTTCTAAAATACAGAAATCTAATCAGTCAGCTGGTGACAAGGGATATTAAAACAAAATACCGGCGTTCCATTCTGGGGCTTTTGTGGACGGTACTGAATCCGCTGTTGATGATGGCAGTGCTCTCCATTGTGTTTTCCTACTTTTTTTCCAGATACGGAGAGATTGATAATTTCCCGGTGTACCTCCTCTGCGGACAGCTGATTTTTAACTTTTTTAATGAGTCCACCAGCATTGCCATGGGCTCCATTGTCCACAGCGGGGAGCTGATTAAAAAGGTTTATGTGCCCAAATATCTGTTTCCGATTTCCAAGGTCATGTCCAGCGGCGTAAACCTGCTGGCCTCCATGATTGCTCTGATTATTGTGATGGTTGTCACGAGGGCCCGGGTGACGCCCACAGTTCTGCTGGCAGTCTTTCCCCTTCTGTATGTGCTGCTGTTTTCCACAGGGGTGAGCCTGTTTTTGGCGGCGGCGGCAGTGAGCTTTCGGGATCTGATGCATCTTTACAGCGTCATCACCACGGCCTGGATGTATCTGACGCCGGTGATTTATCCCATGGCGATTCTTGACAATGCGCCGGCCTGGGTCCGAATGATTGTCAATGCAAATCCCCTGACGGGCTTCATTAAGATCTTCCGCTGTGTAGTTCTGGAGGGCGTGACGGCTCCGGCCATTCTCCATGTACAGAGCCTTGCCTGGTGTGCGGTGGCTCTCTTGATTGGCGCGGTGGTATTTAAGGAATCTCAGGACAGCTTTATACTGAAGATATAAAAACGGTTATGATTTAGGAGAGGGATGTACCGAACATGAAGATAGAGAATGCCATAGAGGTAAAGGATGTGTCCATGTGCTTTAACCTCTCCAGAGAAAAGGTGGACAGTATCAAGGAATACGTGATCAAGGCTCTGAAACGGCAGCTTTTTTATGAGGAATTTTGGGCCCTGCAGGATGTAAGCTTTGAGGTGCGAAAAGGAGATTCCGTGGGCCTGGTAGGCATGAACGGCTCCGGCAAGAGCACCATGCTGAAGATCATTGCCGGCGTGCTTCGGCCCACCAGAGGAATTGTGGAGACTACAGGAACCATTGCACCCATGATTGAGCTGGGAGCCGGCTTTGACCACGATCTGACGGCCCGGGAGAATATTTTTCTCAACGGCGCCCTCATCGGTTATCCCAAGGAGATGCTGGAGGAGCGGTTTGAGGATATCATTGCCTTCGCCGGCCTTGAGCGCTTTGTGGATGTGCCCATCAAAAATTTTTCCTCCGGTATGCTGGCCAGACTGGGCTTCTCCATTGCCACCATTGTGGATGCGGACATCCTGATTGTGGATGAGATTCTGGCTGTAGGGGATTATCAATTCCAGAATAAATGCAAGAGGCGCATTCGGGAAATGATGGATCGGAATACCACCGTGCTCTTTGTGTCCCACAGCATTGAGCAGGTGAAGGAGATCTGCAACAGGGCCATCTGGATCGATCACGGCCATGTGCGGATGATGGGCGAGGCCGAGGAGGTCTGCGATGCCTATGAGGATCCAAGCGAGAAGGAGTAGGTATGGATAACCAGGAATTACAGAATGACTATAAAAAATTGTATGAGGCTGAGAGGGACAAGACGGAGGTTCTCTTAAGCAAGATCGAGGAGTCCGAGAAGGAGATTGAGGAGCTTCGCTTTAAGCTTGACCGGATTAAGAACAGCTTTGCCTGGAAGCTGTCCGTTCCTCTGCGCAAGGGGCTTCATTTCTACGAGAAGACCAGAGATCGCCTCATCCGATACGGCTCCATTCCGGGGCTTATGCGCAAGGTCCGCAGCAAGCTTCAGGAGCGCAAAAACATGAAGCGCCACGGAACGGCCAGCTTCCCTTCGCCGGAGGAAGCGAAGCGCCAGCGGGAGACGGTTTTTGAGCGTAAGGTGAAGTTCAGCATCCTGGTGCCTCTTTACAATACGCCGGAGAAGTTCCTGACAGATATGCTGGATTCCGTCTGTGCACAGACCTACGAGAACTGGGAGCTCTGTCTGGCGGACGGAAGCGATCGGGAGCATGCCTATGTGGGAGACATCTGCAAAACCTATGCCGGGAAGGATGCGCGTATCGTCTACCATGTTCTGGATCATAACTACGGAATCTCCGGCAACACCAACGAGTGCTTAAAGCTTGCAAGCGGAGATTATATCGGCCTTTTTGACCATGACGATATCCTCCACCCGGCAGCTCTTTTCGAGTATGCAAAGGCCATCAATGAGACGGGAGCGGATTATATTTACTGCGACGAGATTACCTTTGAGGGCGATAGCATTGATCACATGATTGTGCTGCATTTTAAGCCGGATTTTGCCATTGACAACCTCCGGGGGAATAACTATATTTGTCATTTCTCCGCCTTTTCCAGAGAGCTTCTCGATGAGGCGGGGGTATTTCGAAGCGCCTACGACGGGAGCCAGGATCACGATATGATTCTGCGGCTTACCGCAAAGGCCCGGAAGGTCTGTCATGTGCCCAAGGCCTTGTATTACTGGCGCTCTCACAAGGCCTCGGTGGCTCAGGATATCAATGCCAAGACTTACGCGGTGGATGCGGCCAAGCGGGCGGTACATGACCACATCCTGGAGATCTACGGTATGGATGCCAAGGTGGAGAGCACCCGGGCGTTCCCGACGATTTTCCGGATTCGTTATCCGCTTCCTAAGAAGCCTCTCATTTCCATCGTGATTCCCAACCGGGATCACATGGAGGATTTGTCCCGCTGTGTGGAGTCTATTGTGGCCAAGTCCACCTATCCCAACTATGAGATTATCGTGGTGGAAAATAACAGCGACACAAAGGAGATCTTTGACTATTACAAAGCGCTCAAGCACAATGAGCATATCCGCGTGGTAAGGTACGAGGGAGATTTCAATTATTCCCGCATCAACAACTTTGGTGTCTCCTTTGCCAGAGGAGAGTATGTGCTGCTTCTGAACAACGATATGAAGGTTATCACCCGGGAATGGATGGAGGAGCTTCTCATGTACGCCCAGCGGCCGGATGTGGCTGCGGTGGGAGGAAAGCTCTACTATGCGGATAATTCCATTCAGCATGCGGGCATTGTGATTGGGCTTGGGGCTCACCGGGCGGCGGGCCATACCCACTATAAGGACGACAAGATGCATCTGGGCTATATGGGCAGGCTTTGCTATGCCCAGGACGTGACGGCCGTGACGGGAGCCTGCCTTCTGGTAAGCAAAGAGCAGTATTATCAGGTGGGAGGTCTTGACGAGACCTTCAGTGTGGCCTTCAACGATGTGGACTTTTGCCTGAAGCTTCGCAGGGCCGGATACCTGAATGTGTTTACGCCTTTTTGCGAGCTCTTCCACTATGAATCCAAGACCAGGGGCATGGAGGAGGGAGAGAAGCTGAAGCGCTTCCAGAGTGAGGTAGATCTCTTCCGGGAGAAATGGAAAGAAGAACTAGAGGCGGGGGATCCTTATTTTAACCCCAATTTTTCTCTGGATTACTCGGATTATACGATTAAATAACAACGTCTCTTAGGAGGCAAATAGGATGACAGGCAGAAAATACGGAATCATAGAAAAAATCATAGCGGCTGCTGCGGCGTTTCTGGCCGTAGCAGGTTTCCACCTGTTGTATGGAATACGAGGGGAGAGTACGATGTTCTCCAACAGTGTTCTTTGTATGGCTGCCTTTGGAGCTTTTTTGCTGGTGTGTCTTCATGTTCTGGAAAAAAGCCCGGACAGACGTACCCTGATTTTTGCCCTTATCGGAGGCTTTCTGGCAGCAGCAATGACGGCCATGGGCTGTTCCCTGCATTACACCGATACCATTTGGCATGGAAGGGTGTTTCTTGCCATGGTGTGTCTTACGCCCTTTTTTGGCTGCTGTGTGGGGACGGGCCTCCTTTTGCTTTGGGAGGGCGGCGCCTCTTTCTGGAAAAGTAAGCGGCCGGGGAAGCGTTGGTTCTTTCTTTGCTGGCTGTTTCTGCTTCTTTGCTGGGTGCCGGTGCTTCTGGCCTCTTGGCCCGGAATCTTTTCTTACGACTGCGGCTGGCAGCTTGTAAGCTTTGTGGACGGCACGGTGACCGGGCATCATCCCATTCTTCATACCTTTTTGCTTGGAATCTGCAGGCAGGCGGGAAGAAGCCTTTTTGGAAGCAATCAGGCGGGGGCGGCGATTTACTCCCTGCTTCAAATGGGACTTTTGTCTTCCATGTACGCCTATGTCTGCTGGTATCTCAAGAAGCGGCAGGCGCCGGGATGGCTTCAGATAGGAACGTTTGTCTTTTTCGGCATTCATCCGGTGAACGGCATGATGGCGCTGTGCGCCACCAAGGATTCTCTGTTTACCGGCGTATTTGCCGTATTTTTGGTACAGCTTTTTGAGATGGCCGAGGAGCGGGAGGCGTTTTTCTCTTCTCTGTTTCGCCAGATTGCCTTTTGTGTCACCATATTTTTCTTATTTGCCCTTCGAAACAACGGATTTCATACCTTTTTGCTGTGTATCCCTTTTCTTTTGTGGGCCTTTTGGGAATACTGGAAGCGAATGGGACTCTTAATCCTCATTTGTCTGAGCCTGTATGCTCTGTATACGGGGCCTGTCTATGGGCTTCTCGGTGTGGAAAAGGGAGATCCCAGAGAGATGTGCAGTGTGCTGATGCAGTCTGCGGCCCGGGTGTACAACCTGGATCCGGAGGGACTCACAGAGGAAGAGCGGGAGGCCTTTCTCTCCATCATTGAGGAGGAAGGGATGCAGTCCTATCTCTCATGGTTTGCGGATCCGGTGAAGGCCTATTTTAACGGAAAGAAGTTCCGCCAGGATCCGGGGCCCTTTTTAAAGGCGTGGCTCTCGGCAGGAATGCGCCATAAGAGGATTTATATAGACTCCTTTTTGGCCAATACCTTTGGGTATTGGTATCCGGGAAATTCCATTCCGGATACGGAAAGGGGAAGGGACTATTTTGAGTATACCTCCAAGGAATTCCGGGAAGACGTGGATGTGGTGATGGAATCAAAGCTTCCGGCCCTGTCGGCTTTTTACGAAAGTCTTGGAAATGAGTCCTCCTTCCAGAGAGTGCCGGTTGTGGCGGCCACCTTTAATTTGGGAACTTACACCTGGCTCATGCTGTTTGCTCTGCTTTTGCTTCTTTACCGACTGCAGTACAGAGAGCTTGTGCTGCTTACGCCTTTATTGATGTACTACCTGACAACGCTTCTGGGGCCGGTGGTAAAGATGCGGTATCACTACCCGCTCATTGCCTGTGCACCCTTACTGATTTTTCTCATTTGGAGGAGGGATAGAGAGTGGATAAAATAGCGGTACTGATTCCCTGCTATAATGAAAGCAAAACTGTAAAAAAGGTGGTGGAGGATTTCCGCCGGGAGCTTCCCGAAGCGGTGATTTATGTGTATGACAACAATTCCACCGACGGTACGGATGAGCTTGCCCGGGAGGCGGGAGCCATCGTGCGCTATGAGCGCCGCCAGGGGAAGGGAAGCGTGATCCGCCGGATGTTTCGGGAGGTGGATGCCAGGGTTTATGTGATGGTGGACGGAGACGACACTTATCCTGCCGAGGCGGCGCCGGAGATGGTGCGGCGGGTTCTTAAGGAGCAGGCGGATATGGTGGTGGGAGACCGGCTTTCTTCTACTTATTACACGGAAAATAAGCGTCCCTTTCATAATTTCGGAAATTCTTTTGTGAAGAATTGCATCAACCGCTTTTTTGATACGAATATTCAGGATATTATGACAGGCTACCGGGCCTTCAGCTACCCCTTTGTGAAGACCTTTCCCGTGCTCTCTCGGGGCTTTGACATTGAGACGGAGATGAGCATCCATGCGGCGGATAAGCACCTGCAGGTGGACAATGTGGTGGTGGAGTACCGGGACCGTCCGGAGGGCAGCGTCTCCAAGCTGAACACCTATTCCGACGGCTTTCGGGTGCTGTTTCGGATTTTAAATTTGTACAAGAATTACAAGCCCTTCAGCTTTTTTTCCATGCTGTCGGCGGTGCTGTCCGTCTTAGGGATGGGCTTTTTGATCCCTGTGATTGTAGAGTATGTGGAGACGGGGCTGGTGCCCAAGTTCCCTACGCTGATTGTGTGCTGCTTTGTGCTGGTGGCGGCCTTGCAGTCCTTCTTTGCAGGGCTGGTGCTCCAGAGTATGGAGCAGAAGAATAAGCAGGACTTTGAGATGCAGCTTCTGCAAGTGCGGAATGTCTATGAGAAGCTCATGCGAAAAGAGAGAGAGGCCAGGCGATGAAGGGGGATGGACAGAGGATTGGCCTGGGAGCGGCGGCAGCCCTCGGGCTCTCCTTTCTCACAGGCTTTGTGATCTATCATACCCTGGGCTTTACCTATGGGATTGCGGATGATATTATTATGCGGGATATTGCGTCAGGGGCTTTTACGGGAACACCGGATGGGCACCTGATGTTTGTTCGCTATACACTTGGGTTTCTGATTAGCAGGCTGTATCTTATGAACCAGAGTGTAGATTGGTATGGATTTGTAATTGAGGGAACGCTGTTTCTTGGGCTGGCCGGGGTTTTGTACCGGGGCTTTACGTCCAGGAAAAGCTTAAGGTGGAAAGGGCTCTATGGAGCCTTTGTGCTGTGCTTGTTTGGGATTGTCGTACTGCACCATGCGGCAAGGTTTGAGTGGACCGTAAGTGCCGCCGTTGCAGGCGCCGGGGCGCTGTATCTGTATCTCACATCCGCGGAGGATAGGGGCATTTTAAAGCTTGCGGACGACATATGGATCTGGTTTTTGCTGGTCCTTACCTACTGTGTGAGGAAGGACGTGTTTTTTATGGTCATTCCGGGCCTTGGCATTGCTTTTTTGTGGCGTTTTTTCAGAAAAAAGGGGAAGAGGCTTCGGTTTTTCTTCAAAGAGCTGATTCTTCCCGCAGCCGTATTTTTCTGTGTGGGCATGGTGATGCTGACGGAGAGCCGGGCCTATGAGGGGAAAGCCTGGGAGGAGTTTCAGCGTTTTCAAGAGCTGCGCTCCCAGGTCTATGATTATTCGGATGTCATTGTCTATGACTCAAATCCGGCTTTTTTTGATGAGCTGGGGCTGGACGAGCACGATATACGGAACCTGCGCCACTATGCCTTGTATCTTGTGGAGGATATGGATACGGAGCTGATGCAGTGGATAAGCTGGGAACGCAGGATGGATAAGATAGGAGGCAAAAGCCGCGGCGAGCTTTTGTGGGAAGGAATCTGTCTGACTGCCAGAGAAATGGGGAATCCCAAATGCCTCTGGGTCAGTATTCCGCTGCTTTTCTTCCTGACAGGCGTTTTTTGGCAGGCATTTCAGGGACAGAAAAGGATTTTACTTCCGCTTCTGCTTTTTCTGGGGGCCGAAGGCGCCATGTGTCTGGCATTGGGAATCCGCGGGAGGCTTCCGGAGCGGGTGGCTTACTCCATGTATTTTGTGATGCTGCTGGGAGTAGGCGGCGTTTTTTATCGGCTCCTTTTCGGGGAGGAGGGTAAGAGCGGGAGACAAAAGCTCCTGCAAAAGAAGGCTTTCGTTACGGCCATAGCGGTACTTTGTGTGGCAGGAGCCGGGATCCAATGTGTCAGGGCCGGCAGAGCATTTAACGGGGAACCGGGGGATTATCAGCTTTTTAAGGATGCCTGTAAAGATGACACGGATCGCATCTATTTTATTGAAACGCTTATGGCAGAGCCTTTGGGCGGAGCCGTGGTAACGACCCACGGAGATTTTCGCCTGAACCGCTGCCTGACTCTGGGGGACTGGTACAGCTTTTCCCCTCTGGATGAGGAACGCTTCCGGGCATACGGAATTGAGAATGTGGAGGAAGCAATTTTACAGGATCCGCGGGTTTATCTGGTGGTAAGGGACATTGAGGACCCCATGTTCTATGGCTCCTATTTTCCGCACAAATATCCGGGGGCAGAGCTTATCTGCCGGGAGGAGAAGGTAGTAAATGGAAGAAGCTATTATTTGTATCAGGTACAGAGGTGAGAGGCAATGAGACAGGCAGGGACAAAGATACGCATATTGACGGCATTGGCCGCTTCCTTTCTGATTACAGGTCTTTATTTTGTGTTCGTGTATCAGGGACTGCCCTTTCTTTACGATATCAATGATGATGTTGCCATGCGCAATGTGGCGGCGGGGGTGATTACCGGGGAGCCAGATGCCCATCTGATTTTTATAAAATACCTCTTAGGGCTCGTGATCAGCGGTCTGTACCGGCTGTTTCCCGGGATAGACTGGTATGGGCTGGTTATGGTTGGAATTATGCTGCTTTCCTTTTTTGTGCTGTTGTACAGAGGGCTGGTGTCAGAGAAAGGGATTCTGTGGAAGCTGGGCTATACGCTGCTGGGATTACTGCTCTTTACTGCCATTGGGGTTCAGCATGTGACAGCATTTCAGTGGACCGTGGCTGCGGCCATGGCAGGAGCCTCCGGGATTTATCTGTTCCACACCTCGGAGACGGAAGATCGCTTCCAGAGCCTGCTGGAGGAGGGAGCGGCTGTTTTTCTACTGCTACTCTGTTTTCTGGTTCGGGAATCTGTATTTCTGATGATGCTTCCTGTGGCAGCTGCCTGCTTTTGGTGGAAATATGGCTCTTTTGCCAAAAGCGGAAGGCTCCCGATAACGCTGAAGCACTGGGCGGTTCCTTTCGCCCTTGGAGTGGGCGTTTTTCTGATTACCTGTGTGGAGCTCATTGCTTATCATGCGAAAGAATGGAAGGAATTTCTTACCTTTAATGTAGATCGCTCCGCTATTATGGACTACTATGAGCTTAAGAATTATGAGGAACAGCCGGAATTCTATGATATGCTCGGGCTGTCGCCGGAAGAGGTGGAAAACCTTCAACGATATTCCCTGTATCTGGCAGAGGATGTGTATGGAGAAAAGATGCATCTTCTGGCAGAGAATGCAAAGAAAGCCTATCAAGAGGAAAATCCTGCGCCCATACGCTTTTGGAGAGGAATGGAGAAGGTTTATGAGCACTTAAACAAAGAAAGTTATGGACCGGTTCACATCCTTAGCTTTTGTATTTTGGCTTTGGTTCTTGGACTCTCTTATGGAAAAAGCAGGAGACAGTTTTGGCTGGGAGCACTGATTAGCGGAATTTTAGGATTGTTTTGGATATACCTGGGATTTCAAGGGCGGGTGGTGGACCGGGTAGGCTATGCCATGTATCTGCTGACGCTTTTTACAATGCTTGCGATTGGATATCGGGTGCTGATAATCGAGGAAAGGAAGCAAAAGAGCCGTATGCTTTCCGCCGGGCTGACGCTAATTTCCTGTCTTCTATTGGCAGTGCTGTCCTGCATCAAATGGAGCGAGGTAAAGTCCTACAACACCTGGAGGAGAGATTATAATCTGGAATTTCTGGATGTGAATCGCTATATGGCAGAGCACCCGGAGAATGTTTATTTTATGACCACCTATTCCATTGAAACCTATACGGATAATTTTACCATCCGCAGAGATTTCGCGTTCAGCAATCTGCTGTCCGTGGGAGGATGGCATACCTTTTCTCCTCTGGAGAATGAGAAAAACCGGAAGCTTGGCATTTCGGATCCCAAACGGGATATGGTGGAAAAAGAGAATGTGTATTTAATTTCCCTGGAAAACATAGGGCTCGGTTATATGGATCGATATTTTGAGAGCCTGTATGGTGAAGAATATCTGGGCCGTGAGTTAGCAGATACGCTGACTTATGGGGAGAGAACATTTGAAGTGTATGATTTTCGGAAATAAGGAACTTTCAGGTTTTGATTCATTAGATGTTGACAAAGTGATGATAGAAAAGGATAATGTATATTTGAAAATAGCAATGATACAAAAGAAAACGAAGCATTTGGAGCAGAAGCATGCAGGAAACGGAAAACGAAGTATCTTGATTTGCTTTGTCGCGCTTACGCCTCTATGGCTGCTTTACGCTCTGCTTATCTTAAACGGAAAAGGATTGAATCCCCAGATTTTTATCCCTACCTATAACGATGAGGTAGCCTGGTTTACAGAGGTTGAGTCCATGATTCACTACGGAGCGTCTTTGGGCTATGAGGGATATAACGGGACACATGCATCCATTGGGACTTTTGGCCCCTGGGGAGTTGCTACTTTAGTGCCCTATGCGCTCATAGGAAAGCTGATAGGCTGGGAATTTCATTCCATGATTATAGCCAACGGAATCCTTTTATCTGCGGCTATCCTGATTTTCATTCTTTTGACAAAGCCAAGTATCAGGCAGCTTTTGTGGATTTCGCTTGGATATGTTAGCATGAGCATTACCGTTGGCTACAGCATGCTTTCTATGGCGGAGAGCTTACGGTACGCCCTTGCCATTGTGATGGCAGGCATGCTGATAAAGCTGTATCGGCGGGAGGGTGGAAAGCTTTTTACCTTTTTGCTTCTCCCTGTAGTCATTCTGTTTTCTATACAGGTGTATCTGATTTTTGCCCTGATTGTTCCCGTATATCTGTTTTTGCTTTTGCGGGACAGAAAAATGATTGTCAGGCTTACGGCTTCCGCTTTCGTAACGGCGGTGGCTGCGCTGCTTTCCAATCATGTGCTGGGACTGGTAACTGCGCCCTATACGGAGTCCACCAGAACCGCCCTGATAAACGGAATTATGAAAAATCCGTATCAGGGTACGGCAGAAGCGCTGAAATTATTCATGAGCAACCTGGAGACTGTGAATCCGGTTTACTTCATAAAGCTGTCAGAGAAGAGCCACGGAATCATGGTATATTTTTTCATTGCCTACCTGGGGCTTATGGTATTTCTGGTTAAGCGGATCCGGGAAGAAGGGTTCGGTGACTTTTACAAGATAGTAAGTCTGTATCTGCTTCTTGGCTTTCTGCTTGGGTATTGCGCCTTGTATACAGGGGGAGACTGGACCTTGTGCAGGGGGGCCAATACGGCAGTTGTGTTTGCAGTCTTTTTCCTTCTGTTTGAGCAGAGGCCGAGCTTATTAAAATATTTTGCTCTCTTTTCTCTGGTGGGGGTAATCTCCAGCTGGCAGTATTACGCGGATCGGATTGAGCAGAAGGATGTGGCCTATGCTCTTGCGGCCCATATTCCGGAGGAGCGGGAGAAGATTTCAAAAATCATAGACATTTCCAGGGAGCATGAGGCCTGGGGGAACACTATCGCTCATTATGGGGAGGTCACCAATGTATATTTGGAGCTTCCTATAGGAGCCGGGACCAATTATATGGAAAATGAGACCATCAATACAAAGGCAAGGTGGGCTGCGGTGAGCAAATGTGAGCAGGAGTATTATGCCAAGAGGATTGAAAGGCTTATAGAAGGCAACCATCGGATTGTCTACGAGAATGATGATTTGACCATCTTGGAATTTATGGGCTATGAATAAAGTTACGGAGGCTGAAGATGATTCATTTTAATGTACCATTGTTTACGGGAAAAGAGCTTGACTACATCAGACAGGCAGTGGAAAACAAAAAGATATGCGGGGACGGGGAATTCACAAAAAAATGCTCGGACTGGCTGACCACGCAGACAAAATGCGCCAAGGCCCTTCTGACCACCTCCTGTACCCATGCCACAGAGATGGCCGCATTATTGACGGATATAAAGCCTGGCGATGAAGTGATTATGCCGTCCTATACCTTTGTCTCAACAGCCGATGCCTTTGTCCTTCGGGGAGCAAGAGTGAAGTTCGTAGACATACGTCCGGATACCATGAACATCGATGAAAAGCGGATCGAGGAGGCTCTCACAGAGAAGACAAAGGCCATTGTCCCTGTTCACTATGCGGGAGTAGCCTGCGAAATGGACGCCATCATGGAGATTGCAAGGGATCACGGTCTTGCAGTCATTGAGGATGCGGCCCAGGGAGTGATGTCCTTTTATAAGGGGAGACCCTTAGGCTCCATCGGGGACTATGGCTGTTTTTCCTTTCATGAGACAAAGAACTATTCCATGGGAGAGGGCGGAGCGCTGCTTATAAAGGATCCGCAGCAGATAGAAAAGGCAGAGATTATCCGGGAAAAGGGAACAAACCGCAGCAAATTTTTCCGGGGACAGATTGACAAGTATACGTGGGTGGACTGCGGCTCCTCCTATCTTCCCAGCGATTTAAATGCCGCTTACCTTTGGGCTCAGCTGGAGATGGCGGATGAGATCAACCGGGAAAGGCTGAAAAGCTGGGAGCTTTATTATTCTCAGCTGGAGCCGCTGGTAAAAAAGGAGCGGATAGAGCTTCCCTATATCCCAAAGGAGTGCATACATAACGCCCATATGTTTTATATCAAGTGCCGGGATCTGGAGGAGCGGACAAAGCTGATTGGATTCTTAAAAGAAAATGGGATACAGGCAGTGTTCCACTATATACCATTGCACAGTGCGCCTGCGGGGAAAAAATATGGGGAGTTCTGTGGGGAGGATCGTTTCTCTACGAGGGAAAGCGAACGTCTGTTGAGGCTTCCTATGTATTATGGGCTGAAAAAGAGTGAGATTGAGTATATTGCAGAAATGATTACGAAGTACTATGCAAGGGGGTGAATTCCTTGATAAAAGCAAATAAGAAGGAAGCAATCAGCTTTCTTGGCGTTTGTAGTATCATCAGTATTTGGATGCTTTTGATTACTCATTCCCATACTCATATTACGGATGTGGATATCTACGGGCATCAGAGTATTCTGCTGGAGGGAAGACTGGGGGAGGTTACCTATCCTCTGTGGCATTATGTAACGGCGTTTTTCTATTTTGTTTTACATCTGTCCATAGAGAAGTCTTCCTCTCTTGCATGTGCCTGTTTTGCCGGGCTTTATGCGGCAGTGATCTGGATTTATTTTTATAAAACACTGAAGAACGCCTACAGTCCATTTGCCATAGGCCTGATGACCCTGGTACTCTGTGTGGTTCAGCCTTTATATTGGGAATGCTTTTTCCCGCAGATGCAGATTGGGAGGACACTGACCAATTCCTTGATCAACCCTACGCAGAACGCGATGCGTCCTTTTGCACTGCTCACTGTGTTCTGTGCGGTGGAGCTGTTGTACGGTACAGAGGAAGGGGATGTCTGGGAATTTGGAGAGAGAAGAATTTCGAAAAGCCTGTGCCTGCGGCTTTTGATGGCGCTATCTGCACTGCTCAGCGTGCTGGCCAAGCCTTCCTTTGTACAGGTCTTTTATTTTACCTTTGCACTGGCGCTTTTGGTAAAGCTTGTAAAGTCCAAGGGAGCGGCCTTTAAGAGCTGCTTTTTGGACGGATGCTCCTTACTGCCGTCGCTGGTGCCGTTTTTGCTTTCTTTCTTTACCTATTTCGGAAATCCATCCAGCGAACACAGCGAAGCTCTTGCAATCAGCTTCTTGGAAATATGGTCCTGCTATACAGATTCTGTGGCATTGAGTATACTGGCAGCCGTTGCCTTTCCCCTTGCGGCTCTCCTGTTTTTGGGGAAGAGAGCCATAAAATACAGGGGCATGATGTTATCCTGGATTATGACTGCAATTGGAATTGTGCAGTATATGTTCATTATGGAGACGGGAGATCGGCAGTTTGACGGGAATTTCAGCTGGGGATACCAGATCGGGACAAATCTTCTGTGGGTATTTGCCATGGAGGCATTTTTTAAGGAAAATCCTTTTGCCAGGGATCAGAGTAAATATCGGAAGGTTTTGGCAGGAGCTGCGCTAGTGCTTATCACATGGCATTTCTTTTCCGGCTTTTATGATACATATGTCAATTTTGGAAGAAATTCTTTTGCGTAGGAGAAAGGGAGGATAGTATGGTAGTCATCATCGGAGCAACAGGCTTTATCGGAATGTACACAGTAGAACGGTTCCTGAAGGAAGGAACGAAAGTATTCGCCACCGGACGAAATCCTCACACAGCGGCCAAGCTAAAGGAGTGGGGTGTCCCCTGTATCCCTCTGGACATCTCCAGGGAGGAGGACTTTGACAAGCTGCCTACAGAGGATGTGGAGGCCGTGATCCTTCTGGGCGGTCTCTTGCCGGCCAACTCCAAGGTGGATATCAGCAGAGAAGAGAATGCGGAGGACTATATCCGCGTCAATGTCATCGGCACCATCCATGTGCTGGAGTACTGCAGGAAGAACGGAATCAAAAAAATGATCACCTGCAGCTCCTACGCTGATGTATGCGGGGCATGGAAAAAGGGCGTGGCCCTGAAGGAGACAGAGCCCCGGGACTACAAATTCACAGGCGACCACGCAGTCTACGTGATCTCCAAAAATGCGGCCGGTGATATTGTGGAATACTATAATCAGCAGCACGGACTTTCGGGAGCCATTTTCCGCCTGCCCCCTGTGTACGGCGTGGGCCCTCACGGCTCCATCTATGTAAACGGAAAGCTCTACAAGAGCGGTATCCAGACCTTTATCGAGAAGGCCAGGAAGGGGGAGCCTATCGAGATCTGGGGCGATCCCCATATCAGCAGAGATATCATCTACGTAAAGGATGTGGCAGACGCCTTCGCAAAGGCAGTAAAGAGCGAAAAGACCCGGGGACTTTACAATATGACCTCAGGGACTCAGCTTGAGCTTGAGGATCAGGTAAAGGCCGTCATCGAGGTGTTTGGAGACGGAAAGCAGTCAGAGATTGTGTATCGTCCCGATAAGCCCAACAATACGCCCTCCTTCCTCTTTGATATGACAAAGGCCAAGGAAGACTTTGGTTTTGTTCCCCAGTATACCTCCTACAAGGCGATGATGGAGGATTACCGGAAGGAATTGGAGAGCGGCCGTTGGAACGTGCTGTCACAGGGCCGGGAAAAGGAAGCACTATGAAAAAAATTGTCATCATCGGAGCCAACGATTTTCAGAATCCGCTGATTTTGAAGGCAAAGAAGCTTGGCTATGAAACCCATGTGTTTGCCTGGAAGGACGGAGCGGTGGGAGAGGCAACGGCGGATTATTTTTACCCCATCAGCATCACGGAAAAGGAAGAGATTCTAAAGGAATGCCGGCGGATTAAGCCCGACGCCGTGGCCAGCATTGGATCGGATTTGGCGGTGGCCACGGTGGTGTACCTTCAGCAGAAGCTGGGGCACCGGGGCAACAGTATGGAAAGCGTGGAGATCACCACCAACAAATATGAAATGCGAAAGGCTCTGAAGGCAGCGGGAATTCCCGTGCCGCTGTTTGTAAAGACTAAGGGAGAGGATCCGGAGCTTAGGGAGCGGGTAAAAAGGGAGGGCCTAAGGCTTCCGGCCATTGTAAAGCCCACGGACCGTTCCGGAAGCCGGGGAATCCGCAAAATTACGGATTGGTCCGAGCTTTCTGAGGCAGCGGAGGAGGCAAAGAAGGACTCCTTTGAACATGCGGCTATTGTGGAGGAGTATTTGGAGGGAGAGGAGTACAGCTGTGAGTCCATCTCCTGGGAGGGGAACCATCACTGCCTGGCCATTACAAAGAAATATACCACAGGCCATCCCCATTTCATTGAGACGGCGCACCTGGAGCCCGCCCCCCTTACAGAGGAGCTGAGAGAACACGTATTTGAATCTGTCAAAAAGGCTTTGGACGCACTGGGAATCCGGTACGGAGCTTCCCACGGGGAGTTCAAGATTGATGAGGAAGGCAATGTGCGCATCATTGAGATTGGGGCAAGAATGGGCGGAGACTGCATCGGCTCCCATCTGGTAGAGCTTTCCACGGGGTATGATTATCTGGAAATGGTCCTTTCCGTAGCCCTGGGCCGGGAAATGGATTTGACGCCAAAGACGGCGCCGGGCGTGTCCTATGTGCGCTTCCTGTTTGGCAGGTCGGATCTGGAGGAGTTTTGGCGTCTTCAAAGAGAGTGTCCCCAGTACATCCGCTATGTGAGCCACATTCAGGTGGAGGAGGAGAACCGGATTACGGACAGCTCCAATCGGTACGGCTACTATATTATGCGCTTTGACAGTATGAGCGAGGCAAGGAGTGTGTTGAGGCTGTGAGAGGAAAGATACAATGGAAGGAAATCGCAGTGCTGCAGTTTGCGGTTATGATTTATACCCTTTCCGGTGTTGCAGCCAAGCATGCGGCCCTTTATGAGGCCATGTCCTGGCCGTTTCTGCTCTGTTACGGAATAGAGATCCTGATACTGGGAATTTATGCCATTATCTGGCAGCAGCTCATCAAGAGAATTGACTTGTCCATTGCCTATGCCAATCGTTCCATGGCAATTTTGTGGTCTATGATTTGGGCGGTTATTTTCTTTGGGGAAGTGATTACGATTCGGAATATGATAGGAGTGGTCGTTGTGCTTGCGGGCACAATGCTGATAAACAGTGATGATAAATGAATATTTCTTATTGATGCTGGGCTCTGTTCTGGTGGCTTCCTTTTCCCAGCTGCTGTTGAAAAAGGGGGCTCAGAATCAGTATGCCAATGTGATTCGGGAATATCTCAACGTGTGGGTGGTGAGCGGATACGCTTTGATGGTGGCATCCACCCTGCTTACCATTTTGGCGTACCGGGGGCTGGACTACAAGAACGGTCCCATCATTGAGTCCCTGGGGTTTGCCTTTGTCTTGATTTTGAGCAGGCTGTTTTTCGGGGAGAAGATTACAAAGAGAAAGGTTCTTGGGAATGTGCTCATATTCGCAGGAATTCTGATTTTTTACAGTTGAGGTGAAGGATGGATATTTCGGTAGTAATTCCCGTGTACGGGTGCAGGGCGGCCCTTGAGGAGCTGTATGAGCGCTTGACGGCAGTTCTGTGTGAAATAACAAAGGATTATGAGATTATTCTGGTCAATGACAATTGCCCCCAGAATTCCTGGGAGGTCATCGAAGAGCTGTGCAGGCGGGACTCCCATGTGGTTGGAATCGAAATGTCCAGGAATTTTGGTCAGATTAAGGCCATTACGGCGGGACTGGATTACAGCCAGGGAGAATGGGTGGTTGTCATGGACTGCGATCTGCAGGATCGGCCGGAGGAGATTCGGAAGATGTATGATAAGGTTTTGGAAGGCTACGACGGGGTATTTGCCAGAAGAAAGGCCAGAAAGGATTCGTTCCTTAAGGTTCTGATTTCCAAGATCTTTTATAAAATCTACGATCTGGCTACAGACGGTCATTACGATCCGGCTATCTGCAATTTCAGTATGGTGAACCGCCGCATGGTGGATGAATACTGTAAGATGCGGGAGCTTCACAGAGCCTATGTGATCTACATGAAATGGCTGGGCTTTCGTCAGACCACCCTGGATGTGGAGCATGATCCGAGAAAGGAAGGAAAATCCTCCTACAATATGAAAAAGCGCATTCAGCTGGCCCTGGAGATTTTGACCTCCCAGTCGGACAAGCTGATCAAGATTATGGTCGGCTTTGGATTTTTTATGACCTGCGTTTCCTTTCTGGCAGTCCTCGTCCTGATCCTGTACTATTTTACGGCCCATGTGCTCATGGGATGGACAAGTATGATCGCAACCATGTGCCTTTTGGCAGGTATCATGATTATGGTTATGGGCGTGGTTGGAATTTATGTGGGAAATATCTTTATGCAGGTGAAGGACCGGCCTCTCTATGTAATTCGGGATATTAAAAATCCGCATAATGGCAAGACTAACGAAGAGGAGAGAAACAAAGGAGAAAGGGAGGCTTCTCATACATGAAAAAATTAATGGGACAAATCATCAAATTCGGTATTGTAGGCTTCCTGTGCTTTTTTATTGACTATGGCATTATGGTGGCCCTGGTGGAGCTGGCAGGTTTTGGTGAGCTCTTGGCAAGCGGCTGCTCCTTTACGGTTTCCGTGGTGGTAAACTATATCTTGAGCATTACCGTAGTGTTTGACACGGACAAGGGGGCCAACAAGGGAAAGCAGTTCGTGGTCTTTGTGATCTTAAGCCTCATCGGCCTTGGCATCAATCAGCTGATTATGGAGGGCGGAATCCGTTATCTTTCACAGTATATGAACCGGGCCTACATGGTAGTCAAGATTTTTGCCACCGGAATCGTGATGGTTTACAATTTTATAACCCGCAAAATATTTATTGAAAAGAAGGCTTAGGAGTGATTTGATCCGAGGGGGCGGCCTTTTGACTACTGGAGGGTGACGATGAGAGAAAAAAGGATAGCGCTTTTTGCAAGCTTATTCCTGCTTGCCTTTGCATGCGCCTTTTTTCTGTTCTTTCCGGTGAGGGAGCCTGCCATGGACGATGGGCTTCTGACCTGGCAGGAGCAGGAGGAAGCGTTTGAAGGTCTTAAGGCGACGGAGGAGGACCTCCTTACGGATCTGATATTTGCAGGAGAGAGCCTGCCCTGTGATCGGGAAAGCAGAACCTTCTATCTCCCGGTGAACATGGATACCAAGGAGTGGGAGCAGGGAGCCTTTTCCTGCGGGCAAAAGGGCGTAAAGCTCTATTTGCTTGACAATCCTCTTACAGATGACAAGCAGGAGGCTGTGCGGCAGGGAAAGAGCTACCGGCTTTTGGCTGTTCGGGGAGACGCCTGCAGGGAGTATCGGGTGGTGTTTACCGGCCTTCCCATTCTGGAGCTTCACACGGATGCGGATCAGGAGATTCGCTATGACGAGGCCTACGGCCATATGCGCCTGCTTCTGGCAAACACCAAGGAGGACTGGAGCCTTGAGAGCCGGATGAGCGGCCATATTCGGGGAGGAAGCAGCCGTTTAAACCATAAAAAGTCTTACAAAATGACCCTCTACCAGCAGAACCAGACAGGGGTGGGGGCTCTGCGTCCCCATCAGCTTCCCCTTCTTGGGATGCGAAAGGATGACGAATGGCTTCTCTATGCCATGTACAGCGAGGATACCAAGGTGCGGGATAAGCTCTGTCTGGATATTTGGAACGAATCCGGCGCTCTGGGTATTGAATCGTCCGGTCATTACGGCTATCATATGGAATATATTGAGGTATTTCAAAATGATGTCTACTGGGGCCTCTATGGGCTTATGGAGCCAGTGGACTACAAGCAGCTTGATCTCACAAAGGAGGGGGAGGCCCAGCCGGAGGACTTTTTGTACAAGCAGAAGGATCCGGGCGTGTTTGAGCTTAAAGGGAATCACGGGGCAGAGGATGAGGCCCATTTTCAGCCGCTTAATACGTATCTGGCCTGCCTGGAGGCGGAGGATGAGGTCTTTCGGGAGCATATTCCGGAGTTGATTGATGTGGACGGAGCTCTAGAGGTATGGCTTTATCTCCAGGCAGTCATCGGGATGGACAATGTGGAGCGGAATATTTTTTATCCTGCCCGCTATGAGGACGGAAAGTACCGCATCTATTTTATGCCCTGGGATATGGACTACAGCTGGGGGAATGTACATGATTTTGAGGCCGGGAACCGAACCCGGTTTTCGGAGGAGATTCTCACCATGCGCATTGCCTGGAGGCTGGGAGACCGTCTGATTGAATCGGATGTGGCGGGAGCCAGAGAAAAGGCGGCCGCTCGGTGGAGAAAGCTTCGGGAAACGGTGTATTCCGATGCCTATCTCAGGGAGCACATTGACGGCTATGCCCATCAGGTGACAGATTCCGGAGCCTTTTCTCGGGATTTGATCCGGTGGGAGAGCGGGGGCCACAACGATGATTACGAAGCCTTAAAGGACCTGGCCTGTGACCGCATGGCATTTTTGGACACCTGGCTTTCGGACCCCTTGTCGTATCTTGAGTTAGAGGAGTATGTAGAGTGAGAAGACGGACAGCGCTTGTGTTAAACTGTATATTGCTAGGGGCTGTTTTGGCCTTCTTGTTCTTAAAGCCCATTATTTGCGGCCCCATCCGCTATGAGCAGGCAGGCAGCGGCGAGGCAGAGCAGATCCGAAAGGACTATAGAAGGGCAGAGGAGCCCTTCTTTACAGAGCTGGCTTTTTCCGGGGAAAAGCTGCCCTTTGATCGGAACACGTCCACCTTCTACCTTCCTCTTGATATGGAGGAGGAGCGCTGGGAGACGGGGGAGCTATCCAGCCTTTCCGGCGAGATCCGTCTGGTTTTTGAGGATGATTTTACAAAGGAATCCAAGCAGGAGGCCATTCGGGAGGGGAAGGCCTTCCGGTTCTATGCCCTGAAGGGAGACGTGTATCAGGAGTGTGCCCTGGTTGTCACGGGCCTTCCCATTCTCGCCATTGAGACCACGGAGACGGCGGACACAGGGGCCTTTGGCGGCATGCTCTATTATTGGGATGCAGAGAGCAAGCGGGACTGGACGGGGGCGAATATTCTGGAAGCTCATATCCGGGGAAATACCAGCCGCACCTATCCCAAAAAAGGCTACAAGCTGACCCTGAAAACCCAGAACAAGAAAGGAGAGGTGGTTTCCGACAAGAAATCGCTCTTTGGCCTTCGGACGGATGACGAGTGGATTTTAAATGCCATGTACAGCGATGACTCCAAGCTTCGGGATAAGCTTTCCGTGGACCTATGGAATGGCTTTGGCTCCCGGGTGACGGAATTTCCGGAGGCAAAGTTCGGGACAGACCTGGTATATGTGGAGGTCTTTTTCAACCAGGAATACTGGGGGCTTTACGGGCTCATGGAGCCGGTGGATTCCCGGCAGCTTGATCTGACCAGGGAGGGCGAGCCGGCGCCTGTGGAGTATTCCTATAAGGCGGTGACGCCTCAGGAGGCTTCCACAGAGGAGCTCCTTGCCGCCTCCCAGTTTGGGGAGGAGCTGGCAGGCTTTGAGCTGAAAGGGTCCCACAGTGCCATTGATCGGGCCTCCTGGGAGCCCTTACTTACGTATCTTGAGCTTCGGGATCTGGCGGACGATGAGACCTTTGTCCGGGAGGCGCCTGTGCTTACGGATGTGAACGGAGCCTTGAATGTCTGGATCTATCTCCAGGCAGTTCTTGGAATTGACAACCGGGGGAAAAACATGTATTATGTGGCAAAAAGCAACGCCTCGTCTTATCGGATTTATTTTGCCCCTTGGGATATGGACATTACCTGGGGCGATGCCTTGAGCGAAGGAACCGGGGATGCTATCTGGGACGTGGATCTCAATCCGAATCTCTACTCCGAGCGCATCAACTGGAGTTTGGGAGACCGTTTGGTGGAGCTTGATGTAGATGGCTCCAGGGATCAGGTAAGGGAGCGGTGGAGAAAGCTTCGGGAGGGGATTCTCTCCGACGAGAGCTTGAGCCGATCTGTGGAAGGCCTGGTGCATGAGCTTCGGGATTCCGGAGCCCTTATGCGGGACGCACGCCGCTGGCCGGAGAGTAATCAGGGAGCCGATTACGGGCTTTTTCATCGGATGGCCCTTTACCGGATGCACATTTTGGATTTCTATTTTGACGGGAAGCTGGAGGCCTACCTGGGGCTTGGATATCAATAAATGTGTGTGCCATCGCGTAAGCGATTAAAATAAGAACAGGAGCTTGAAATGGACTACAGACACGAGCTGAAGTACGTAGTGACGGCAGATCAGCTGGCACTTTTGGAGAACCGGATTCGGGGGCTGATTCCGCTGGATCCCCATGTGGGAGAGGAAGGCATGTATCGAATCCGCAGCCTTTACTTTGATGACAGCTACAATAGCTGCTATCTGGAAAATGAAATAGGAACAGACCCAAGAGAGAAATTCCGCATCCGCATTTACAATGAGGACAGCGGACGCATCAGCCTGGAGCTAAAGCGTAAGGAGCACGGAATGACTCAGAAATTCTCATGCCTGCTAAGCATAGAGCAGTGCCGGGAGCTGATGGCCGGAAGGCTGCTGCCTATGAAGGAGGAGGATCCGCCGGTGCTTCGGAAGCTGAATCTCCTCATGCGGACCCGGCTTCTAAGGCCTAAGGTGATCGTGGAGTACGACCGGGTCCCCTATGCAGCCCGTCTTGGCAACACCCGAATTACCCTGGATCAGAATATGGCTTCCTCCGATGAGCTTTCCCGTTTTTTGGAGCCAAAGCTTCGGCGAAGGCCCATTATGGCAGTCGGGCAGCAGATTCTGGAGGTAAAGTACGATGAATTTCTTCCGGATTACCTTTACCGGAATCTGCAGCTTCACAACCTGCGGCAGACCGCATTTTCCAAATACTATTTGTGCAGAAGATACGGGCTTTTGGGAGGATAAGTATCAGCCAGAGGATAAAGAGCTTGAAAGAAACAATCACATAAAGCAGCGCCCTGGAGATAAGCTCTGGGGGGCGGAATAAAAATGGAGGATATTAAAGAAATGGGATTTCAAGACGTATTCAAAAAATCATTTTTAGAAGGCTTCACCAGTATGGACATATCGGCAGGGCGAATCATGGCTACCTTTTTGGTAACCTGTATCCTGGCCTGCTACGTATTCGTTATCTACCGGCTAATGACAAGAAAGTCCTTTTACTCCAAGGGCTTTAACGTATCCTTAGCAGCCCTTTCCGTGATCACGGCAGCCATCATTCTGGCCATGCAGTCCAACCTGGTGATCTCTCTTGGTATGGTGGGCGCGCTCTCCATCGTCCGTTTCCGTACGGCCATCAAGGATCCCATGGATTTGGTATTCCTCTTCTGGTCTATCAGCATCGGCATTATCTGTGGAGCCGGTCTCTTTGAGGTAGCCCTTTTAACCTGCCTGGTGGTGACGGCCCTGGTGCTTGTTCTGGAAAATATTCCCTCCTCTAGAGCGCCTATGATGCTGGTGGTCAACTTATCCGATACCGAGAGCGAGGCGGACGTTCTGGACATTGTGAAAAAATTCAGCCGTTTCTACAAGGTGAAATCCAGAAATATCTCCGGAGACGCCATGGACATGGTGGTGGAGGTCCGAGTGAAGGAGGAGGGAGCCTTTGCAAAGGAGGTATCCGCGCTTCCCAAGGTGCAGTCGGTATCCCTGATTTCCCATGACGGAGAGGTAACCTTTTAATTAGAGGTAACAGCAGGAGTTTTCTATGAACCAAATCTTCAGGCTATGCGGGCGCGGACTGCGTTATGTAAAGCAGTACGGGCCCGCACAATTATATTATAAAATAAAAGAGCGCAGGGAGCGAGACCGGGCCGAGGCAGGCTACGAGGCATGGCTTTCCAAGGAGCTTCAAAGGGCCGAGGCCGCATCCTGCAAGGCAAAGGCGCTCTCCGGGAGGGGCCCCCTGATCAGCGTGCTGGTGCCGGCCTACGAGACGCCGCCCTTATTCCTTCGCCAGATGATCGAGTCAGTGCTTAATCAGAGCTACGAAAATCTGGAGCTCTGCCTTGCGGACGGCAGTCCCTCCGGGACAGTGGAGGAGATCGCAGAAGAATACGCGCGGAAGGACTCCCGGCTTCTCTATCAAAGGCTTTCCGGGAATCTGGGAATTTCCGGAAATACGAACGCGGCCCTTTCCATGTCCCGGGGAGAGTATGTGGGCCTTTTGGATCACGACGATCTGCTTCTTCCGGGAGCTCTCTATGAGGTGGCAAAGGCCCTCATGGAGACAGAAGAGGCCGATGCCGCCTACACCGACGAGGACAAGGTGAATCCCGATCTCACCCGCCATTTTCAGCCCCATTTTAAGCCGGATTTCAACGAAGAATATCTCTTAAGCAACAACTACATCTGCCATTTCTTTGTGGTAAGGCGGGAATTGGCCTTAAAGACAGGGGGCTTTCGGGAGGAATATGACGGAGCTCAGGACTATGACTTTATCCTGCGCTGCACACAGAAGGCCAAAAGGGTTCTTCATATCCCCAGGATACTCTACTCCTGGCGCTGCCATGAGAGCTCCACGGCGGCCAATCCGGAGAGCAAGATCTATGCCTATGAGGCGGGAAAACGCGCGGTTTTCGATTACCTGAAGGGCCAGAATATCCGGGCGGAGGTTCTCGGAACATCTAATTATGGCTTTCACCGGATCCGCTTCCTCTCCGAGAGCTCGAAAATCTTAATAAATTCTTTTGGAAATTTAAATGGACAAACAGGCGTAAAAGTTGTATATTATGATAAAGCATGTAATAATTCTGTAACAATTCCCCAGGACAGCGATTATGTGCTTTTTATGTATGCCCGCAAAGTCAGGCTGTCAAAAGACTTCCTTGGGGAGCTTTTGGCCTGCTGTGAGCGGCCGGGAATCGGCCTTGCCTGCGCAAGGGTGTATGACAAACGGGGACGGCTCACCTCAGACATTCAAATGGAGGGGGTAAGGGATCCCTTTGGAGGAAGTATGAAGGGCCTGAAAAATGGCTGCAGCGGATATTTTCACCGGGCAGTGCTTCACCAGGAGGTAAAGCGCCCTACGGACTGCTTTTTGGTAAAGGGAAGCCTTCTTAAGGGAAGCGAGCGTCTCACCGTGGAGGCGCTGTGGAAGCAGATTTGGGAACAGGGACAACGGATGGTTTATGATCCGTGGGCGGTAGTCTATGAGGACAGATAGCAGGGTATCCGTTGTGGTGCCCAATTACAATGGAATAGCGTTTGTGGAGGCCTGCTTAAGGACCCTCCTTGCGGATGCGCCTAAGGCGGATATTCTTTTGGTGGACAACGGGTCCACGGATGGGAGCCGGGAGCTGGTGGAAGAGTGCTTTCCGGAGGTCCGGGTGATTGCCCTTGACAGGAATTACGGCTTCTGCCGGGCGGCCAACGAGGGGATGCGGGCAGCCACCTCCCCCTACGTGATTTTGCTGAACAACGATACGGAGGTGCTGCCGGGCTTTACGAGGGCTCTGGTGTCGGCCCTTCAGATGAATCCCACGGCATTTTCCGCAGGGGCAAAGATGATACAGCTGCATCACCAGGAAAAAATTGACGATGCAGGCAATTTTTACTGTGCCCTTGGCTGGGCTTTTGCGAGAGGAAAAGACAAGCCTGTGGAATACTATGAAAAGCCGGATGAGATCTTTGCCGCCTGCGGCGGCGCGGTGATCTACCGCAAAGCGGCCCTGGAGCGGATTGGCTATCTGGATGAGGCGCATTTTGCCTATCTGGAGGACATCGATCTGGGATGGCGGGCGAAGATTGCAGGCTGGAAGAATCTCTATGTGCCCTCGGCAAAGGTGCTCCATGTGGGAAGCGGAACCAGCGGCTCCCGATACAATGCCTTTAAGGTGCGCTTAAGCTCCAGGAACAGCGTCTACCTTGCCTGGAAGAATATGCCGGCCCCTCAGATCCTTTTGAATGCTCCCGTTTTGCTGGCCGGCTTTGCCGTGAAATACGCATTTTTTGTAAAAAAAGGTCTTGGAAAAACCTATCGAAAAGGCATAAAAGAAGGGCTTTCCATGTGCAGCCGAGAGAAGAAAGTAAAGTTTTGTTGGAAAAATCTCCCCTGCTATGGTAGAATTCAACTAGAGCTTTGGGTAAATATAGGGAAGAGATTCAGGTGAAAGAGATTGATAAAAGACAATCAGCAGCATTTTAACCGGCTGCATGTACTGATTGATGCCTTTGTGATTGCAGGCTCCTACATGCTGTCCTGGGCCATACAGTTTCAGATTTTAAAAAAGACGACAGGACTAACCTTTGGCCAGTATATGATTATACTGCTGCTTATTGTACCTATTTATCTGCTGCTGTATATGGCTTTCAGCCTTTACACTACCAAGAGCGTCCGCAGAAAGCGGGTAGAGCTTGACAAGATCATAGAGGCCAATACCATTGGCCTCGTTCTGCTTCTTGCAGGTCTGTACCTGTTCCGAAGCGCCCAGGATGTTACGGATAACTATTCCCGAATGATGTTTTTCTATTTTTATCTGATTAACATTACACTGGAAAGTCTGGTCCGCAACTTTATCCGCCTGTTTCTGCAGCGGCTTCGGCGCAAGGGCTTTAACCAGAAGCATATGATTCTGGTGGGCTACAGCCGGGCCACAGAGGAATATATCGACCGGATTAAAGCCAATCCCGAGTGGGGCTATGAGATTATGGGGATTCTGGATGACAATGTGGAGTGCGGCATGCGCTACCGGGGCGTCCAGGTGTTCGGAAGAACCGAGGAGATCGAGGAGCTTCTGACCCAGAATACGCCCGATGAGATTGCCATTACCCTGGGCTTAAGCGAGTACTCTAAACTGGAGCACATTGTGGCGGTCTGCGAGAAGTCCGGCGTGCATACGAAATTTATTCCGGATTATAATAATATTATTCCCACCCGTCCCTACACGGAGGATTTGATGGGCCTGCCGGTAATCAACATCCGCCATGTGCCTCTCACCAACACCTTTAATGCGGTGATAAAACGGACCATGGATCTGGTGGGCAGCTTTTTTGCCATCCTGATTTTCTCGCCTGTGATGGCGGTGACGGCCCTTGCCATTAAGGCCACCTCCCCCGGACCTCTTATCTATGCCCAGGAGCGGGTAGGGCTTCACAACAAGAATTTTCGCATGTACAAGTTCCGCTCTATGGATGTGCAGTCTCCCAAGAAGGAGCGGGGAGCCTGGACCGTGCCGGATGATCCAAGAGTAACCTCTGTGGGGAAGATTATCCGTAAGACAAGCATTGACGAGCTTCCGCAGCTTTTTAATATTCTGAAGGGAGATATGAGCCTGGTTGGGCCCAGGCCGGAGCGTCCCTTTTTTGTGGAGAAGTTTCGGGAGGAGATTCCCAGATATATGATTAAACACCAGGTGCGCCCGGGAATGACCGGGTGGGCCCAGATCAACGGCTACCGGGGAAATACTTCTATCCGGAAGCGAATCGAATATGATTTATATTATATCGAGAACTGGACGCCTGGGTTTGATATAAAAATATTGTTTTTGACTATCTTTAAGGGCTTTGTAAATAAAAATGCCTATTAAAGGGGAAAAACATGCGGCAAAGCTCTCTGCGGGAGCGGCTGTAAAAAAGAAAGGGTTATGATATGGCAACCAATACAAAAGCAAGAAACGGAAAAGGGAGTCCGGATCGGAGGCTTACCAAGAAGCAGAAAAAGCTTCGGCGCAGAAGAAAGCTCATAGGCATTCTGGCTGCGGAGCTTTTACTTCTGTTGCTTCTGGGTGTGGGCGTCTGGGGGCTTGGAAAGCTGGATAAGATTCAGGACCTGGACGTGGATCCCGACAAGGTAGAGATGAATGATATGGAGGATGTCACGGAGGAGGTGCTGAAAGGCTACACCAACATCGCCCTCTTTGGACTGGATGCTCGTGAGATGGGTGAGCTGGGAGCAGGCAACCGAAGCGACACCATTATTATTGCCAGCATCAACAATGAGACCAAGGAGGTAAGGCTGGCTTCCATATTCCGGGATACGTATTTAAACCGGGCGGACGATACCTACGGAAAGTGCAATGCAGCCTACAAGGCCGGAGGGCCCAACCAGGCCATGGCCATGCTGAATACCAACCTGGATTTGAACATCAAGTATTTTGTCAGCGTGGATTTCCTGGCCCTCATTAAAACTATCGATCTGCTGGGCGGCATTGAGCTGGATGTGCAGGACAACGAGTGGGAATGGGTCAACAATTACATGTATGAGACTACGGCGGTGACGGGGGAGTACGGTCTCTTCCTGGACGGCCCCGGCCTTCAGACTTTAAGCGGTCTTCAGGCCACCTCCTACTGCAGAATCCGTGCGGTGGGAAATGATTTTGGAAGAACGGAGCGTCAGCGGAAGGTGATTACGCTGATTGCACAGAAGGCCAAGTCGGCAAGCCTTGGAACCATCAACCAGATCATTGATGAGGTATTTCCGCTGATTGCCACCAATATTCCCAAGGCGGAGCTGCTCAAGATGGCGGCAAGCATGATGTCCTACGATATCGGAGAGACGGGAGGCTTCCCCACGCTGCGAGAGGATGTGCGGATCAACGGAGCCGCTATTGTGGCTCCTGCGGATCTGGAGGCCAATGTAAAGGAGCTGCACAAGTTCCTCTTTAACGAGGAGGATTATTATCCCTCTCCCACGGTGCTTCGATTTAATGAGGAGATTGCCACTCAAACAGGGGTGTATGCAAAAGAGGACAGCGGCACGTAGCAGGGGGTGCGATGGGGCAGTCACAAAATAAGCCATCAGCCTTTTCCATGGGGCTGTCGCAAAATAGAACAGCAGTCTTTTCCATATCCCGTGTTCGGACGGTTCTCGTACATTCTGTCTGCTCTGTACGGACATTGCTCAGGCAATATCCGTCCATATCAGACAGCCTGTACGTGAACAGCCGGACACTGGATATCGGAAAAGCCGGCTGTCCTATTTTACGACAGCCCCATTGGAAAAGTCTGCTGCCTTATTTTGCGACTGCCCCATTTTTTGAGGGAGAGTAAAACATGAAAATAGACGTAATCATACCAACCCTGCGGCCGGGAAAGGAATTTGCAGAGCTTTTGCAGAGCCTGGAATCCCAGACACAGGCAGTTCATAAAATAGTGGTGATGAACACAAGGGCAGGGGCATTTCCCCAGGAGTTGGTTCGGGTTTATAACAATGTGGAGGTGTTTCACCTAAAGCAGTCGGAATTTGATCATGGGAGAACGAGAAATGTAGGGGTGTCCCACACAGAGGCGGAGTATCTTCTCTTTCTGACTCAGGATGCTTTGCCGGCAGATCGCTATTTGGTAGAGCGGCTGGTGGCGGCCTTTGAGAATCCAAGGGTTAAGGCAGCTTACGCAAGGCAGCTTCCCAGGGAGGACTGCAGGGAGCTTGAGCGGTATACCCGCAGCTTTAATTATCCGAAGGAGAGCCGGGTCAAGACAAAGGAGGATCTGAAAAGTCTTGGTATCAAGACCTTTTTCTGCTCTAATGTCTGCGCTATGTATGAGCGGGAAACCTTTCTTCGTCAGGGAGGCTTTGTGAATCATACCATATTTAATGAGGATATGATTTATGCGGGGGGCCTTATAAAGAGCGGCTATGGAATTGCCTATGTGGCGGAGGCTAAGGTCATACATTCCCACAATTACAGTGGACGGAAGCAGTTTCAGCGGAACTTTGACTTGGCCGTCTCCCAGGCGGATCATCCGGAGATTTTTGCCGGGGTCGCCTCTGAGGAGGAGGGAATCCGCCTGGTAAAGAAAACGGCGGCCCACTGCCTGAAAATCGGAAAGCCCTGGCTAATATTTAGTCTTGTATTTTTCAGCGGATGCAAGTATATTGGATATAGGCTTGGGAAGAATTACCGGAAATTGCCCAAGTGGCTGATACAAAGGTGCACCATGAACAGAGGGTACTGGAAACAGCAATAGTCCGACAGTGCCAGAACAATTTACGGACACATGCTTTTGTGGCCGGGAATTGTTCTAGTGGAGTGGTGCTGGAAGGACTATTGCGGAACTGGAATCAGAATAGGAGAGACATCTATGTGTGGAATTGTTGGTTATATTGGGAAGGAACAGGCGGCTCCCATTTTGCTGGACGGACTGGCAAGACTGGAGTATCGGGGCTATGACTCGGCGGGAGTTGCCATTTATAACGGGGAGGAGATCAAGGTAGTGAAGGCCAAGGGCCGCCTGAAGGTCTTAAGCGAGATGACCCACGACGGCGCCTCTCTTCCGGGGACCATTGGTATTGGCCATACCCGCTGGGCGACCCACGGAGCTCCCTCGGATACGAATGCACATCCCCATTTTAATCAGGATGAGTCCATTGTGGTGGTACATAACGGCATTATCGAGAATTATCAGAAGCTCAAGAAAAAGCTGGAGGGGCGGGGCTATACCTTTCGCTCCGACACGGATACGGAGGTAGTGGCCCACCTTTTGGATTACTATTACAAGGGCGATCCTCTGGAGGCCATCGGAAAGCTGATGCACCGAGTGGAGGGCTCTTATGCCTTTGGAATCCTCTTCGCGGATCATCCCGGGGAGATGTACGCGGCCCGCAAGGACAGTCCTCTGATTGTAGGAAGCTCCGACAGCGGCAACCTGATTGCCTCAGATGTGCCGGCGGTTCTTCGGTACACCCGCAGCGTCTACTATATTCAGAATCAGGAGATTGCAAAGCTTACCGAAAGCTCCATGACCTTCTACAACATTGACGAGGAGGAGATTGAAAAGGAGCCGGTGACCATTGAGTGGGACATCAATGCGGCGGAAAAAGGCGGCTATGAGCATTTTATGCTGAAAGAGATCTACGAGCAGCCTGCAGCCGTCCGGGATACCTTCAGCCCCCGGCTGAAAAACGGGGACATTGTCATTGAAGAGCTGGGCATGACCGACGAGGAGCTGCTGGCAGTGAAGAAGATCTGCATTGTGGCCTGCGGCTCCGCCTATCATACCGGCATGACCTGCAAATACGTTTTTGAAGGCCTGGCGCGGATTCCGGTAGACGTGGATCTGGCCAGCGAATTCCGCTACCGCAACCCCATCCTGGAGGAGGGAACCCTGGTGGTGATCATCAGTCAGTCCGGAGAGACGGCGGACTCCCTGGCAGCTCTTCGGGAGGCCAAGGCTCAAGGACGGCGGGTGCTTGCCATTGTCAATGTGGTGGGAAGCTCCATCGCAAGAGAGGCGGACAATGTGATGTACACCTGGGCAGGGCCGGAGATTGCCGTTGCCACCACCAAGGCCTACAGCACCCAGCTCATTGCCCAGTACCTTCTGGCCATGAAGCTTGCCAAGGTGCGGGGAACCGTGACAGATGCGGACTTTCGGGCCATGCTCTCAGACCTGGAGCGCCTTCCGGCACAGATCGAGCTGCTTCTGGGCAATAAAGAGCGGATTCAGCGCTTTGCCAACCGCTATCTGGCCGCCAAGGAGGTATTTTTCATTGGCCGGGGCATCGACTATGCCATCTCTATGGAGGGCTCCCTAAAGCTTAAGGAAACCTCCTATATCCATTCGGAGGCCTGCGCGGCGGGAGAGCTAAAGCACGGAACCATTTCCCTGATAGAAGAGGGAACCCTGGTGGCCGCCGTCTCCACCCAGGATCACTTGTTTGCCAAGATGGTCAGCAACATTGCGGAGGTCCGGACCCGGGGAGCCTTTGTGCTGGCAGTTACCAATGTGGGAAATGTGGAGATCGAGAAAAATGCCGATTATGCCATCTACATCCCCAGAACCAACCCCTGGTTCACCAATTCCCTGGCAATCATCCCCCTCCAGCTCTTTGCCTACTACATTTCCCTGGGCAGAGGCTGCGACGTAGATAAGCCCCGGAACCTGGCGAAATCTGTAACTGTGGAGTAAGCAGAAAAGGCTGCTGGCTGATTCTGCGACTGCCTCACAATCATACAAATATAAGATAAGGGAGAGATACCATGATCAACAAACTCATTGCAAAGATTCAGAAGACAAAGGCCCCCATTGTGATCGGCTTAGACCCCATGCTGAACTACATACCGGAGCATATTCAGAAAAAGGCCTTTGCAGAATTCGGAGAAACCCTTGAGGGAGCTGCGGAGGCCATCTGGCAGTTTAATAAGGAGATCGTAGATCAGACCTTTGATCTGGTTCCCGCGGTAAAGCCCCAGATTGCCATGTACGAGCAGTTCGGCATTGAGGGCTTAAAGGCCTACCAGAAGACCATAGATTACTGCCATTCCAAGGATCTGGTGGTCATCGGCGACATCAAGCGGGGAGACATCGGCTCCACCTCCGCCGCTTATGCCACTGGCCATCTGGGAAAAATCCAGGTGGGCAGCAAGTGCTACACGGCCTTTAACGAGGATTTTGCCACGGTAAACCCCTATCTGGGAAGCGATGGGGTAAAGCCCTTTATCGAGGTATGCAAGGAGGAGCAAAAGGGCCTCTTTATTTTGGTCAAAACCTCCAATCCCTCCAGCGGAGAGTTCCAGGATCGCCTGATTGACGGCCGTCCCCTCTATGAACATGTGGGAGAGAAGGTAGCCCGGTGGGGCGAAGGGCACATGGGCGATACCTACAGCTACATCGGGGCCGTGGTAGGCGCCACCTATCCGGAAATGGGGAAGGTTCTGAGAAAGCTTATGCCCAAGACCTTCATTCTGGTGCCCGGCTACGGCGCCCAGGGAGGAACCGGCAAGGATCTGGTGAACTTTTTCCAGCCCGACGGACTGGGAGCCATTGTCAATTCCTCAAGAGGAATCATTGCGGCCTACAAGCAGGAAAAATACGCCTCCTTTGGTTCGGAGCACTTTGCGGAGGCCTCCCGGGCAGCAGTTGAGGATATGGCGGCTGATATTCAGGGGGCTTTGGAGAGCAGATGAAGTACAAAGAAACGGCAGTCATTACAGAGCAGAAGAAAATTGCCACGGATATATACAGCATGTGGCTAAAGACAGAGGCCATTGCCGGGGAGGCTGTGCCGGGACAGTTTGTTTCCCTTTACAGCAGAGACGAAAGCCGCATGCTCCCACGTCCCATCAGTATTTGCCAGGTGGACAAAGAGAGGGAAAGTATTCGCCTGGTGTACCGGATTGCCGGGAAGGGAACCAGGGAATTTTCCGTTTACGGGCCGGGGGATTCGCTGGAAATCATAGGACCTCTCGGCAATGGCTTTCCGTTGGATAAGGGCTATCAAAAGGTATTTCTCATTGGCGGGGGAATCGGGATACCGCCTATGGTGGAGCTTGCCAGACAACTTCCCGGAGAGAAGCAGCTTATCGTGGGCTACCGGAACCAAGAGCTTTTCTTAAAGGAAGAACTGGAAGAAAATGGGAAATTATTTATAGCAACAGAGGACGGAAGCGCAGGCACCAGGGGAAACGTACTGGATGCTATCCGGGAAAATGGCCTTAAGGCAGAGGCTGTGTTTGCCTGCGGTCCCACTCCCATGCTGCGGGCCCTGAAGGCCTATGCCCTGGAAGAGGGAATGGATTGTTATCTTTCCCTGGAGGAGCGCATGGCCTGCGGGGTGGGAGCCTGCCTGGCCTGTGTGTGCCATTCCATGGATGTGGATGCCCACACCCACGTAAAGAATAAAAGGATTTGCAAGGACGGTCCTGTATTTGCGGCAGAGGAAATTGAGCTTTGAGAGAGGATAGGTACATGGAATACAATACAAGTGTAAGCCTGGCAGGCGTGGAGCTTAAGAATCCGGTGATGACAGCCTCCGGAACCTTTGGATCCGGCGCCGAGTACAGTGAGTTTTATGATTTGGGCGTTTTGGGCGGGGTGGTCACCAAGGGAGTGGCCAATGTTCCCTGGCCGGGGAATCCCACCCCCAGAATCGCCGAGACTGCCAGCGGGATGCTCAATGCCATCGGACTGCAGAACCCGGGGATCGATGTGTTCATAGAGCGGGATATTCCCTTTCTGCGTCAGTTTGATACCAGAATCATTGTGAATGTCTGTGGGAAAACCATCTCCGACTACTGTGAGGTAGTGGAACGGCTTTCCTGTGAGCCTGTGGATTTGCTGGAGATCAATGTGTCCTGTCCCAATGTAAAGGAAGGCGGCATTGCCTTTGGACAAAAGCCGGAGGCTCTGGAGAAGGTGACCCGTGAGGTGAAAAAATATGCCAAGCAGCCGGTGATTATGAAGCTGAGTCCCAATGTGACGGATATCACGGAGATGGCCCGTGCCGCAGAGTCCGGAGGCGCAGATGTGCTCTCCCTCATCAATACCCTTACGGGAATGAAGATTGACATTCACAGACAAAGCTTTGCCATCGCCAATCAGACAGGAGGTCTGTCAGGTCCGGCCATCAAGCCGGTGGCCGTGCGCATGGTCTATCAGGTGGCCCAGGCGGTGTCTCTGCCCATCATTGGCATGGGCGGGATCTTAGGCGGGGAGGATGCCCTGGAATTCATTCTGGCCGGAGCCACGGCCGTGTCTGTGGGAACGGCAAACTTTGCCAATCCTTATGCGGCCAAAGAGACGGCAGAGGGCATTCTGGCCTATATGGAGCAGCATCAGGTGAAGGACGTCCGGGATCTCATTGGCGCAGTTCATCCCGGAAATCATTGAATTGGCAGCCAGGATATGGTAGAATCGTAAAAGCTCCATGATTGGCATCCCTTTGTAAATCCGGACGCTGATCAGGAAAAGAAAACGAAAGGATGAAAAAATGGAAAGCTACAAGCAGGAATTTATTGAATTTATGATAGACTGTCAGGTGCTGAAATTCGGCGATTTTGTCACAAAGAGCGGGCGCAATACCCCCTTTTTTGTGAATACCGGTTTTTACCGCACCGGATCTCAGCTTCGCAGACTGGGGCAGTACTATGCGCGGGCGATCAAGGAGGCCTTTGATCTGAACTTTGACGTGCTTTTTGGGCCGGCCTATAAGGGAATCCCCCTCACCGTGGCGGCTTCCATGGCGATCAGCGAGCTGTACGGAGCAGATATCCGCTACTGCTCCAACCGCAAGGAGGTCAAGGATCATGGGGACAAGGGAATCCTGCTTGGAAGTCCCATTGTGGACAACGACCGGGTGGTGATCATCGAGGATGTAACCACAGCCGGAACCTCCATTGAGGAGACGCTGCCCATTATCCGCGCCCAGGGAGAGGTGAATCCCATAGGCCTGGTGGTATCCGTAGACCGCATGGAGCGGGGCCAGGGGGAGAAGAGCGCTCTTTCGGAGATTCAGGAGAAGTACGGACTTAAGACCACGGCCATTGTGACCATGGCAGAGGTGGTGGAGCATCTCTATAACCGGCCCTATCAGGGGAAGATTATCATTGATGATACATTAAAAGAGGCAATTGACGCATACTACTTAAAGTATGGAGCAAAAAATGCGGAACTGGAATAAAAACAGCAATACCCTTGACAGTTCCAGGAGAATTTACGAACGCATGCTTTTGTGGTCGGAAATTCTCCTAGGTGAATGGAGCTGGAAAGGGTATTGCGGAACTGGAATAGGAGAAGAGAATGAACGAAAAAGCATATAAGACTATGACGAATGTAGGCGCAGGCAATCTGGCAATCGGAATTATCATTCTGGTGGTGGGACTGGCCACGGGAATCCTGGCTATCGTAAACGGCGGCCGGCTGCTGAAGGCAAAATCAGACCTGATTTTCTAAACAAGATGAAGGGAATGAAAAAGGAATCAATTGGAAAGCTGAGATGGGCCGGGCGGATACTCCTTGGAATTTATCTGGCGTGTCTCATCTATTTTATGTTTTTTTCGGAGAGCTATGGGCGAACGGAGGTTCAGCGGGACTATCACTATAACCTGGTGCTATTTCGTGAGATTCGCAGGTTTATTCAGTACCGTCATCTGCTGGGGACAACCGCGGTTCTCATCAATGTAGTGGGAAATGTGGCCGTATTTGTTCCCCTTGGCTTTGCATTGCCTGTTCTGTTTGAGCGCATCCACAGCTTTGTGCAGGTAATGATTCTTTCCTTTGGCATCAGTCTGCTGGCAGAGACCATGCAGCTTGTGCTGCGGGTGGGCTGCTTTGATGTGGATGATTTACTTTTAAATACCATTGGCGGCTGCCTGGGATATGTGATTTATCGGATATTCCGGCACTGGTTTTGGAAAAGAGGAAGCTATGGCAAAGAGAAGCTATAAATTTACGGATAAAAAGCATACCAGGCAGGGAATGCTGTCCACCTTTTTGGGAGTGGCAGGTCTGGCCCTGCTTGTAGCAGGTGTGATAACGGCCTACCGCATGACGGAGAACGCAGGCCCGGCCACGGCCCTGATGGGATTTTTATCCATGGCCTTTTCTCTGGCAGGCTTCCTTCTGGGAGCCAGGGGATTTCAGGAGGAGGATGTCTACTATTTCTTTTCCAGAATCGGAATCGGGCTCAATGGAGTCCTGTTTATCCTCTGGGTATTGATTTTCGTTGCAGGCATGTAGGATGGAGGCAGAGAACATGGAACATGAAATGTGGGAGCCGAATGGAATTCGGGAGCGTTATGAGCTGAGTATGGAGCGGGTGCGGGCGATGGGTACGGAAACGTCCGTGGCTGCTCCCTTTTACGATTATTTTCAAACCATGGCGGCATTTATCGGACAGATGGAAGAGCTTACGAAGGCCATAGGCAGGGATGCCTTTGCCACGACCTCTCTTGAGGAGCTGAAAGAGCACAACGCAAGGCTCTATGAGGATGTGGCAGGGGAGGCTTATGAGGAAAGCTATGCCTGCCCGGAGACGGCCGTTTTGAGGCTTGGGGAGGGCTACGGGCAGCTCTTAAGCTTTGTCTATACACAGCTTCGGGGAATGATTGTATGGGCCTATGAACAGCGGTTCACGGATCTCACCATTGTGACGGAGCTGTTTATTGAGATTTACAATGCCTTTGAGGAGGGGACGCCAAAGCTTTCCAGACTGAAAGACATCCTCTACTGGTATATGAGCGACTACTGTGAGGTCTTTGTTCCCCAGCGCGTAAGGGAACAGCTGGATCCGGCCCTGTCCTTTGCCAGGGATATTGTCTGCAAGGCGGATTTGACAGATGTGCGGTATCTGTATCGCTTTGGAGAGTATATTACGGAAAATGAGCTTGAGATGAGCCGGTTCCTGGCGGCTCTTCCACAGGAGGAGATTGACGCGATGGCTTCCACCTTCACGGAAGGATACCGGATGGGCTTTGTGCACGCAGGTATTGATTTGAGCCGGAAGAGGACGGTAAATATCCGCTACTGCCTGGGCTTTGAGCGGATCGTCCGGGCGGCCATCGGTCAGTTTGAGGCCATGGGGCTTAAGAGCATTCTCTACCGGGAGGCCAGACACAGCATCAACCGTAAGCCCCAGGGGAATCCGGGCTATCAGAGCACGTCCTTTTCCAAGCAGTATGCGTATGACCACAGAGAGGACGGAGCCCTTTATCTGGACGGAAAGCTTGTGGAGCGTAAGCTTAAGGCGCTGCGATCAGCTTATGAGGAGTATCAGGAGCTGGCAGCCGTTCATGCGGGGCCTGCTGTGATGGAGATTTTCGGAGAGCAGCCCTTTTTGCCAAAGAACTCTCCCAAAGCGCTTAAGTTCAGTGAAAAGCAGCAGGAGCTTCAAGTGCGCTACAACAGCGAGGCAGGGCAGATTGTCAATAAATATATTCCCGGGGATGAGCGCAGCTTTACCATTATCGCCTATCCCGTTCCGGAGATTGGGCCCCGGTTTCCGGAGATATTTGCGGAGGTTGTGAAGATCAATACCCTGGATTATCATCTGTATGAAAAGATTCAGCAGAAGCTGATTGACGCTCTGGATCAGGGAGAATCCGTATATATCCGGGGAGCCGGGGAGAATCGGACGGATCTGACCGTGCGCCTTTCGGCCCTTGAGGACCCAAAGAAGGAGACCCTGTTTGAAAATTGTGTGGCGGATGTGAACATTCCTGTGGGAGAGGTCTTTACGTCCCCAAGGCTTGCTGGTACCAGCGGAATTCTTCACGTGAGCGAGGTGTATTTAAATGAGCTTCAGTATCTCGACCTGGAGATTACGCTTGAGGACGGAAGGGTAACGGAGTATCGCTGTAAGAACTTTTCCTCCGAGGAGGAGAACCAAAAGCTTATTAGGACCCATATTCTCTTTAATCATGAAAGCCTCCCTCTGGGAGAGTTTGCCATCGGTACCAACACCACGGCCTATGTGGCGGCTAAGAAATATGGGATTGGAGACAAGCTGCCGATTTTGATCGCGGAGAAAATGGGACCCCACTTTGCACTGGGAGACACCTGCTTTTCCTGGTCCGAGGATACGCCCACCTATAATCCCGACGGCAAGCGTATGGTGGCAAAGGAGAATGAGTGCTCTGTCCTTCGGAAAGAGGATTTGTCCAAGGCTTATTTTAACTGTCACACGGATATTACGATTCCTTATGATGAGCTGGACTGTATTCGGGTAAACGGTCGTGACGGGAGCGTTCTGTCGATCATTGAGAAGGGCCGGTTTGTCCTGCCCGGCACGAAAGAGCTGAACCGTCCCTTTGAGGAGGAGACCTGATCTTTTGGAACATATTGGTTGACAAGGGATTTAAGACAGGGTAAACTTTTTTATAAATGATTTGGGAGGATATTTCAATGGCAAAGGTAGGAATTGTAATGGGCAGTGATTCGGACATGCCCGTCATGAGCAAGGCGGCAGATATTCTGGAGCAGCTTGGTGTGGAGTATGAGATGACCATTATCTCGGCCCACCGGGAGCCGGATGTGTTCTTTGAGTATGCCAAGACAGCGGAGAGCAGAGGATTTAAGGTGATCATTGCAGGGGCCGGCATGGCAGCCCATCTTCCGGGTATGTGCGCGGCAATTTTTCCCATGCCGGTGATCGGCATTCCCATGCACACCACCTCTTTGGGGGGAAGAGATTCCCTGTATTCCATTGTACAGATGCCCTCGGGGATTCCGGTGGCAACGGTAGCCATCAACGGAGGCGCCAATGCGGGCCTCCTGGCGGCAAAGATACTTGCTGTCTCAGACGAGGCATTGCTTGACCGGTTAAAGGCCTATTCTGAGGAACTGAAAAATCAGGTAGTAAAGAAGGACGAAAGACTGAAAGAGGTAGGCTATAAAAATTATTAATGGCACATGCAAAGCAAAAGCCAGGGAGGAAAAGAAAAGATGGATTATAAGAATGCGGGAGTAGACATTGAGGCCGGCTATCAGTCGGTGGAGCTGATGAAAAAGCATGTGGCGGCCACCATGCGCCCGGAGGTGCTGACGGGAATCGGCGGATTTTCGGGAGCCTTTTCCATGGAGGCATTTAAAACCATGGAAAAGCCCACGCTGGTATCCGGAACAGACGGCGTGGGAACAAAGCTGAAACTGGCATTTCTCATGGACAAGCATGATACGGTGGGGATTGACTGTGTGGCCATGTGCGTGAATGACATTGCCTGTGCCGGCGGGGAGCCGCTGTTCTTTCTGGATTATATTGCCTGCGGGAAAAATGTGCCGGAGCGGATCGCCACCATTGTGAGCGGTGTGGCAGAAGGCTGCCGTCAGTCGGGGGCGGCTTTGATCGGCGGAGAGACGGCGGAGATGCCGGGCTTTTATCCGGTGGATGAGTATGATCTGGCGGGCTTTGCCGTGGGAGTCGTGGATGAGAAGGATCTGATTACGGGAGCCGGAATTAAGCCCGGGGATGTGCTGGTGGGGATGGCCTCCTCCGGGGTCCACAGCAACGGCTTTTCCCTGGTGCGCAAGGTCTTTACCATGAAAGAGGAGTATATGAATACCCATTTTGAGAGCCTGGGAAGAACCCTTGGGGAGGCCCTGATTGAGCCTACCAAGATCTATGTGAAGGCTCTTCGGACCGTAAAGGAGGCAGGGGTGAATATCAAGGGCTGCAGCCATATCACAGGAGGCGGCTTCTATGAGAATATTCCCCGGATGCTGCCGGAGGGAGTCCGGGCTTTTGTGAAGAAGGACAGCTATCCCATCCCTACTATTTTTAAAATGCTGGCAGAGGACGGGCGTATCGAGGAGCAGGTGATGTACAATACCTTTAATATGGGAATCGGCATGGTGATGGCGGTGGATCCTGCTCAGGCGGATCTGTGTGTGGAGGCCGTAAAGAAAGCAGGGGAGACGCCTTATCTTCTGGGCGAGGTTCGGTCCGGGGAAAAGGGAGTGGAGGTATGCTAAGAGTAGCGGTTCTGGTATCCGGAGGCGGCACCAATCTTCAGGCCATTCTGGACGCCATAGATCGAAAGGAAATCCGAAATGCGGAGATTTGTACCGTAATCAGCAACAATCCCAATGCCTATGCTCTCGAGAGGGCCAGACGCAAGGGAATTTCGGCTCTTTGCATTTCCCCTAAGGAGTATGAGAGCAGGGAGGCCTTTCACCAGGCCCTGCTTAAGGCTCTGCGGGACAGTCAGGCGGATCTGGTAGTGCTGGCCGGCTGTCTGGTGGTGATTCCGGAATGTATTATCCGGGAGTACAAGGGCCGGATGCTCAACGTTCATCCCTCCCTCATTCCCTCTTTTTGCGGAACGGGCTTTTACGGACTTAAGGTCCATGAGGAGGCTTTAAAGCGGGGCGTGAAGGTGACGGGAGCTACGGTGCATTTTGTGGACGAGGGAACGGATACGGGGCCGATTCTTTTGCAAAAGGCCGTGGAGGTCAAGGAAGGAGATACGCCCGAGATTCTTCAGCGCAGGGTGATGGAGGAGGCGGAGTGGATTTTGCTTCCCAAAGCCATTGATATGATCGCGCAGGGAAAAGCGGAACAGGAATGAAATACTGCGGAACTGGAATGGAGGGACAATAGATGAAGATTTTGATTGTAGGCTCAGGAGGACGGGAGCATGCCATTGCCTGGAAGATAGCCCAGAGCCCGAAGGCGGAGAAGATATACTGTGCGCCCGGAAATGCGGGGATTGAGGAGTATGCCCAGTGTGTGCCCATTGGGGCCATGGAGTTTGACAGGCTGGCAGCCTTTGCAAAGGAGCAGGAGATTGATCTGACGGTGGTTGGCATGGACGATCCTCTGGTGGGCGGCATTGTGGATGTGTTTGAGGCTCAGGAGTTACGGATCTTCGGGCCTCGGAAGAATGCGGCTGTTTTGGAGGGCTCCAAGGCATTTTCCAAGGATCTCATGAAAAAGTATGGGATTCCGACGGCGGCTTATGAGAATTTTGAGGATCCGAAGGAAGCCTTGGCGTATCTTGAGCATGCCAGTTTTCCGATTGTCCTGAAGGCTGACGGCCTTGCTCTTGGGAAAGGCGTTCTTATCTGCAATACCCTTGAGGAGGCAAAAGAGGGCGTCCGGACGATTATGGAGGATAAGAAGTTCGGAGCTGCGGGAAATCGTATGGTGATCGAGGAGTTTATGACCGGACGAGAGGTTTCCGTTTTAAGCTTTGTGGACGGAAAGACCATCAAATGTATGACCTCTGCCCAGGATCATAAGCGGGCGCTTGACGGAGATCAGGGGCTTAATACGGGAGGAATGGGAACCTTTTCCCCCAGTCCGTTTTATACGGAGGAAGTGGATGCTTTCTGCCGGGAGCATATTTATCAGGCGACGGTGGACGCTATGGCTCAGGAGGGGAGGCCCTTTCAGGGAGTGATTTTCTTTGGGCTGATGCTGACTGAGAACGGGCCCAGGGTGCTGGAGTATAATGCCAGGTTCGGGGATCCGGAGGCCCAGGTGGTGCTGCCGCGGATGAAGAATGATATTGTGGAGGTCTTTGAGGCCTGTGTGGACGGGACGCTTGATCAGATTGAGCTGGAATTTGAGGACAATGCGGCGGTCTGCGTGGTTCTGGCTTCCGGGGGATATCCGGTGGCTTATGAGAAAGGATTTCCCATTGAGGGGCTGGAGCATTTTAAGAATAAGGATGGGTATTATGTGTTTCATGCAGGAACTAAGCTGGTGGACGGTAAGTATGTGACAAACGGCGGGCGTGTTCTTGGGGTGACGGCTACGGGAGCGGATCTCAAGACGGCAAGGGCCAATGCTTATGAGGCGGTGAAGCTTTTAAGCTTTGAGAAGAGCTTTTGTAGGGGGGATATTGGGAAGGCGATTGATGAGGTTTAGACGGACGGGTCCGGAGCAGACTGGCCGCCAAGGCTTTTCCATATCCGTGTTCACGTGTTTCTCGTTACATTTGTATGCTCTGCTCGGACGCATTTTTGGGGTGTGATCAGGCTGCGCCTGGTTTACCTTGAGGATGCGTCCGCTCAGATCATACAAATGTCTCGAAAAGGTGGACACCGGATATTGGAAAAGTCTTGGCGGCCAGTCTGCTCCGGACCCTGACTTTGGGGGCGGTAGTATGAGGGCGGGAGGTTTTGGCTTACGAGTAGAAGGTGTTTGTTTTATGCCTTCTCCTACCAGGCCTTGCCTAGTAGATGAGGTGGGCAGCTTGGGCGGTGAGGAAGCAGAGGGTTAGGCCGAAGGCCGTGGGGAGGAGGAAGGAGAGGAGGGTCCATTTGAGGCTTCCGGTTTCTTTGTGGATGGTCATGAGGGTGGTGGCGCAGGGCCAGTGGAGGAGGGTGAAGAGGATTGTGCAGGCGGCAGTGGTGGCGGTCCAGCCTTGGGCGGTTAGGAGGGCTTTTAGGGTTGGGAGGCTGTCTGGGGAGATGAGGGTGGTTTGGTTTAGGTAGATCATGAGGATGATGGGGAGAACGATCTCGTTGGCGGGCAGTCCCAGGAGGAAGGCCAGAAGGATGGTGCCGTTCAGACCGAAGGGGGCGGCTATGGGGGTTAGGGCGGAGGCGCAGACGGAAAGAAGGCTGTTTCCCTGCCAGGTGAGGTTGGCCAGAATCCAGATGAGGACGCCGGCGGGGGCGGCTGCGGTGACGGCCCGGCCCAGGACGAAGAGGGTGCGGTTTAGGAGGGAGCGGAGGAGGACAAGGCCGAGCTGTGGGCGGCGGTAGGGCGGAAGCTCCAGGGTGAAGGAGGAGGGTAGTCCTTTTAGGAGGGTGTGGGACAAGAGCCAGGAGGCCAGGAAGGTCATGGCAATGCCCAGAAGGATCACGCCGGTGAGGAGAAGGGCGGAGAGCAGGGTGGAGGAGGCGGCATGGAGGGACGGGGCAAAAAACAGGGTGATGAGGGTCAGTATGGCAGGGAAACGGCCGTTGCAGGGGACAAAGCTGTTGGTGAGGATGGCAATGAGGCGCTCTCTGGGGGAGTGGATGATGCGGCAGCCTGTGACGCCGGCGGCGTTGCAGCCAAAGCCCATACAGAGGGTGAGGCCCTGCTTTCCGCAGGAATGGCAGCGCTGGAAGGCATGGTCCAGGTTGTAGGCGATGCGGGGGAGGAGACCGGCATCCTCCAGGAGGGTGAATAAGGGGAAGAAGATGGCCATGGGCGGGAGCATGACGGAGACGACCCAGGTGAGGACGCGGTAGGCGCCGTTTATCAGCAGGTCTTCAAGCCAGGCGGGGGCATGGCAGAGGGCCAGCAGAGAGGTAAGAGGGGACTCTAGGGAGGCGAAGAGGTCAAAGAGCAGCTTGGAGGGGTAATTTGCTCCGACGATGGTGAGCCAGAATACAAGGGCAAGCAGCAGAAGCATAAGGGGGTAGCCAGTCCTTTTGCTGGTGAGGAGGGCGTCCAGGCGTTTCTCCCCGGAAGGGCGGCGGACAGGGCTTTTTTTCACAACTCTTTGGCAGATGGTTTCTGCATGATGAAATATGGCAGTTGTGAGGAGATCGGACAGGTGGTCGTCTTGTATATGGGCCGCTTTTAAGATTTGATCTGCCTCTACCAGAGCTTGTCGAAGATCTGGGTCGGAAAAGAGACACTCGGGAAGGTTGGCCGGAAGGGGAAAGGCCGGATTCAGGCGGTGCTCCAAAAGGCGCAGGGAGAGCCAGCGGGCCGGGAATTGTCTGCCGGATTTTTCTCTTACCACAGGCTCCAGGAGGGTGAGGGATGCCTCCAGAAGAGGCGGGTAGGGAATGGGCTTGGGTTCAGGCGCGCACGGGGATGCGATCAGGGAGTCAAGTGCATCTAAAAGAGTCTCCAGGCCCTGCCGGTCTCTGGCGGCAGTGCCTACCACAGGAGCTCCCAGAGCATGGGAGAGGGCGGACAGATCGATCTCCAGGTGATGTCTGCCTGCCTCGTCCATGAGATTGACGCAGATCAGGACCTTGGGGATCAGCTCCATGGTCTGGAGGGCCAGGTTGAGATTTCGTTCCAGGCAGGAGGCGTCGCAGACCACAATGGCGGCATCGACGTTTCCTGAGAGCAGGAAGTCTCTGGCCCTGGTCTCCTCGGGAGAGTGAGCCATCAGAGAGTACGTCCCCGGCAAATCCGCAAGGAGGTAGTCCTGATTTTTGCTTTGGAAGCTTCCGAGGGCATTTTCCACGGTTTTCCCCGGCCAGTTGCCGGTGTGCTGCTTCATTCCCGTAAGGCTGTTAAAAAGGGTGCTCTTTCCTACGTTTGGATTTCCCACAAGGGCAATGAGCTTTCTGGTAGAAGCGGGCTCTTCTATCAGGATGTTTTTCCCGTCCGCAGCGCGGATGGCGATGACGGCGCCTCGAATGAGGTAGGCTTTGGGGTCTCCGGAGGGACTTTTTCCAACACAGCGGATCCGGGTTTGCTCTACCAGCCCCAGATCCAGAAGACGGCGGCGGGCAGACTGTGTGGCAGTAAGGGAACGGATGCGGGCGGATTGTCCCGGCTTCATATCATTCAGGCAGTGGTATTCGGACATGGCTTCATCTCTCCTTGAGGTAAATTCCTGGTATTATTATTGTATTGCGGATATGGAAAATGGTTACTGTACAGACGGAAAATGGTGACAAAAGCAGGTGATATTTGACAAGGCATTGGTTTGCGATTATAATAGCTTATAGAATGCGCAGGAAATGGGCAAAATGTCCTAAAAGATACCTATATGGAGGAAAATAAATATGAAAAAACTGCCCAAGAGACGAAGAAGCAGGAGATTCTGCCGGTGGGCGGCCGCATGTGCGGCCGGCGTTATGGTGCTGATGTGGGGAATCACCGGACAGGCGGCGCGGACCGGAACGGTTGCCGCCGGTAATATAAATGTACGAACAGAGGCCAGCACAGATTCCGAACGAGTGTGCAAGCTTCCGGGCAATACACAGGTTTCCGTGGTGGATGAGACAACGGGCAGCGACGGGATGGCATGGTACAGCGTTACCTTTACCCTGGAAGGCCAGGAGAAATCCGGATGGATTCGTTCCGATATGCTGACGGTTTCCGAGACAGAGGAGCCCTCCGGAGAGGAGGGAGCCGAGGGCGGCAGTGAAGGCGGTGTGGCGGCAGTGGGCGGCTACTCCATCCAGGAGCCGGTGGAGACTTATCCGGCCTCCAATGCACTGTCTCAGACGACAATTCCCGTGGGGGAGCAAAGCTATACCGCCTGGGTGGTAGACGCAGGGATTACCGGCGGCCGGGAGCTGTATCTGGTTTGGGCTGTAGATGCCGGCGGGAACCAGGGCTGGTTTTACTATGATCCTCAGGACGGAACCTTTCAAAGAGAGATGGGACAGTTCTCCGGCGGAGGCTCCGGTGAGCCGGAAGGGATGATCGAATCTCTTCAGGGAGAGCTGGCAGGCCTTAAGGAGGAGACGGAAAAAAGCTTAAGTCAGCGCCTTTATGCGATTATTGGATTGGGTGTATTAAGCGCTGTTTTGCTGATCCTTGTGGTAGTTCTCTCTGTGAAGCTCCGGAACTCCGAGTATGAATACTATGATGACGACGAGGATGAGGAAGACGACGAGGACGATACGTATTACGACGATGAGCCCAAGAAGAAAAAGGGCGGTTTTTTCCGCAGGCGCTCCAGGGACGAAGAGGACGAGGATGACGCGGACACGGAGGGCAGCGATTTTGACGATCTTCTGGTAGCGGTCAGAAAGAAGTGGGCGGAAGAAGAAGCCCAGGAGACCCGGGGAAATGATATCCGGGAGGACGACGAGGAGGATATCTTCGAAGAGCCCGCAGAAGAGGAAATTGAGGAGGATGAGGAAGAGATGTTCTCTACCAAAAAGCTTCCTAAGATAGATATGAGTACGGTTCTGGAAATCGAGGAGGAGGCAGCCAAGGAGAAGCAGAAGAAAAAGCCTCAAAGCAAAAAGCCCCAGGCCAAGGAGCCTGAGCCCGCGCCTGCAGAGGACGAGGACGACGACCTGGATATTGAGATTCTGGATTTTGAGGATCTGGGGATATAAAGGAAAAGAGGAGATACGGGCGGGGTGCATACCTCGCCCATTTAATGAATGTTGCGGTATTGGAATAAATGTTTAACAGCAGTATGAATGCAGTGCACAGAAGAACTTACGGACACGGTTTTTTGTGGCCGGAAGTTCTTCTAGGTAAAGGTGTACTGTATTCATACTGCGGTACTGGAATGGAGGACATAAATGTTTGAAGCGTATACGGAAAAAGCCAAGAGTGTATTAAAGGAGGCAGAGAAGATTTCCCGGGAGCTGAACCAAAACTATGTGGGAACCGAGCATATTTTGCTGGGGCTTCTTCGGGAAAAGAGCTGTGCGGCCTCTCAGCTTCTTGCAGAGCGAAAGGCAGAGGAAAAAAACATTCTTCAACTGATCGAGGAGCTGATCTCTCCGGAGCACAGTGTCCGCCAGAAGGAGAGGCCCGGATTTACGCCGAGGGCCAGGCGGGTGCTGGAGGAGGCCGCTCAGGAGGCTGCCCGGTTTAAGGAGCAAAAGGTGGGAACCGAGCATATTCTGATTGCCATGCTAAAGGATGTGGAGTGCACGGGAAGCAGGCTTCTCACCACTATGGATATCAATGTGAAGGGCCTCTATGCAGCCCTTTTGGATTCCATGGGAAAAACCGGCCGGGAGTACCGGGAGGAGATGGCCCGAAACGGAAGAAATCAGGGAAGAGGAACCCAGACCCTAGATCAGTACAGCCGGGATCTCACAAAGCTTGCCAGGGAGAAGCGTCTGGAGCCCTGCATTGGCCGGGAGGAAGAGATTCGCCGCCTGATTCAGACCTTAAGCCGCAGAACGAAAAACAATCCCTGCCTGATTGGAGAGCCGGGCGTGGGCAAGACGGCCATTGTGGAGGGGCTGGCCCAGCGGATTGCAGAGGGAACCGTGCCCGATTCCGTCAAGGGCCGCAGGCTGCTGACACTGGACTTGTCCGGCATGGTGGCCGGATCCAAGTATCGGGGAGAATTTGAGGAGCGGATCAAAAGAGTGATGGAGGAGGTCCGTCAGGCGGGAAATGTGCTGCTTTTTGTGGATGAGCTTCACACCATCATCGGTGCCGGAGGCGCGGAAGGAGCCATGGATGCCTCCAATATCTTAAAGCCGGCTCTCTCAAGGGGGGAGCTTCAGATGATTGGAGCCACCACCCTGGAGGAATATCGAAAATACATTGAGAAGGATGCGGCCCTGGAGCGGCGGTTCCAGCCCATTACCGTGGAGGAACCCAGTGAGGAGGAGACCGTTGTCATCTTGAAGGGAATCCGCAGAAGCTATGAGCGTCATCATCAGGTGGTGATTACGGATGAAGCCCTGGAGGCGGCAGTCAAGCTTTCCAGACGTTACATCAACGATCGCTTCCTGCCGGATAAGGCCATCGATCTGATGGACGAGGCGGCGGCCCGGGTGAGGCTTGGAAGCTACAAGCGAATTGACTCCATCGCAGATCTCGATCGTCAGGGCGCAAAGCTTTTGGAGGAAATCGAGGATGCCGTCAAGGCTCAGGAATTTGAGAAGGCTGGCCGTCTTCAGGAGGAGCGAAAAGAGGTGCTTGCCAGGCTTGATAAGGAGCGGACAAGGGCAGAGCGCAGCACAAGGCGGAAGACCCTGACCGTAGGGGAGAATGAGGTGGCGCAGATTGTGTCCGACTGGACCAAGATTCCCGTAAGCAAGCTGGCGGAATCGGAGACCCAGCGTCTTCGAAAGCTGGAGTCCATTCTTCATAAGCGGGTCATTGCCCAGGAGGAGGCGGTAACGGCGGTTGCCAAGGCAGTGAGACGCGGGCGCGTGGGCCTTAAGGATCCGGGACGCCCCATCGGCTCCTTCCTCTTTCTGGGACCCACAGGCGTGGGAAAGACGGAGTTGTCCAAGGCCCTGGCAGAGGTGCTCTTTGGCCGGGAGGAGGCCATGATCCGGGTGGATATGTCGGAATATATGGAAAAGCACAGTGTATCCAAGCTTATCGGAGCGCCTCCCGGATATGTGGGCCATGACGACGGCGGACAGCTCTCGGAGAAGGTACGCCGGAATCCCTATGCGGTGATTCTCTTTGACGAGATCGAGAAGGCACATCCGGATGTGTTTAATATTTTGCTGCAGGTATTGGATGACGGCCGCATCACGGACTCTCAGGGCAGAACCGTGGACTTTAAAAATACGGTGATTATTATGACTTCCAATGCAGGCGCAGCCTCCATCATTTCTCCTAAGCGTCTTGGCTTTGCCTCTGTGGATGACGAAAAGCAGAATTACAAGGCCATGAAGGGAAGCGTCATGGAGGAAGTGAAGCGGATGTTCAAGCCCGAATTTTTAAACCGGATCGACGAGATTATCGTCTTCCATGCCCTCAATAAGGAGCAGATGAAGAAGATTGTATCCATTCTCTTTCGGGAGCTTTCGGTCCGCTGTGAGCAGCAGCTGGGAATTCGCCTCAAGGTGCGGGACAGTGTGAAGATGCATATTGTGGAGACGGCCTACGATGTAAAATACGGAGCCCGTCCCTTAAAGAGGGCAATTCAGACTAAGATCGAGGACGCTCTGGCAGACGAGATTCTGTCCGGACGTGTGAAAAAGGACGCAGAGGTGACGGTTACTCTGCAAAAGGGAAGCATAAAGTTTTTATAAAAGAACTGGAAATGAGCCACGGGATCGTTTATAATCAAAGTATCAACAACGAATTCCAATCGGGAGGACAAAAGAAATGGCAGCAGTAAAAGAATTGATACGTGTGGAAGCAGATGCAAGCATCAGCTTTGGAGACTTTGAGCTGGCATCGAAAACCAAGCTGAAGGATTTCGACCATCAGGGTGACTTGTATAAAGTAAAGACCTTCAAGGAAATCACCAAGCTGGAGCGCAATGATCTGTTTGTTTATGAGTCTGTGCCTGGAACGGCAGTGGAGCATTTTCAGGTATCGGCTGACGGCGTGGAATTTCAGGTAAGCGGCCCGGAGGATGCTCAGATTACACTGGGGATGGAGGAGGATACGGAATATCTGACCCTGGTGGACGGACACGAGTCCGGCCGCATCAAGACAGGCCGGGGCGGAAAGCTGGTGCTGAGTGTGGAGCTTGGCGGCAAAGAGAGCGTGAAGGTGAAAGCCGTAAAAGCATAGGACTGGAAGAATGGCAAAGGGAAAAACCACGGTATTTTTCTGTCAGAGCTGCGGATATGAATCCGCCAAATGGATGGGGCAGTGTCCGGGATGCAGGCAGTGGAATACCTTTGTAGAGGAAACGATTGAAAAGACAAGTGTCCGAAGGATACGAAAGGAAAGGGCAGCCGCTGGTCCGGTCTGCCTTTCTTCTATTGATACGACGGAAGAGGAGCGCTTGACCACCCATATGCGGGAGCTTGACCGGGTCTTGGGAGGCGGCATTGTGCCCGGCTCTCTGGTCTTAGTGGGAGGGGATCCGGGAATCGGAAAGTCTACCCTTCTTCTGCAGGTGTGTCAGAAGCTTTCGGAGGACGGCCGGGAGGTGCTGTATATTTCCGGGGAGGAGTCCTTAAAGCAGATTAAGCTGCGGGCGGCCCGGATCGGCAGTTTTTCCGACTGTCTGCGGCTGTTGTGCGAAACCAATCTGGAGATCATTCGGGAAACCCTTGGGGAGCAAAGGCCGCAGGTAGTGATCATTGATTCCATTCAGACCATGTATCACGAGGAGATAAGCTCTGCTCCCGGCAGCGTGTCTCAGGTGCGGGAGGCCACCTCGGTGCTGATGCAGCTGGCAAAGGGGCTTGGGGTTACGGTCTTTATTGTGGGGCATGTGACGAAAGAGGGAACGGTGGCAGGTCCCAGGGTTCTGGAGCATATGGTGGATACGGTGCTTTATTTTGAGGGGGATCGGCATGCGTCCTATCGAATCCTGCGAGGGGTGAAGAACCGTTTTGGATCGACCAATGAGATTGGTGTCTTTGAGATGCGGGAAAACGGGCTGATGGAGGTGGAGAATCCTTCGGAGTATATGCTGAACGGGAGGCCTAAGGAGGCTTCGGGCTCTGTGGTGGCCTGCTCTATGGAGGGGACCAGGCCGATTCTTTTGGAGATTCAGGCGCTCGTTTGTCACAGCACTCTGGCTATGCCCAGGCGGACGGCGGCGGGGATGGACTATAACCGGGTAAATCTTTTGCTGGCGGTTTTGGAAAAGCGGCTGAATCTCAAGCTTTCCAGCAGCGATGTGTATGTGAATCTTGCGGGGGGGATTCGAATCAGTGAGCCGGCGGTGGATCTTGGGGTGGTGCTGGCGGTGATTTCCAGTTATAAGGATCGGCCTATTGATGAGCGGGTGCTGGCTTTTGGAGAGGTGGGACTTAGCGGTGAGGTCCGGGCGGTGAGTCAGGCAGGACAGCGGGTCCAGGAGGCAAAGAAGCTTGGGTTTACCACGATTATTCTGCCGGAGGTTTGCCGGGAGCAGCTGGGAGATGTGGAAGGAGTGCGTCTGTGCGGGGTGCGGACGGTGGGGGATGCTTTGAGGGTGGGGGAAGGGGTTGGCGGTGTGAGAAAATAGAGAAATGATCTTGACAGAGGGTATGAGTGTGTGGTATAAATAATGGGTACGTTTGAGCTAGGGGATTGGTCAAATGGCATGACAGGGGTCTCCAAAACCCTTAGTGGGAGTTCGATTCTCTCATCCCCTGCTGGTAGAAGCGCCGGTTCCGCAGATCGTGGAGCCGGTGTTTTTTATGCGCAGGGGCGCCCAAAGGAAGATGTCAGCCGAAGCTGACGGGCGCCCCGCGCGGCGAGTAGTGGAGGAGGACATTCCCCTACTCGATTGTGCAGGGTGCGTAGGAAAATATAAAAATGAAAAAGGAATGGAGAAAAATTATGGGATTACTGAAGCAGTGGCGGGATGTGGCCTATGATCAGCAGGCAAACAAAGGGGATATTCAGAGATTTTGGGCAAAATATTTTGACATAGAGAAGGGGATTTATGAGCAGCTTCTGGAGGCTCCGGATACGGAGGTGAAGGGGAGCGTAAAGGAGCTTGCCGAAAAGTATGGGCAGGATATTATGACGATGACCGGCTTTTTGGATGGCATCAATGATAGTCTGGTGGAGCCCAATCCCATTGACGATATGGAGGAGGATACGGTTGTCTCTCTGAAGTTTGACAAGGAGAAGCTGTATAAAAATATGGTGGCCGCAAAGGCGGACTGGCTTTATGAGCTTCCTCAGTGGGAGGCTATTTTCCCGGAGGAGAAGCGCAAGGAGCTTTATATGGAGCAGAAGAAGTCCGGCACTATTGTGAAAGGACCTAAGATTGGAAGAAATGATCCCTGTCCTTGTGGAAGCGGCAAGAAGTATAAGAAATGCTGCGGAAGATAGGGCGGATGGGGGTTGTCTTTTGGAGCCTGGCAGCTTTGTGCGTTCTCTATTATTTAGGGATTATTCTGTATGCAGGGATCAGGGCTTCTTTTTCCTGGTTTTGGCTTTTTCTGGCTGGGTGTTTTCTCCTGGCCGGGGGCGTGTGCCGTGTTCCGGCTCTGAGGGAGGCGTTTAGCCGCGTTCCCGGGGCGGGAAAGCTTTTGGGCGGTGTTGTGCTGGCGGCGGGCTTTCTGACTTTTTTGTTTTTGGAAGGCTGTGTGGTAAGCGGAATGCTGGGAAATGCTCAGGAGCCTGTAGAGTATCTGATTGTGCTGGGCGCCCAGGTAAAGGGGACAAGGGTAAGTAAGGCTTTGGCGCAGCGTCTTGGGAAGGCTGAGGAATATTTAAAAGAGCATCCGGATACCCTGGTGATTGTGTCGGGCGGTCAGGGCCAGGGAGAGGATATTTCCGAGGCTGAGGCTATGAAGGCCTGGCTTGTGGAGCGGGGTATCGCAGGGGAGCGGATTCTTATGGAGGATCGGTCTGTGAATACCAGTCAGAATATTCGCTTTAGCCGGGAGCTTTTGGGAGAGACTGATGGTCCGGTGGGGATCGTTTCCAATGATTTTCATGTATTTCGGGCTGTCCACATAGCGAAGGCTCAGGGGCTTCGGGCTGTGCCCATCCCGGCGCCTTCATCCCTTGGCATGTATCCTCATTATATGATGCGGGAGGCATTTGCCATCCTTAAGGACTGGGCAGTGGGGAATATGATTTTTTAAGTCCAGTGCTGTCGCGCAGCGACTATAAATCAGTAAGATTCTTTCAGCGCACAAATCGATTTACAGGCACATGTTCTTGTGACTGGAAATTGATTTAGACAAGGGTGTGCTGAAAGAATCTTACGGAACCGGAATAGGAGGAACCATGATGCTGTTTATCGAATATCCAAAATGCAGTACCTGCCAGAAAGCAAAAAAATGGCTGGAGGCCAATCATGTGGAATTTGAGTCCCGCCATATTGTAGAGCAGAATCCTACGGAGGAAGAGCTCAGGACCTGGATTCAGGAAAGCGGGCTTCCCGTTAAGCGCTTTTTTAACACCAGCGGTATGAAATACAGAGAGCTGGGGCTTAAGGACAAGCTTCCGACTATGAGTGAGGAGGAGCAGATCCGCCTTCTTGCCACGGACGGTATGCTGGTAAAGCGCCCTCTGATTGTGGGGAAAAGGATTCTTACAGGATTTCGGGAGAAGGAGTGGAGCGAGACCCTCCTTTAAGATTCGGGCCGCGGGAGAAACCGCGGCTTCTTTCGTGCAGATTATATAAACATGGAAAAGAAAGGCTGCAAATATTGACAAAAATCACAATTAATGGCACAATAAAGGAAGAGAAAACCAGTGTGTAAGCCGGGAGCCGGATGAAAACCTCCTGGCAAGCATATAATTCTGCAGGAGGGATGAAGATGGATCAATATGGAATGATTCGGGAAATTCTGGAGAAAAGCACCTACACAGTAGCCATGTGCGGCACAGATATGATGAAGGAATCGGGAATGCAGAGCATGCGCGTCCCGGAGATCTCTTATAAGGTAGAGCGGGAGTATGGGTATTCCCCGGAAGAGATTTTTTCTTCCGTATTCTACACCAACCGCACAGAGACCTTCTTTCGGTATTATAAGAAAGAGATGCTTATGCCTACCCTGGAGCCCAGCGAAGGCTTTTTTGCTCTCGCCCAGTTGGAGCGCAAGGGCCAGCTTCAGTATTCCATCACCAACAACGTTTACAATCTGCCAAAGCGGGCAGGATGCGAGAAGGTTGTCAATCTCCACGGAACGATCTTTGACAATGAGTGCCCCCGATGTGGAAAAAAATATCCCATGGAATACATACGGGACGCAAAGAAGATTCCTCTCTGTGAAAAGTGTCAGATTCCGGTTCGGCCCAAGGTGATGCTGTTCGGAGAGCAGGTGGATAACCAGCTGATGACCAAGGCAGTCAATGAGATTTCCAAGGCAGACGTACTGCTGCTGTTGGGCACCACCTTTAGCTCCGGCCTGTGCGATCAGTATGTAAAATACTTTGAGGGGAGCAATCTGATCCTGATTAACAGCCAGGAGCACTTTATGGATGAAAAGGCGGGCGTGATCCTTTATGAGGAGGTTAAGACGGCGCTGCCGAAGATTGTCTGGCCAAACGGAAAAGAAGGATAAAAAAGACCAGGGGGCTGTCGTAAAATAGGACAGCAGCCATTTCCATATCCAATGTACGGACGGTTCTCGTACATTCTGTCTGCTCTGTACGGACATTGCTCAGGCAATCTCCGTCCATATCAGACAGCCTGTACGCGAACAGCCGTACACTGGATATCGGAAAAGTCTGCTGTCCTATTCTGTGATAGCCCCTTTCTCTTACAAAAAGTGTCTGCCGGAAATAGACCAACACAGAAAAGGAGAACAGGATTTTTATGAGATTACTGGAAGAACGGATTTTGCAGGAGGGAATTGTCCTTGGAGAGGACATCCTGAAGGTAGACGGATTTATCAATCATCAGGTGGATATCGAGTTGATGGAAGAGCTTGGAAAGGATATGGCAGAGCATTTTCAGGGACAGGGGATCACAAAGGTCTTCACCATTGAAGCCTCCGGAATCGCCCCAGCCTTGTTTACAGCCAAGTATCTAAAGGTGCCTATGGTCATCCTCAAAAAACAGGTGTCCAAAAACCTGCAGACCGAAGTTTGGCAGACCGAAGTGGTCTCCTACACAAAAAATGTCTCCTATGAGCTGACTCTGGCCAAAAATTATATCTCAGACACAGACCACATTCTCATAGTAGACGACTTTCTGGCCAACGGAGAGGCCGCCACAGGAGCCGTCCGCCTCATCCGCAAGGCGCATGCCACCATAGCAGGCGTGGGCGTACTCATAGAAAAGGCCTTTCAGCCCGGAAGGGAAAAGCTTGAGAGCCAGGGAATCTTCGTATATGCCCAGGCAAGTATCCGCTCCTTTGAGAACGGCCAGGTCCTGTTTTAGAAAAATACAGAAAGAAGGAAACAAATCATATGAAAACAGCTTCATGGGGACTGGAAAAACGGGATTTGCCCCGGCTCTTTACCGCTATAGTGGGGATGCTGATCTTTTCCATGGGAATCAATCTCTTTGTAGTACCGGCAGAGCTTTACAACGGAGGCGTACTGGGAATCAGCCAGATCATCCGTACCCTTCTCATCCGCTATGCCCATCTTCATTTCGGAAGCGTGGATATCGCCGGCCTTATCAACCTGCTCTTTAACATCCCCCTGTTCTTCTTAGCCTACCGCTCCGTCAGCAAGAGCTTCTTCGTGCGGACCCTGATCTGCGTCATCAGCCAGACCATGTTCCTGACCGTCATCCCCATCCCGGCCATCCCCCTGGTAGAAGACACCCTCACCGCCAGCCTCATCGGAGGAATCGTAGCAGGAGCCGGCATCGGCATCGCCCTCCAAAGCGGCGGCTCCAGCGGCGGCATGGACATCCTGGGCGTCTACTACACCAAGCGCCGCCAGGATTTCAGCGTAGGCCGTCTGTCCCTGGGCGTCAACCTGGTCATCTACCTGGCCTGCGCCCTCCTGTTCGACATCACCGTCGTCATCTACTGCATCATCTACACCGCAGTCAGCACCTTGATCATGGATCGCACCCACAGCCAGAACATCAGCACCGAGGTATTCATCTTCACCAAAGAAAACCCCCAGCAAATCATGGACTACATCCTGAAAGACCTGATCCGCGGAGCCACTTACTGGGAAGCCAAGGGCGGCTACACTGAAGAAACTACCAACATCGTATTCACCGTTATCTCCAAACACGAGCTCACCGCCCTGAAACGCAAGCTCCGCATCCTGGATCCCCAGGCCTTCGTAGTCAGCAAAGAACACGTAGGCATAGAAGGTAAATTCGTAAAACACCTGTAAAGGAATGAGAGCCATCCTCCGCAATCATTCAATTATAAAGAAGCAAAACCAGGAAGCGCCGCCAGAAAGGATGTCAGGAATTTCCAATATCAAGTGTCCGGCTGTTCGCGCACAGGCTGTCTGATAGGAGCGGACATTACCCAAACAACCAAACCGCCACCAAAGGCAAAAGGGGTAATGTTCGATCATAGCAGACAGCCTGTACGAGAACCGTCCGAACACTTGATATTGGAAATTCCTGACATCCTTTCTGGCGGCGCTTCCGTCCGTCCCAAAAATAACAAAAAAACTTGAAGACACCCCGCCCCCGTTTTCGTTATAATAATGAACAGATAATTACCTGTCAAAAACCGAGGGGAGGCGGATGCGATTAATCGAGATGAACAACTGGAAGCACTGATCGACAAATATCAAAACCTGATATTTTCCATCTGCTACAAAATAACCGAAGATTATTTCGCAGCAGAGGACCTGGCACAGGAAACCTTCCTATCCGCATACGAAAAATACTCCTCCTTCGACGGCAGAAACGAGAAATCCTGGATCTGCAGAATCGCCACCAATAAGTCCTTAGACTACCTAAAGCATTCCGGCAGAAAACAGGTCCCCACAGAGGATCCCTACTTCTCTTACCAGGAGGACCCGGGCCAGACCCCCGAGGAGGCCTGCCTGGAGGAAGAGGTAAAGCAAGAGCTCTACCGCTGCTGCAAAGAGCTCAAGCCGCCCTATGATGAGATAGCCCTGGACTACTACTATTACGAGATGGACGTAGGAGAGATTGCCAAGAAACGAAACCGCAACATAAAAACAGTCCAGACACAAATCTACCGGTCCAGAGGAATGCTGAGAAAACACTACACCAAAAAGGAGGGAAGCCGCGTATGAGTACAAGATATGAAAAAATCAAAGAACTGGACGCTTACACGGAACAGCTCATCCGCCAGGTAGAGGCAGAGGGCCTCATCAAGGCTCCGGCACATATGAAGCAGGAAATCCTGGAGCGATCCGGGCGTATGGACTATCAGCTTGCCGTAACCACTAAACGGGTATCCAGGCAAATGCAGCTTTTCTTCTACAGTCTCAAAGTAGGAGCGGCCGTAGCAACCGCTTTGTTCCTTTTGTTTATGGTGCCAAAGGAGCTCCCAAAGACAGAGCCCATGGCTCCCGGCGAAGCGGCAAGACAGCAGGAGGAGACCCTGAACCGCAGACTGAATCGGGGTATGCAGGAAATCAATCAGATGCTGAACGATATGATGGGATTGTAAATGTGAGCTTACAAAAAGTGATCAGATGGAGGATGAAACGATGACAAAGAAAAAAAGTGGTTTTTTGACCTTTCTCTTCTCCTGGATTCCGGGGGCAGGAGAAATGTATATGGGTTTTATGAAAATGGGCGTCAGTCTGATGGGGCTGTTCTGGGGAATTATTTCTCTGTCGGTCCTCACCAATACAGGATATTTGATTCTGGTAGATGTGATAGTATGGTTTTACAGCTTCTTCCATGCTCACAACCTGCGGGCCATGGACGATGAGGATTTCTATGCACTGGAGGATCATTACCTGATCCCCGTGGATACGGATCGGGAATTCTGGAGCAGGATTACCATTGCAAAATACCGGAAGCTTTTGGCCGGAATTCTGATTCTCTTCGGCGTGGCCGTGCTCTGGAACACCCTGTTGGATCTGCTTTACTGGGCTCTTCCGGAATATATCTGGGAATATGTCAGAAGCGTAAGCTACTTTATTCCACAGCTTGTGCTTGGAATCGGAATCATTGCAGTGGGAGTTCTGCTGATTCGCGGGAAGAAGCAGGAGCTCCTTATGGAGGAAGACAGGGGGGATGAGCATGCAGGAGAAGCAGACCATTCGCACTCATAGAGTGGGAACCGCAACCTTTGGCATCTTCCTGATCGTTCTGGGAGTGCTGTGCCTCTTAAGGCTCATCTTTCCCATCCTGAACTATGAGCTGATATTTCGCCTGTGGCCTTGCGTATTCATTTGTCTGGGAATCGAGGTCCTTCTAAGCAGCCGCAAGCCTGACCAGCGGGTAATCTACGACGGAGCCGCCATCTTCCTTTTGGTGCTTCTCTTGCTCTTTGCCATGTGTATGGCAGGCATGGACTGGATTTTTACCCACTATCCCGAATGCGCAAGCGTTGTCGTCACCTGGTGACAAGGGACAGGAAGGAGGCATAGAATATAGAGAAAGGAACCCGTTCCTTTATGTACCAAAGCATATCCGGCAAAGCGAGGGGAAAGACAGATCGTGCATATTCCGGAATATGTTCTTATATGGAAAAAGCCTGCGGCCCGTAAGCTTGGGCCGCAGGCTTTTTGCGCGTGACAGGGATTAATTTTAATCCTGTAAAAAATTCCAGCAAAAAACTGCATGTTTTCACATTTTTGGTTTTATGATAAAATAAAGAACAGAAAGCAAACAGAAAGGAGCAGGCCCATGTATACCATCATAATCGCAGACGACGAGGCGGAGCTGCGCCAGGCGCTGATTCGGCGAATTGACTGGAAGGAGGTAGGCTTCCAGGTAGTGGGGGAGGCGGAGAACGGGGCGGAAGCCCTGGAGCTGGTGGAAAAACTGGAGCCGGACCTGCTCCTTACAGATGTGCGGATGCCCTTTATGTCCGGCATTGAGCTGGCCAGGGCCGTACGGGAGATACGGCCCAACATCCAGATTGCCTTCTTAAGCGGCTTTGATGATTTCACCTATGCCCAGCAGGCCATTCAGTACAATATCATCAGCTACCTCTTAAAGCCCATTTCCTCAAAGGAGCTCACAGAGGAGCTTAAGAAAATCAAAAAGAAAATCGACGATAAATTCGAGGAATTTACCAGGAAAAATGCAGAGCAGGAGCAGCAGAGCCTTGTTGCGTTTTTTATGCCCCTGTTGTTGGACTCCTTTTCCGATGTCCGGGGGCCAGAGCGGGAGAAGGCCTTAAGTGAGGAGGCTGCAAGGAGAGGCTTTGTCAAGCCGGAGAACCGCTATATGAACTATACGGTGCTGGTAACCAGCTTCCGGGACAAGGAGGGAAAGAATCAAACCCTGGAGAGCGGAGTCAATGCGATCAATACGATTCTGCGCAAATACGTGCGCCATGTGAGCTTCTACACAGACGGACGGATTGTATCCCTCCTTGCCGGAACCCGTCAAAGCCAGGAAAAATATCTCCACATTCTGGTGGAGGACATTTCCCAGAGCGTAAAGCGGATCATGAATCTGACAGCTACCATCGGCGTCAGCCGCATGGTGCCTGGGCTGGGCCACTGCCATGAGGCATACCTGGAGGCGATGGATGCCTTTGGCTATGCCAGGCGAAGCGACACCGGCGTCTCATTTATATCGGATATTGAGCGGACGGCCATTTTTGACCAGGAAACCATCCAGGCGGCAGTCAATGAGATTGAGAGCCTTTTGAGAAGCGGAACGGAAAGTGAGCTTAAGGCCTATCTTACACAGCTCTTTGCAAAGCTTGAGCAGGAGGACAAGCCGGCCATGAATCTGCAGCTGGTTATGGTGCAGCTGGTAGCGGCCGTGTTCCGGGTGGTCTATGCGGTGGCGGACAGCGAGGCCGTAGAGAATCTTCAGAAGACCTCTCCCCTTCTGGGACAGTTCTTTTTTGAAAATCCCAGGGAGATGGAGGAGCGCTATATCGCCTTTTGTCTCACGGCAAGGGAGCTGGCGGCAGAGCACCGGAAGAAGAGCGGATCCGTGATCTGTGATCGGGCCCTGGCCATTATGGAGAATCGCTTTATGGATCCGGAGCTGTCCTTAAATGCCATCAGCACCGAGATCTCCGTGAGTCCCAATTATCTGAGCACTCTTATCAAGCGCTCCACAGGCAGCACCTTCATCGATCTGCTTACCAGAAAGCGCATGAAGACGGCCAAGAAGCTGCTTCTCGACACGCCCATGAAGATTCGGGAAATTTCGGAAAAATGCGGCTACAACGATCAGCATTATTTCAGCTACTGCTTTAAAAAATATGAGGGTATTTCGCCCAATGCCTGCAGGCGGAAGTTTGAGAGTGAGCTTCCGGAGCTGTCTGAATAGGAGGCAGGGCAGGCCAGAAAGAGGAATGCATGAGGAAGGATAGACCCAAAAACCGGATCTCCCTGTCCATGGTAATGACTGGGGTGGTTATTGCACTGGTACTGGCCGTACTGGTGTCGGCTTTGTTCTTTTTTATTGAATTTTATGAGAATTCCATGGAGCAGAATGCCGCCATCACCAGTGAGCAGGCGGTGGTTCAGGTGATGAATACGGTTGAGGACTACACGGAAGACATGGAGGAATCCATGCGCCTGATTTCCGTGTATATGGGAAAACCAAGGGAAGAACGGGACGAGTTCTTTCAAAGCTTTATGGAGATCCGTTCGGACGTGGTGGCAGTGACCACCTACGGCCGGGAGGGAGAGCTTTTGGACTGCTGGTCCAACGGCCTAAAGAGAAAAAGCGTCATTTTGCAGAATCTCTCCTATCTGGAGGAGCCGGAGGGGAAGGGACTGCGCATTTCCAAGCCTCATGTGGAGACCCTTTTTGAGGAATATTATCCCTGGGTGGTAACCATCTGTCAGAACATGCGGGACGGGGACGGGCAGGAGCTTCAGGTCTTTATGGACATCCGCTTTTCGAATATTGCCGATTATGTGGACGATGTAGGAATCGGTCAGCATGGCTATTGCTTTATCCAGGATACGGAAGGGAATCTCGTCTACCACCCCCAGCAGCAGTTGATTTATTCGGGGCTTAAGGAGGAAATGACGGAGGAGCTGAATGGTCTTCCTGACGGCTCCCATCCCCGCTCCAATGTGATTTACACCATTCACACCCTGGAAAACTGCAATTGGCGGGTGGTGGGCGTAAGCTTTGTGGACGAGCTGATCACCGGTCGCGTGGAGCGGATGGTGCGGATCTGTGTGATCTTGCTCCTTCTGGTGCTGGTAACTGCCGTTTTGGTGGGAAGTCTTTTCTCCCGTCTCTTTGCCAAGCCGGCCAAGCGCCTTACGGGAGCCATGGAGGCCTTTGAGCAGGATGCGGAGAATTTTCAGTTTGTGGATGTGCGGGGCACCAGCGAGATTTCCTCCCTGTCCGACTCCTTCGGCCATATGGTTGTGCGGATTCAAAAGCTGATGGAGCAGGTGCGCCAGGAGGAGATCACCCTGCGAAAGACAGAGCTCAACGCCCTCCAGGCTCAGATCAATCCTCATTTCCTCTACAATACCCTGGACTCCATTGCCTGGATGTGCGAGGAGGACCGGACAAAGGAGGCGGTGGAGATGGTCAATGCCCTGGCAAGGCTTTTCCGAATCAGTATCAGCCGGGGCCATGAGCTGATTACCCTGGAGCGGGAGGTAGAGCACGCCAAGAGCTATCTGAAAATCCAGAATTACCGGTATAAGAATCAGTTTACCTATCGGTTTGACGTGGAAGAGGGCTGCCTTACCTATCTGTGCAATAAGATCACTCTGCAGCCCATCATTGAAAATGCCATTTACCACGGCATTGATCGGATGGTGGACGAGGGGCGCATTGAAATCCGAATCCGGGAGGAGGAGACGGCGGTCCTGATGATGGTGACGGACAACGGCGTGGGCATGTCGAAGGAGCAGTGCCGGGAAATTCTCCACCGGGAGGCAGGAGACCGGACGGGGATTGGAATTAAAAATGTTCACGATCGCATCCGCATTTACTTTGGAGAGGAGTACGGACTTCACATCACAAGTGAGCCGGACGAGGGCACCTGTGTGGCGATTCGCATTCCAAAGCTTAAGGAGGGAGATTATGAAGGAAAATAAAGGCTCCCAGAAGGGCGCCCATCCGTGGCTGCTCCTTCTTGGGGCGGTGATCCTTGGGGCAAGCTATCTCATCGGAATCCGCTATATCATCCGCAACATCCATTTGTCTGAGAACGAGTACGGAGAGACCAGCCGTCATTATGTGGCAGTGATTGCCAAGTCCACCACTTCCGCCTTCTGGAAGTCCGTGTTCGCGGGGGCCAATGCGGCCGGCACAGAGTATAATCTGATCCTGACCATAGAAGGGCCGGAAAATGAGGAGGATTACCAGACACAGAATGAAATGATCCGGACAGCGGTTCGGGAAGGTGCGGAGGTGATTGTCTTTTCCGCAGTGGATTATCATGCCAATGCAGAGGCCATCAATGAGGCGGCGGAAAAGGGTGTGAAAATCGTAGTTATTGACAGCGATGTGGACAGCGACCGGGTGAGCTGCCGCATCAGCACGGATAATTATCAGGCAGGCCGCATGGCCGGGAGGGCCATTCTTGCAGACTCCCAGGAGGAGCTTCGGGTGGGAATTGTAAACTTTGACAAGAATTCCGCCAACGGTCAGCAGAGGGAGGAGGGGCTGCGGGAAGAGCTCTCAGGGGATGACCGGGTTCAGATTGTAGACGCCGTCAATGTGCTCTCCACCACCGAGGATTCCAAGGCAGGCACCATAAACATGCTTCGGGAGCATCCGGAGATCAATGTGATTGCAACTTTTAACGAGTGGACCAGTCTGGGGGTCAGCTATGCCATCCGTGAGCTTAATCTGGCGGAGGAAACGGCTGTGGTGGCGTTTGACAGCAATGTGGTCTGTGTGGGAATGCTGGAGACCGGAGAGGTGGACGCCCTCATTGTACAGAACCCCTATGCCATGGGGTATCTGGGGGTGGAATGTGCCTACAATCTCATCAATAATCTCCCTGTTGAGAATACCCAGGTGGACACGGCCACCACGGTGATTACACGGGAGAATATGTTTGAGGAAGAAGGCCAAAAGGTGTTATTTTCTTTTGATTAATGATATTTGTGTAAGAATTCGTACAAAAAGAATAAAAAATTCAATGGAAATCCTTCTTGTTTGTGTTATACTTATAAACGCAAGTGAGCTTGCAAATAAAATTTACAGGGAGGATTTTTCATTATGAAAAAGAAAGTTTTAGCTGCATTGTTAAGCGTAGCAATGGTAGCAACCTTACTGGCAGGCTGCGGCGGCAAGAAGGAAGAGCCCGCAGAGGCACCTGCCGAGACCGAAGCTCCGGCTGAGACCGAGGCGCCCGCAGACGCTGAGGAGCCTGCAGAGGCCGATGCACCCGCAGAGGGCGCAGGAGATCTGGCAAGCAAGAAGGTCGGCGTATGTATCTATCAGTTCTCCGATAACTTCATGACTCTGTTCCGTACAGAGCTTGAGAGCTATCTGGTAAGCCTGGGCTTCTCCAAGGATAACATTACCATCCAGGACGGCCAGAATGACCAGGGAACACAGTCCAACCAGATTGATGCTTTCATCAATGACAAGGTTGACGTTCTGATTATCAACCCCGTGAACTCCTCTTCCGCAGAGACCATTACCGACAAGGTAGTAGGCGCCGGAATCCCCTTGGTATACATCAATCGTGAGCCGGATGAGTCCGAGGAGCAGAGATGGGCAGACAACAACTGGGATGTAACCTATGTTGGATGTGACGCACGTCAGTCCGGAACCATGCAGGGCGAGATGATTGTAGACCTTGGACTTGAGACCGTAGACTTGAACGTTGACTGCAAGGTTCAGTACATCATGATCGAGGGCGACCCCGAGAACGTAGATGCGAAGTATCGTACCGAGTTCTCCGTTAAGGCTCTGACAGATGCAGGCTGGGAAGTAGAGCAGCTTGACGATCAGGTTGGTAACTGGGATCAGGTAAAGGCACAGGAGCTTGTATCCAATGCACTTGGCCAGCATGGCGAGAAGATCGAGGTTGTATTCTGCAACAACGACGCTATGGCACTTGGCGCACTTCAGGCAATTGATACCGCAGGCCGCAAGGTGGGCGAGGATATCTTCCTGGTAGGTGTTGACGCTCTGTCCGAGGCTCTTGAGAACGTAATCAACGGAACCATGACAGGTACCGTATTCAATGACCATATTTCTCAGTCCCACAGCGCAGCAGACGCAGCAGTAAACTATCTGACCGGTGCCGGAAACGAGCACTAC
>JAAVZL010000039.1 GCA_022791635.1 Lachnospiraceae bacterium
ATAATAATTTTTTTTTCTTTTACTTTGGTTTTTTTTTTTTTTTACCAAATTGGGGTGGGGTTTTTTTTGGTTTTTTGGTGTTTTTTTTTTTTCTTTTTCACTTCCAACAAAAAAGGGGGGGGGGGGGGGGGGGGGCTGTCGCAAAATAGGGCAGCAGACTTTTCCATATCCTGTGTTCGGACGGTCCTCGTACATTCTGTCTGCTCTGTACGGACATTGCCCGGGCAATATCCGTCCATATCAGACAGTCTGTACGTGGACAGCCGGACACTGGATATCGGAAAAGCCTGCTGCCCTATTTTGCGACAGCCCCGTTTTGGATCTTGTTTTGATTGTCTTTTTCCAAAAAAGCTGTATACTATAACTATAGACATACAAGTAAAAGGATATAGAAAGCTATGGACACAGAAATGAGACAAACGGAAGAAACAAGACAAACAGACTTGACAGAGGCCGCCGGGGTTCCGGAGGAAGCTTCTTCTACAAGACCCGGAAAGCGCCTTCTTTTGCCGCTGCTTTTGGGCATCCCGGTCCTCTGTATTGCGGCAGCCTATTTTGCCGGAGTCTTTTATTATCAGACCCACTTTGTGGGCGGCACGGTCATTGACCAGGTGGATGTGTCGGGAAAGACCATTGAGGATCTGGAAGCCCAGATCGCCGATTACACTCTTTCCGTGATACAGCGTCAATCGGACGGCACTACCCTGGAGGAGGATATACCGGGAAGCAAAATCGGACTTTCCTATTCCTCCACGGAGCCCTTTGAGGACATTCTGGAAAATCAGAACGCCTGGCTGTGGTTCTTAAGGCAGGAGGAGAGCCATGAGCTTACGGATCTTATCAGCTTTGACCCCTCGTCCCTGGAGGCTGAAATGGAGGGCTTAAGAGGGTTTCAGGAGGATTTTGTCACCGAGCCGGAGGATGCGTACATAACGGACTATGACCCCCAGGAGGGCTTTCAGCTGGTAGAGGAAATTCAGGGAAACCGGCTAAACCATAAGAAAACGTTGGAAGCCCTGGAGGCTGCGGTGGAGACCCTCTCGGAACGCGTCGATCTGGACGAGGCCGACTGCTACGAAAAGCCCCGGATCACCAGGGAAAGCGAGGAGCTTAAAGCTGCCCTTGCAAAGCTTCAGGCCTACACAGATACCACCATCACCTATACCTTCGGACAGCAAAAGGAGGTCCTGGACGGCTCTGTCATCAGCGGCTGGCTTACCATAGACGGCAGCGACGTGACCCTGGAGCAGGCTCAGGTGGAGGAATATGTCTCCTCTCTCCGGAAAAAATACGATACGGTCTTCCGCCCCCGCACCTTCCAGACCAGCTACGGAGCACAGGTCACCATTAAAAATGGGGACTATGGCTGGTGGATGGATACGGAGCAGGAAGTTAAGGAGCTTACAGAGCAGATCGAGGAGGGAAAGAGCGGGGAGCGGGTTCCCGTTTACCGGCAGACAGCCGCCTCCTACGACACGCCGGACTACGGCGATACTTATGTGGAGATCAATTTGACGGCCCAGCACCTCTTTCTCTACAAGGATGGTCAGATGATTCTGGAATCGGATTTTGTGTCCGGCAACGTTTCCCGGGGATATACCACGCCGGGAGGAATCTTCGGGCTCACTTACAAGCAGCGGGACGCCACCCTGACCGGCGAAACCTACCGGACTCCCGTGTCCTTCTGGATGCCCTTCAACAATAACATCGGCATGCACGACGCCACCTGGCGGGTAGACTTCGGAAAAAACATCTATCTGACCAACGGCTCCCACGGCTGCATCAATCTGCCCTATTCCGTTGCCAAGGAAATCTACGGATATGTGGAAAAGGGAACCCCTGTCATCTGCTACTACCTTCCCGGCACGGAATATGTCCCGGAAGCAGAGATCCCTCTGGATCCCAGTCAGCAGGAAGCAGAGCTTCCGCCGGAGGAGGCTGTACCGGAGCCCGTTCCGGAGGAAGTCCTTCCGGAGCCGGAACCTGATATCCAGGAGCCCTTACCGGAGGAGCTGCTGCAATAAGTAGTAAATGGGGCTGTCGCAAAATAGGGCAGCAGACTTTTCCGATATCCAGTGTCCGGCTGTTCGCGTACAGACTGTCTGATATGGACGGAAATTGCCTGGGCAATGTCCGTACAGAGCAGACAGAATGTACGAGAACCGTCCGAACACGGATATGGAAAAGTCTGCTGCCCTGTTTTGCGACAGCCCCTTCGCTTTCCTGCAATAGTATTTTTCCTGAGCATTTTTATATCCGGCCATACCCGCCGCATGTCCAATCATTATCGTTAGCGGACCACGATTTTGTGAATTTGTCGCGGAAAATTGCTGCCGTGAACGGTTCCGTCAAAAACACTTTTATTGTTTTCAGCACCGTATCGTAATCATCTGTTTTTGTGTCGATTTTACGACAAAAGGCTTTCCATTTCTTCTGCATAGCATCATCGCTGCTGAAGGTCATAACTTGTTCAAACTGCTCCGCTGTGAAATGATGTCCACGGTTTTCAAATGTTTTTCTTAATGCTTCTGTCAGCGTTGCTCCGTCAAAATCAAATTTGTTAGCAAGATAATAGATATCGTAATAGTCTTTCATTCGACTGGAAAATTCCATAAGGCTTAGGATAGCGTCAATCTTTTCGGCTATCGCTGTTTCAAGAGAATAGGTATTTACTGTTGGTGCAGTAAAACCATCAAGCTGGGTAGGAATTTTTCGTTTTTCCTGCTTTGGTACAATAACATCACCCACGCCAAAATCAATACCGAACGGTGTTTTCGTATTCTTTATCCGGGCCACAAGAGAAACTCCAATACCGGCATATTTCTTTGTAATGGCAATAGGGGCAATGCCTTTAATCGCAAAGGTTACAAAATCATTGCCTGTGGGCGTAGAGATGATTGTCTCTATTACAGCCCGCAGCTGTTCGGGAGTATTGGGAATTTTCTGAAGAAGAAAGTCAACATCTACCGTCACACGGCTGTCAAAATCAGTAATGGAATAAATGAACAGTCCGCCCTTCAGCACAAGATTTTCCACATATTGTGATTTTTCCAAACGACGCAGAAACTCCTCTTGACAGAATAGCTGCAGGCAAAGTTGATAGCTTCGCCCGCTTTCTTTTGCCTTGTTTTTCAATCTTGCAAGCACAGACGCAGCAATATCAGCCATTTAGCAGTACCTCCATTACATTCATCACTCTTGTATACAGCTTCATTTCCTTTGCGTATTTAGACAGATTTACAAGCTTCTTTTTTTCATCAGCAGCATAAGCATTAACCGCCTTATTGAAAATTTCATTATCAAGCTTAGTGCGGTACTTAAAACAATCGCATATTGTTCTCTCTCGATCATACACTGGCAATGTTACACCATTAAAATTATCCACAGATTTTCCGATTGTCAGAAAATCTTTTTGAATATAGTATGCCTTCATTGGAAATTCCTCAATATTCTTTACGACACGGGACGCTGTTCTCGGTACGGCAATCGACCATTCACGGGGAGAAAAATCGCTGTATCCGTAATGGAACAAAGCGGATTCCACGCAAATAATCCCCTGCGGAAGAAGCTCATGTATTAACATTTCCTCCGTCGTGTCATTGCTCTGCGGAAGCTGATAAAATCCCCTTCGAATCCTTTCGATAACCCCTTCTTTACAAAAAGCTGCTACCTCGTATTTATTTATTCCTTTAGCGACAAAGTCTGAAGTTTTTGCAATACCGCCGTTATTTTTAATTACATTTTGTGTGATTTCTTTTTTATTCATACAGGCACCAACTTTCCACATACAAAAAATAAATATTGCACGCATTTATTATAGCACACAATTAACAGAATTCAACAACTTTGTTACTACTGACTATTTCTGCCACATGTAATACATAAATATACAGAAAATGACTATCCTCACCTCTTTTAGGCATAAAATAGAAGGGGTTGTCGCAAAACAGGGCAGCAGACTTTTCCATATCCTGTGTTCGGACGGTTCTCGTACATTCTGTCTGCTCTGTACGGACATTGCCCAGGCAATATCCGTCCATATCAGACAGTCTGTACGCGAACAGCCGGACACTGGATATCGGAAAAGTCTGCTGCCCTGTTTTGCGACAACCCCTCTTATCTTGTTTTCCTCTATTTCCAATGCCTTCCACCTGGACATAGACGACTATGCATGCACTCACGGTCATGGACGGACCGCAGGCATCTCCTTTCCGTCTCCAAAGTCAAAGACGGACATTAACGCATGCCAAAGCAAAAATCCACAGCCCGCTTCACCCAGCCCTCGGCAGCCGTGCCGGTACCAAGCCCCCAGCCGTGATCCTCACCGGGAAATACCTCATGGGCATAGGAAATCCCAAAAGCCGAAAGCCGCTCGGTGAGAAGCCGGGAGTTCACCGCCGGAACCAGGTTATCCTCCTTACACTGCCACACATAGGTCCGCGGAAACTCTGCCGTCACCTGCTCCTCAATGGAAAACTGCCTTCTGCACGCCTCGTCATCCTCCCGCTCCTTTCCCAGAAGATTCTGCCGGCTGCCTCCATGGGTAGCGTCCTTCATGGTAATCACCGGATATCCAAGAATCATCGCCCCCGGCTTTGGCAAGCCGTACTTCTTGAAGCCCAAACTCTCCGTCCCAAAGGAAGCCGCCAGATGCCCACCTGCAGAAAAGCCCAGAATCCCATAACCTTCCGGCTCCAGACGAAACTCCTCCGCGCGATCCAGAAGAAAGCCAACAGCCCTTGCCACATCATCCTGAGGATTCGGCGCCTTGGCCTGCTCCCCCACACGGTAATACAGAATAAAGGCCCCATAACCCAATTCATTCAACGCCTTTGCAATGGGAAAGCCCTCCACGATCGAGCACACATTCCCATAGCCGCCCCCCGGGCAGACCAGCACAAAGGGACTCTTCTTTTCCACAGGAAACGCCATAATGACCGGCTTATTCTCTCCCATTTTGGCCTCCTCTTCCGGACTCCGGATGGGATATACCAGCTTCCCCTGCTGTGTCCGCTCCAGAAGATACTGAAATCCCTCCACCATGGAGGGCACATTCCAGGACGAGAACAGCTTCTGCGTCTCCGCTACGGTAAGCTCCCCAAAGCTTCGCCCACGCAGCACCTCATCCCAGAGCTTCCTCTCCTCCTCCCCGGCGTCCGCATCCGGCTTCATATTCGGATCCACCAGGTAGGCATAGCTCTCCATCCCGGCCGCCTCAATCACTTCCCTCAAAGTAGTCTCTTCCGTCACCCTTCTCACAATACACCTCTCCTTTCTACTCATTGATCCCCTTCCCCGTATCCGAAAGATACTCAAAGAAATCAAAATCCGCACAGTGCCGATGCTTCATATGATCCGCACAGGTAAGCCCCACCATAGTTCCCGTAAACTCCCCGAACTTACAATATTCATCGGAATACTTCGTCATATCAAAGACCGGCCCAATCTCCCGATACTCTTCATTATCATAGCTCCAAAGGAACCAAAGCTTCCGCCCTTCCATCATCAGCCTCAAATAAACCGGCCTGTCCTCCACCGCAACACGGGTATCCACCATCTCCCTCTTAACCCCGTTCTCCAGCTGCGTCACCGAAAGAGCCGGACTCTTAAGCGTCTCACTATAATACTTCCTCAAGTTAACATAATTCATATTATCATAATAGAGAATAAGTCCCGCACTATGCTGATAAATCTCCGGCGTAAACTCCATCTTGGTCGTCACCCTGCCATACACCCCGGTAAGCTTCCTAGCCAAAATACTCACCCGATTAAGGGACGTCCTTGACTCCTGCCCCCTAAGGCGCACATACCCCGGCCGAACCTTCACATCCGCAAAGGTCTCCGGCATATTCCTGGGCGCATAATACCAATTCCCAAGCTCTGGCTCATCAAAATCATCAAAGTCCGGAATCCCCGGCATAGAACACTCCGGAAGATCCGGCTCCGGCACCTGCTCCCTGGCAAGACAGCCACCGTCCGCCATACGAAGCCACCCGTCCTCGGTCCACTGCATCTTCTGAATCGCTGTCTCCCGCCCAAGCGTACACCGAAGCTCCGGCACAAAGGGCCTGGCACACAAATGCACCAGATACGTCTCCCCATTCGGAAGATCCACATAGCTTCCATGCCCGCATTTCTGCAGCGGCGCATCCGGATTAAAATACTTCGGCTTCAAATGATCATAATCATGCCGCTCATAAGAATTCTTTGGCACACTGGTCACAATGGGATTCTTCGGATCCCCCGTATAAGGCCCCCAGACATCCTTCGAACGCCCCATGGTCACACAATGATTATACCCCGTGCCTCCCTCCGCACACATAATATAATAAAACCCGTCCCGCTTAGTCAGATGAGGAGCCTCAATACACCCCCGATCCGTCCCGCCGCACCAAATCTTCTTCGGATACCCAACAATCTCCTTCGCCTCCGGATCATACTCCGCCAGAGAAATAAAGCCCGGCTTCTCATACCCCTCTCTCGTCTCCCACTCCAAAGACACAATATACTTCTTCCCGTCATCATCGTGAAGAATCGAAGCGTCAAACCCCGAAGAATGCAAATACACCGGCTCACTCCAAGGCCCCCGGATATCCCGCGCCGTAATCAAAAAATTATCCACATCAAAATACCGTGCATTCATGGAATTCATCACCCCATAAATCACATAAAACAAATCCTCCTCCTCACAATAAGTAAGACAAGGCGCCCAAATCCCCTTGGCACTGGGAAGCTTTCGCAAATCCACCAACTGATCATCCGTCAGCACATGGGTATACAACTCCCAATTCTTCAAATCCCTGGAATGATACATCGGAATCCCCGGAAACCACTCAAAGGTAGAAACCGCCAAAAAGAAATCCTCCCCTTTCCTGCAAATACAGGGATCCGGATGAAACCCCGGCAAAATCGGATTCTGAATCATACCTATACCTCCTCCCATCAACTCAACCTCAAAACGTAAACGGGGCTGGCGCAAACGAAGACAGCAGGCATTTCCGATATCCAGTGTCCGGCTGTTGGCGTACAGCCTGTCTGATATGGACGAACATTGACCCCGAAACACCAAACACCCCAAAACTACCAATGGTCAATGTGCGTACAGAGCAGACAGGATGTACGCCAACCGTCCGAACACCGGATATGGAAATGGCTGTTGGCTTCGTTTGCGACAGCCCCACACCACCTACCGTATCGTCACTAACTCATAAGTCCGGCTCCCAAGCCCAATCCGCTCCCCATGCGCCAGACAAGTCTTATACTCCGAATCCACCGTCGTATTCTCAAAATGATCATGCCGATCACAAAATCCCGGAGCCTTCATATTCTCCCCAAGCACACTATTCGGCAACGGCTCCTGCTCCTGACAAAGATTCGCGCAAGCCTGATCAAGGGCAATGGGATCAAACGAAGCCAACATCCCCACATTGGGCAAAATCGGCGCATCATTCTCCCCATGGCAATCACAATAAGGCGACACATCCACAATCAGCGACACATGAAAATTCGGCCGCCCGCTCACAACCGCCTTGGCATACTCCGCCATCCGCTCATTCAGCTCCTTGGTCGCCACATCACTGGTAAAAGCAATGGCATCAAAATTACAAGCCCCCAGACACCGTCCGCAGCCTACGCAGTTCTCCTGATTGATCCGCATCTTCTTCGCCACCTCATCATACACAAGCCCCCCATTGGCACACTCCCGCATACAGCGCTTGCACCCTCTGCAAAGCTCCTGATCAATACTCGGCTTCCCCGTATTATGCTGATCCTTCTTCCCGGCCCGGGATCCACACCCCATACCGATATTCTTAATCGTTCCTCCAAACCCGGCAATCTCATGCCCCTTAAAATGGGTCAGGCTGATAAAAATATCCGCATCCATAATCGCCCGGCCAATTCTGGCTTCCTTCACATGAACGCCTCCCTCAACCGGAACGCCAATATCATCCGTCCCCTTGAGGCCGTCCCCAATGATCACCGGACATCCCACTGTCATGGGCGTAAATCCGTTCTCCCAGGCACAATACATATGCTCAATGGCATTCTTCCTGCTTCCCGGATACAAAGTATTGCAGTCGGTAAGGAAAGGAATCCCCCCCGCCTCCTTCACCAGATCCGCCACCGCCTTTGCATAATTAGGCCGCAGATAGCTGATATTGCCCAACTCCCCAAAATGCATCTTAATGGCCACAAACTTCCCGTCCATATCGATATCGCCCACACCGGCGGTCTTCATCAGCCGTTTCAGCTTCAGCGGCAGCGGCTCTCCGTTCCGAGAACGAAAATCCGTAAAAAATACCTTTGATTTTTCCATACTTTCTGTCTCCTTTTCCGTAATGTTTTTTCAACCAATGTAGCAGCCTACATCCAACTCTTAAAAAAGCTGCACTCATCATCGTTACACTGATGTGCTGCCGGCTCCCGCATATTGCAGTGGAACACATGATACAGAGGCGTCTCCTTGGTCCCGTAAATATGTAAACCAAAAGGAACTTCCAGCTTTTCCAGCTTAGCCGCCAGCTCCATCACATGCTTTCTGCAGAAATCTCCCAAAGCGCTCATAATGAACACCGGCGGGAAATCTCCATTCACATAAGGCAGCACCTCAATTTTCTTAAGTCTTTCCTCTGTCACCTCCCCCAGCATATCCTGGCGCAGCTCAAAATCCTCCTCCGCACTCATCGTGGGAGAAGCAAAAGAATACACGCCGCAGTTCAAAGCAATCGCCTGAAAGCGAAATCCTTCCGGAATCCGGAATGCATAATTCTTGGCATAGGCCTCATCCGTCATAATACAGGTATACAACCCCAAAAGATGCGCCCCGGCAGAATCTCCCACCGCAAACACCTGATCCATCTGGAAGCCATAACGCTCCTGATTCTCATACATCCACTCTACTACCCGGTTGGTATCCTGAAGGGGCGCCGGGAACTTCACCTCCGGCGCCAGCCGATAGGTAAAGTTTACCACTGCAAAGCCCCTCTGCGCAAGACTCATACAATAAAACTGATACACTTCCTTATCTCCGTACACCCAGCCGCCGCCGTGGATGTTGAGAATCACCGGAAGCTTCCCTTCGGCCGCCTTGGGACGATACACATCAAGCAAATTCATCTTTGCGTCTTCGCCGTATTGGATATTATCATACCGCACCACGTCCTCCGGCGTTTTCAAGCCCGCATCCCGCTTTGCATCTCCCTCGCCAAACTCTTTTCTTAGCTTTTCACTTGTTGCTGACATCTTATTTCTTCCTCCTTTTTTATTCTAAGGCTTACCGCCTCTGTTTTTTCCTATGACACATTTCTACACAAGCCGGCTTCCGTCTCTTCGATGCAGCACCGTGCCGTCCATCTGGGCCAGAGAGCCCGTTCCCGTATAAGCCATGATCTCTGCCAGTTCCTCATTCATGGCCCGAAGCTTCGCCTTCACGCCCTCACAGCCCTCTTTCACAAGCCCCGGCATCAGAATGCGGCCTGCGGACACAGCGTCCGCTCCCAGGGCCAACGCCTTAAAGGCATCCACACCGCTGTCCATACTGCAATCCACAAATATCTTCACCCGGCGCTTATCCCGTTCTCCCAGAACCTTAACGATCTCGGGAAGAATCATAAGCGGCGGGATTGCGAAGGGCATACGGCCGTGATGGTGACTGACCACAATTCCCTGCACGCCGGCCTCGGCACATGCCAGGGCATCCTGCACACTTAAAACGCCCTTAACGACAAAGGGAAGCTTCGTGGAATTGGCATAGCCTCTTAGATCCGCTATGGTCTGGCAGGTCATGAGATTTCCGAAGCAGACATCGTATTTTCCCGTCTCTCCGAATACATGATCAATATCCAAGCCTACCGCCAGAGCTCCGCCCTTCTCGGCAAATTCTATGCGGCTGTAGATCTCATCCTTATCCGCATAAGGCTTGATAATCCGTATGGTCCGCGCTCCCGCCAAGAGCGCTTCCCCGAATTCCTCGTTGGTGCTCATTCCCACCCAGTTTACCTGATTCAGCTCTGCCGCAGCCCTGGAATACTCCACAAGAGCATTCTCCCGCTCACTGGCAAAGGTTTTCATATGGGAAAATGCCGGCGTCATAATCGGGGAGGCAAAGGTCTCCCCGAAAAGCTCCATTTGAAGACATGGCTCCTTCGCCCCTATCAGGCGTTCTTCTATATAGAGAGAATCCAGATACTCTCTTGTAAAGCGAATCACATTTCCCATGGTATTTCTGTCTTTGATTTCTGCCATTTTCTGTCTCCTTTTTTCTGGTCAAATCAAACAATCTTACTAAGTTAAGCCCTGAAAGGCTTATAAAGGCTCCGGGCAAGAACCGCCACCTAGATCCTAAGGAATCCACCAAGCCTTGCTTGGTACCCCTTAGGATAACTCCTAAACGGGGCGGCCCTCCTCCCCTGCGCCGGCAGTCTTTGCAGGCTTAACCTCATGACATTGTCTATCAAGCCGCCTTTTTCTCCGGAAACCGGTGAATCCGTATATAATACACGGGCACAAGGGGAATGATCGCCGCGGTCCAGGCAATCGCATGGGCCGAACAGATCCCGGCAAAGCCTCTGCTGGTTCCAATCAGGATTACGGCCGCAATTCTTCCCAACAGCTCAAAGGCACCGCCCAGCATGGGGAAAAAGCCGTCCCCCAGGCCCTGCAGGGCATTCCGGTAGACAAAAATCATTCCCAGCGGAATAAAGGCCCAGGTCACTACGTGAAAATACGTGTCAAGCAGGTTCATCATCTCGGCATTGGACTCGGACAGAAACAGCAGTCCCGCATATTTGCCGAACACCCAGAAAAATGCACCCATGATGACGGAGGCCGCCAGAATCACCAGCATTCCCTGGCGGACACCCTTTTGAATCCGTTCCTTCTCCCCGGCTCCCACGTTCTGTCCCACATAGGTGGCAAGGGCCGCCCCCATGGCAATTCCCAGCTCCTCCACCAGACGCTCCGTCTTCATGCCTGTCAAATGAGCCGCAATGGCAATCTCTCCCATCTTATTGGTCACAGACTGGAGCACAATTCCGCCCAGAGCGGTAATGAAAAACTGCAGGGCCATGGGAATTCCGATTTTCAGAAGCCTTACGGCGCTCTCCCACCGGAACCGAGCCTCTGCTTTTTTTATCCGCAGAATGGGATAACGCTTTAGCATATAGATTCCGCTGAGCACCGCCGACACAAGCTGAGACAGCACCGTGGCCAGAGCCGCTCCCGCTACCCCCATCTGAAAAGCCCGAATCATCACAATATCCAGGACCACATTCAGCAGGGAGGAAAAAATCAGAAAATAGAGAGGCGATCTGCTGTCTCCAATAGCCCGGGCAGTGGCCGCAATGAAATTGTAGGAAAGGGTGGCCGTAAACCCGGCAAAGCAAATGCGGGCATAAATTAAGGCATCCTCATAAATTCCCCCGGACACATTCATCAGCCCCATAACCGGCTCTATGACCACAAACAAAATGGCCGTAATGATGGCTGCATAAACCACCGACACACAGGCGGCTACGGCCACATGGTGCCGCATCTCGCTCTCCTGCTTTCCTCCGTAATACTGGGAAAAAATCACTCCATACCCGCTGGTCATGCCGATGGCCAGACCCTGGGTGCAGAAAAACAGGATTCCCACGCTTCCCACTGCCGCCAGGGCGTCCACGCCCAGATAGCGGCCTACAATCATACTGTCAACAATATTATATAAATTTTGAAACAAATTTCCAATCAAAACGGGAATCGCAAAGCCAATTAAATGCCTAAGCGGACTTCCCTTTGTCATATCACGCGCCAGCATACAATATTTACGTCCTTTCAAGTCTGCCTAACACACCCGGTGCATCTCCTCCTTTGTATCCTCATAGAGCTTTTGATAGACTGCAAAATATTTGTCATATTCCGCCTGGCTGGAGGAGGGTACGGTCACATTTTTCACCTTTATGTATTCTGTAGCTTCTTTTAAATCTCCAAACAATCCTGCGGCTGCTCCCGCGGCTGCCGCCACTCCAAGGGAGGTGGAGTCATCGGCCGAGGCATTTAAGGCAGCTACCGGAGTCTTCCACACATCCGCAAGTATCTGCTTCCAAAGCTCGGAATTGGCGCCACCTCCGATGATACGGATCTGCTCACTCCTTCCCTGCTCCTCAAACACCTTGAGAATGCTGTTCAGCGCATAGGCCACACCCTCAAAGGTAGCCCGCATAAAGTGAGATCTGGTGTGGGACAGGGAAAGTCCGAAGAACATGCCCCTGGCCTTTGCGTCGAAAATCGGAGAGCGCTCCCCGTCCAGATAGGGCTGGAAAATCAGCCCATTGCTTCCCGGCGCAGCCTCTGCGGCCAGGCGGTTGAACTCACCCAGATCCCGCTCTCCCAGAATACTCATCACCCACTTTAAGGCGCCTCCGGCGGACTGCATAGTTCCAAATAAAGAGCTGTGTACGCCATCCAGAGACATAATGTTGAATACCCGCTGTTTCTCGTCCAAATAAGGCTCCTCCACACATCTGGAAAGCCAGGCCGTTGTTCCAAGAGAGCAGTAGGTGTCGCCGGTATTCACATTTCCGGCTCCGATATCCGCACAGGCTCCGTCGCCGCCGCCGGCAATCACCGGAATTCCCTCGGTCAGGCCCAGAAGCTCGGCACAGTCCTTCTTTAAGTGTCCCACAATGTCCATTCCTGCATGAAGGGTGGGAAGCTTCGACATCTCAAGCCCCAGCTCCTCATACAGACTGCTGTCATAGGCTCTCTTGCGGATGTCCATCATTTCTCCGTGGCTGGCATCGGAGCAATCCGTGGTATCAATATTTCCGGTCAGCCTGGATACCAGGAAATCCTTGGACTGTAAGAATTTTGCAATCCTGCCATATAACCCCGGCCGTTCCTCCTGAAACCACAGCATCTTGCAAAGGGAGGACCTGGCGTCCAGAACATTGCCGGACATACGGTACAGCCGGTCCGCTCCTACCAGCTCTTTAATCTTCTCATACTGTGCCACTGCTCTGGAGTCGGAGTGGATCAGGGCCGGATGTACCGGATTGCCCTCCTTATCCACGGGCACGCTTCCCAGCATATGGCCGCTGACGCCGATGACTGCAATGCGTCCTGCATACCCGGGATTTGCTTCTGTGATGGCTTCCGTTGTCTTACACACACATTCCCACCAGTCCATGGGGTTCTGCTCCGATATGCCCGCCGCAGGATGGCTGGTTGTATAATCCCGCTTCTTGGATGCCAGAATCTCGCCACTTCTGCTCACCACCGATGTTTTCACACTGCTGGTTCCAATGTCATAAGCCAGAATCAAATCTCTTTCCATACTTTTAATCTCCTATTCCAGTTCCGTAATACTTATTCCAGTTCCGCAAATGGGGCTGTCGCAAAATAGGACAGTAGACTTTTCCAATATCCGGTGTCCGGCTGTTCGCGTACAGACTGTCTGATATGGACGGATATTGCCTGGGCAATGTCCGTTACTAGCAGACAGAATGTACGAGAACCGTCCGAACACCGGATATGGAAATGGATGCTGTCCTATTTTGCGACAGCCCCATTTTCTGATTTTTCAAATTGGCTGCAAACATGACAGGTAACCTGCCCATGCATGCAGCCAACAAAAGGATTTTAAACCATGTGAAGCTTTATGCGGTCTCCTGCAGAGTCCGCTCAATGATCTCGTTCTGCAGTTTGTAATCCAAATTCACAAAATACTCACAGTAGCCGGCGATCCGCACCACCAGATCCCGATGCTTGGAGGGCTCCTTTTGCGCCTCCTGAAGAGCTGTGGCATCCACGTAGTTGAACTGAATCTCCGCTCCCTTATTCTCAATGTAGGTCTGAAGCAGCCGCACCACTGCAGCGGTTCCTTCCGCATCCTTCACCAGAGAGGGACTGATCTTCATATTCAGGGCAAAAGCTCCCGTAATATCGTCAGTACTCAGCTTAAAGATAGAGTTCATCAGGGCCGTGGGGCCGTTGCTGTCCTTGCCCTGGCTTGGTCCGATACAATCGCTGATGGCCTCACCCTTCTTTCTTCCGTTGGGAGTGGCAGGCGTCAGCTCACCCAGCTCAATGTGGAGATTGTAGCTGAACACATTGTTCACAAAGCGGGCATTTTCAAGCTTGTAGATTTCATTCTGCTTTCTCGTCTCTGTGGAGTAGACGTCGAAGATCCGTACAGCAATCTGATCTGCATAATCGTCGTCATTGCCAAAGGTCGGCGCCTTTTCCAGCCTTTTACGCAAAAGCTCATAGCCTTCAAAATCCGCCTTCATAGCTTCAGAAAGCTGTGCAAGGGTAAGCTCTTTTGTTTCAAAGACAAATTTGCGAATAGCCGCAAGAGAGTCCGTGGCGGTTCCCAGGCCCTGGGCCATAATGGCAATGGGACTTCCCGTGAGGGTTCCGCCCTGGAAGTAATCGAGCCCCTTCTCAAGACAGCCCTCGATGAGAGCCGATGCAAAGGGATCCTGACTTCCTTCCCGCTCTGCCTTTAAGAAGCGGACGCCGTCTGCACCGCTGTTGTCCACCTCCAGGCGGATCTCTGCCAGGTATTCCTCAAAGAACTCCTCAAAGTCCTTGTAGGTCTTCCCCTTCTCTACCGCCGCATGCACCTGATCCGCCAGGATCTCCGGCAGACTCAGCATTCCGCTTGTGAGCCAGTTACACTCCTTGCCCTCGATCATGATCTCCGTGCAGCCCATATTGTAGTAATCGCGGGCCGCCTCAAGGGGAATACCCACACTCACCAGGTTGGGAATCCACACCGCATCATTTAAGATCAGCGGCTGTCCGCAGCCTGCCTTCACGGTCCGGATTACCTCCTCATAGAGCCACTGGGGACTCTTCTCGGGATTCAGGCGCACCGACATGTTGGGATAGGGCATAGCCAGAAGAGACATCACCTCCAGGCAGAGCTTGGTCAGCTCATTGGCCCCGTTCTCTCCCTCGGTGGTAACGCCGCCCACGGACAGACTCTGAACCGTGCGCATCTTGGGCTCATTGAGCTTCAGATACAGGGCACACATGAGCTCAAAGGCACGCTCCTGGGTGAGGATTCCCTCCTCCATGTCTTTCTGATAGAAGGGATACATATACTGGTCAAAGCGTCCCAGTGACAGTGCGGAACCGCCTTCCAGATTACCGATAAGCTGGGTCATCCACACCAGATTCAGGGCTTCAAAGAAGGTCTTTGGCTTCTCGGTGGAAATCCGCCCAAGAACCCGGGACAACTCCAGAAGCTCTGCTTTTCGCTCTTCACATTCTGTCTTATCCGCTTCCGCCTTTAAAGCTTCTGCATATTTATTGATGTAGGCAATCACAGCCTCTATGGCTATCTTTGTGGACTCATAGAAGATCTTCTTGTCTTCTTCCTTCGCCGCCTTAAGGCGCTCCTCGATCTCTCTTAAGATATCGCCGTAACCCCGGCGCACCAGATCCTTGTAATTGAGATTGGTATGATTGGCAATCTTCCAGTTGATTTCATGAAGGGCATCCTTCGTCTCCTGACCATAGTCATAGGTGAAGGTAAGCTCCAGAACCTTTCCAACCTCATAGGGCTCATAATTCTTATCTGCGCGCTCCTCATTGAGCACCTTGATAAGCTTCTGGAGGATATCAAAGGGGATACTCGCATCGTAATGATCCCTGGCCATCAGGGAGCCAAAGCGCATCTTTCCTGCATTTACATTCTCCTCAAAGGAAACATTTCCTTCATTGGCTCTCTGATGATTCCGGGACTCCTGCTTCGCATTTTCCTCTCTTGTGGCATCATAAGCATCAAGAGCTTCCACTGCAATCCGATAGTAATCCTCGTAGGTAAGCTCATTTCTCTCTTCATCCACAGGCCACATGCCGGTTACGGAGCCTGCCAGCTGTTCTGCCGGGTAGATAGGCAGATCAATGTGATTCAAATGATAGGCAAAACCCTTAGCCCTGCGGATTGCCGTGGGCTCTCCCTTAGTCGCCATAATGGAGGCCGCCATATTGTTATACAGCTTTGTCTTGCGCAGTCCGGCGTCGTTTAACTCCTGGACCACTTTTCGCATGGCCTTAATTCTGGGCGTTATCCGACCCTTTACCTCTGAAAGAGAGGCAATCCTTGTCAAATCTCTCGCCATTTTTATTCTCCTTTCTCTGGGTAGATCCTATGGCCTACGCAGTCTCATGCAAGGTTCTCTCAATAATTTCATTCTGGAGCTTGTAATCCAGATTTACAAAATACTCACAGTAGCCGGCAATACGCACCACCAGATCCCGGTGCTTGGAGGGCTCCTTCTGGGCCTCCTGCAAAGCCGTTGCGTCCACGTAATTAAACTGAACCTCCGCTCCCTTTTCCTGAATATAGGTCTGAAGCAGTCTTACCACCGCAGCCGTTCCTTCCGCATCCTTCACCAGAGAGGGGCTGATCTTCATATTCAAGGCAAAGGCTCCCGTAATATCCTTGGTCTCCATCTTAAAGACAGAATTCATCAGCGCCGTAGGCCCGTTGCTGTCCTTGCCCTGGCTTGGTCCGATGCAGTCGCTGATAGCCTCGCCCCGTTTGCGTCCGTTGGGGGTTGCCGGGGTCAGCTCTCCAAGCTCCACCATGGCGTTATAGCTGAATACATTGTTTACAAAGCGGGCATTGTCAAGCTTGTAGATCTCGTTCTGCCTGCGAACCTGGGAAGAATAAGCATCCCAGATCTTGGCGGCCGTCTCGTCCGCATAGTCATCGTCATTTCCGTAACAGGGTGCCTTCTCCAGCTTTTTGCGAAGAAGCTCATAGCCCTCAAAGTTTGCCTCCATGGCCTGATACAGGAAGTCAAGAGCAACCTCCTTGGTCTCAAACACAAAGCGCTTGATCACGGACATGGAATCGCTCACCGTGCCCATGCCCTGAGCATTGATAGACAGAGGACTTCCAAGCAGGGTTCCTCCCTGGAAATAATCGCAGCCCTTCTCCAGACATCCCTCGATGAGAGCCGAGGCAAAGGGATCCTGACTTCCCTTTCGCTCATTCTCAAGGAACCGCACGCCGTTTCGTCCGAAATCGTCAACCTCGGCCCGCACCCGATCCAGATACTCTGCCTCAAAGGCCGCATAATCTGCATACGTCTTTCCCTTTTCCAGGGCTTCTTTTATCTGCTCTGCCAGCATCTCCGGCAGGTTCAGAGTTCCCACGGAAATCCAGTTGCAGTCCTTGCCCTCAATCATAATCTCCGTACAGCCCATATTGTAATAATTCCGCGCTGCCTCTACCGGCATGCCCAGGCTTGACAGGTTGGGAATCCACACATCGTCATTGAGTACCAGCGGCTGTCCGCAGCCTGCCTTCACCGTGCGGATCACCTCTTCGTACAGCCACTGGGGGCTTTCCTTGGAATTGAGGCGCACCGACATATTGGGGTAAGGAAGGGCCAGAAGAGACATGACCTCCAGGCAGAGCTTGGTCAGCTCATTGGCTCCGTTCTCTCCCTTGGAGGTAACGCCGCCTACGGAGAGGCTCTGTACCGTACGCATCTTCGGCTCGTTAAGCTTCAGATACAGGGAACAGATGAGCTCAAAGGCACGATCTCTGGTTAACGTCCCGTTCTCCATATCTCTCTGATAGAAGGGATACATATACTGATCAAACCGGGCCAGGGACATGGCCGAGCCGCCCTCCAGATTGGCAATGAGCTGGGTCATCCACACCAAATCCAGGGCCTCATAGAAGGTATCCGGCTTCTCTGTGGAGATCTTTTTCATGATCTTTGCCAGGGTAAGGAGCTCTTCCTTGCGAAGGGCATCCTCCGTCTTTTCTGCCTCCTCCTGAGTGGCTTTTGCGTACTTCTCTATAAAATGAATCACACCCTCTATGGCGATTCTGGTAGATTCGTAGAAGACCTTCTTCTCCTCATCCTCTGCCCCTGCCAGGCGCTCTTTGATCTCCCGCAGAATGTCGCCGTAGCCCCGTCTCACCAGATCCTTGTAATTCAGATTGGTGTGATTGGCAATCTTCCAGCTGATCTCGTGAAGGGCATCCCGGGTTTCCTGACCATAGTCATAGGTAAAGGTCATCTCGATCACCTTACCAATTTCATAGGGTGCATAGCCCTTATCCTTGCGCTCTTCGTTGAACACCTTGATGAGCTTCTGCATGGTGTCAAAGGGAATGCTGGCATCGTAATGATCTCTTGCCATCAGAGAGCCGAAGCGGTTCTTCATAGCTGCCAGATTTTCTTCAAAGTTTGCGCTTCCGTCCATGGCATTCTCGTACTTTTCATCCTCCGGCTTCGGCGCGTAGATGCGATCCTTGTCATATGCGTCTAAGGCTTTCTCTGCCTCCGCGTAGAAATCCTCATAGGTCTTCGCATTCTGAACCGGGTCCACCGGCCACATGCCTGTCACGGAGCCTACCAGCTGCTCTGCCGGATAAACAGGCAAAGCTACATGATCCAGGTGATAAGCAAAGCCCTTTGCCCGGCGAATAGCCCGGGGCTCACCCTTGGTAGCCTGGATTTCGGCCGCCATATTCTCATACAGAAGTGTTTTGCGAAGACCTGCATCATTGAGCTCTTGCACCTGCTTCTGCATGGCCTGAATTCTTGGTGTTGTCATATCCTTTACTTCTTTAATAGAAGCAACTCTTGTCAGATCACTCACTCTCATCATCCTCCTTTATTCCAGTTCCAGTTTTAATCAATATTTACCAGCCGTCCGCCCATAGCTATGATGGAATTCTTCCACTCCGTGACCGTCTCGTTGGCCGGCATCTCGAACTCCACGCTCTCGATTCCGATCCGGGCCGCCTTGGAGATTCCAAGCTTGTGATAGGGCAGAATCTCTGCGCCTTCCAGATTCGGAAGCTCCTTGGTAAGCTCCGCAATTTTTTGGAAATGATCCTCCGTATCGTTTACATCGGGAATGATGGGGCAGCGCACCCGCACCTTGGCTCCTGCATCGTGAAGACGGCGAATGGTTTCCTCCACCTTACTGTTGTCCCCGCCCACGTACTTTTTGTAAACCTCCGGATTCGTAACCTTATAGTCGATGAGGAAAATATCCACATAAGGCAGGACGCCCTCATAATATTCCCAGGGAAGGGTTCCGTTGCTCTCGAGAGCCGTCTTTACACCTTCCTCCTTCACGCCCTTCAGGATCGCCGTAGCAAATTCCCGCTGCATCAGGGCCTCGCCTCCGGACAGAGTGATTCCGCCCTCTCCCGTAAAGTAGGCTTTATCCCGCAAAAGCTGCTTTATCACCTTACCGGCCTTCATGCGCTCTCCCAAGACCTCCAGAGCCTCTCCCGGGCACTCCTCCACACATTTTCCGCAGAACTTGCAGAGATCGCGGTTTACCTTGTGCTCTTCTCCCTCAAACACATGCACGCCCTGGGGACATACCTGCTCACATCTGCGGCACCCGATGCACTTGCTTGCGTTGTAGGAAAGCATCTGCCTTAAGGGAATCCCCTCCGGATTGTGGCACCAAAGACAGTTCACATTGCATCCCTTTAAAAAAACCGTGGTACGGATCCCCGGTCCGTCGTGAATGGAAAACCGCTGCAATCCAAACACAACACCTTCTACCTCTCTCATTTTCTCGTCCATGGGTTTGTTCCTCCTAAACCTCTACCTTAAGATACTCCTCCTTGGGGAAATTGCCTCCTATAAAATCTGTAGCAAAGGTTCTTCCCGGAAGCTCACACAAAATCGTTGCCTGCTCCTTATCTACCACAAACTGGGTTCCGTGAAGCACCCCCGGCTTAATCTTCACAAAGGTTCCGGCCGGCACAAGAAACGCTTCCAGACTGTCTGAGTGAATATCTCCAAAGCCCCAGCCGGCATAAATAATAATGTCTGCGTCAATGGGAAGAAGCCCTTCTGTTGCAAAATTGTGATATTCGTAATTCGTGATAAGATTCTCCCGCTTTTTCACCTGGCAGATGCAGACCGACACGGGATCCGTCCCTCCACCCATGGGAAGATTCAGGGCATCCGGGAAAAACGCACTCTCTGTTCCTGCTCCGAAGCCCCAGCAGTCCGGATGAAACATATCGATAATCTCTCCATAGCTGCTGAAATTTTCTCTCGTGATCGGCTTTGCCTTTATGGTTTTCATATTCTCTCCTCCTTCTGCAAAGCCCCGTCCCTTTCCGGGACAGGGCCAATCGTTCTCTTTTGTCTAACGTATCTTACAGACCCTTTATTTGATTTTTTCCCGGCGTATCGTAGGTAACATTAAGATACCTTGCAGCCTCCTCCAGGGCACGTGCATAGGTTCCGTAGGCGCCTGCCACATGGTGAATGTAGGGGCCGAATACCAGCTTCTCTTCCCACTCCTCCCAGTTCTCTGTCTCAAACCACACATAGGTTCCCGTGGTCTTTGGTCCGTCCGTGGTCTTTCCCTCGCCTGCAAAGAGAACATACTCTCCGCCGATGCTGTCAAAGCGGCAGATGGTGATATCTCCTTTCTTAAGCTCCCAGCGTCCGTTAAACAGATCAATGCCTGCTTTCTTCTCGGTATCCCGCAGAGAGTAGGGGAAGGGTCCGCAGTGCCACAGAAGCTCTGCATTGTCATTCTCCGGATGACGGATGGTCAGATCCGCAAAGAACTGTGCACTGTCTCCCATAGTGGCTGCATTGAGGAGAGCCAGGGTTACGGCGCCGCTGATATCTCCCTCACAGGAAATGGGAAGCCCCTTGTCTGTCAGCTCTCCGATTCCGATGCAGGGAAGGCCTTTCAAATCCTCAAAGCGAGGCCAGCATTCTACGGCAGCCGCCACACAATCCTTCTCCCGAATGGCCTTCTCCATGGCCATGGTCAGGGCACAGGTCCATGCCACCTGCTCCTCGCTCATATTGTTGATGTAATCAAGCCGGCCGGAGAATTCCTTTATGTAAGCCAGATACTCCTCAGACTTCGCCTCTGCAATCTCCTTTGTATAGCCCACAATGGTGGAGATGGCAATGGGAACTACCTGTACGCCGAACTTCTCCAGAAGCTCTCCCTCGTTGGAAATCACGCTCATAAAGGGCTCCGGGCGGTTTCCAATCTGCGCAATGCGCATTCCCTTCATGGCCTTTACCACCATGGAGGCCCGCAGGAAGGTCTCAAATCCCTCCTGGAACTTTGCGCTCTTTGCGGGGCTGTTCACAATATAGCTGAAAGTCACCCCAAAGCGGCTCAGCACCTTTGTGGCTGCAATGATACCGCACTGGGTATCTCTTCCCCGGCAGGCATCCGTATTGGGCGCCGTATCTCTGGGGCCCCATACCAGGGTGGGGACCTTTAGCTTTGCGGCAATTCCGGCTGCCACACTCTCCTCACCAAAATCGCAGAAAGGCAGGAACAGTGCGTCCACTCTGGCATCCTTAAATTTATCTACAACCTTTTGTATGGTCTCATATTCGTATGCAATTCCGTTCTCACAGACATCGTCGATGGTTACAAGTTCTACCGCATCCGGACGAATTCCCCGGACAACCTCCATAAAAATATCCTTCTGCTCCTTTGCTGCCTCCATAGAGAGAAAGGAGCGCTTAATCGGCGCAACGCCAAGTACTAATTTTTCCATATTTACCTCCTATTCCAGTTCCGCAATATCCCGCTCAACACATCTTTGCCGAGAACAATTTCCGGCCACAAAAAAACGCGTCCGTAAATCGTTCTATGTGTTTCGGGGATATTGCTGATTCCAGTTCCGCAATATTGCCTTTTTGTTCCATTTTTTGCTTTTTTGAGGGAGCTACCGCCCCTGGCGCCAAACAGCACAGCTTTTAAACTTAACTAACCCTACTGATTACACACCCTGGACAGCAGCTCCCTCTGCCTCGTTTATACAGATATTACAGTCTTACTATTTTACTGAGCGAGTCCCAGCTTCTCATACTTGGCAATGAACTCATCTACGTTGGTCTCATCAATGTAAGCCGCGTCAAATACCAGATCCTCATAATCGGTTGCCTTCATCTCGCCGTTCACGAGCTTGTTTACACGCTCAACTGCTGCCTCTGCATAAGCGTCAGAGCTCTGCAGTGCAGAAGCCTGAATCTTGCCTTCCTTAACGCCCATACATCCTGCGTACAGACCATCAATACCGTATACCAGAACACCGTCCTTACCTACGGGGATATTTGCTCCCTGCAGAGCCTCGATTGCGCCAAGAGCCATGTCGTCATTCTCGGAAATAACGCCGTCGATCTCATCGCCGTACTTGGTGATCCAGTCTTCCATAGTTGTCATAGCGTCCATCTTCTGGAACTTCAGATACTTCTCCTCAAGAATTGTCACATCGTCACGTCCCTCTTCCTCAAGGGCTGCATGGAATCCGTTACCACGGCCGATGGATCCTGAGTAACCCTCAACACCACGAAGCAAAACTACGTTTGCGTTCTCCGGAAGCTCTTTTGCTGCTCTCTGGGATACCAGGTATCCTAAGTCATACTCGGAGCAAATCCAGGTGGAGATGAAGTCCTTGTTGTCCTCCAGCTCGGTGGAATACTGCACACAGCTGGTTCCTGCTGCCATCAGTCTCTGGCATACATCCGGCTGGGCTACGTTGCCGGCATAGATTACCAGGGTGTAGTCTCCTGCGGACAGACAGTTCTCAAGACAAGCCAGAACTTCTGCGTCGTCGCCCTTGGTATCCAGAAGGTCACAGGTATATCCTGCCTCCTCCAGGGCCTGCTGGGTGATCAGAGCGGTCTGATGATGCCATGCATCGGACTGCCAGGTAACAAATGCAACCTTACCGGTGGTATTGGCAGCTACGCCGTCTCCTGCAGGCGCCTCAGCCTCAGCCTCTGCGTCTCCGCCTTCTGCGGGCGCCTCAGCATCTTCCTCTGTGGATGCAGGTGCATCTGCTGCAGGCTCTTCCTTGGAGCCACAGCCGGCCAGCATGCTAATTGTCATGGCTGCTGCCAATAACAGTGCAATTCTCTTTTTCATAGTACTTGTTTTCCTCCTTTTAGTGGTTTAAGATGTACGTCTGGATCTTGTGAAAGTATCCAATGCCACAGCGACAATAATTACGAGGCCATTGATTATCTGCTGTACATAAGAGTCAACTCCCATCAGATTCAGAATATTATTAATGATACCGATTACAATAGCTCCGATAACGGCGCCAAAGGCGTTACCAGTACCGCCTGCAAAACCGATACCACCAATAACCGATGCTGCGATTCCCTGTCCTTCATAGCCGGTCGCACCGTTGGGAGCGCCTGCATTGATACGGGAACTGAATACAATACCTGCAAGTCCGGTAAAGGCTCCGGCTACCAGGTAGGAAAGAATGATATATTTGCGGATGCTGATACCGGAAGCTCTTGCCGCCTCACGGTTACCGCCAAGCGCATAGAAGTTACGGCCCAGACGGGTTCTGTCAAGCAGAATCCAGAAAATAATGGCACACACGATCATAATAATAATCGGGTTCGGAATGGGTCCGATATAGCCCTGGCCGATTGCACGGAAGTTCTCGCCTGTGTTGATAATCGTTGCACCGCCGGTGAGCACGTAGCAGGCGCCGCGCACTGCCATCTGCATACCAAGGGTTGCCACGAAGGGCGGAACATCGAGGAAAGCCACGATAGAACCGGAAACAAGATTAATCAGCATGCCCAGCAGAATCGCCACAATCGCCGCCAGAAGCAGAGAGCCGCTGCTTACATACACAAAGATGGAGGAGCAGCCTGCAAAAATCAAGGTTGAAGCCGCCGCCAGGTCCAGATTTCCGGAAATGATACATACGGACTCGGCAAACGCCAGAAGTGCATATACGGAAATCTGACGAAGAATATTAGTCAGATTCTCCAGTGTCAGGAACCGATTATTTACAATCGCACAAATAATCATAAAAAGCAAAGTGATGCAATAAATACTGTACTTTGCAATGAAGTTAATTACATTCTTACTGTTTATTTTATCCATTCTACTTTCCTCCCGTGGCCAGTTTCATAACATTCACCTGACTGATCTCTTCGTCTTTTAATTCTCCTCTGACTTCACCCTCTGCCATAACATAGATACGCTTACACATACCTAAGAGCTCCGGAAGCTCGGAGGAAATCATCAGTACCGCCATACCTGCGGCAGCCATCTCGGTCATCAGCTCATAAATCTCATACTTGGCTCCCACGTCAATTCCTCTGGTAGGCTCGTCGAGAATCAAAACCTTTGGATTGGACATCATCCACTTGGCAAGCACCAGCTTCTGCTGATTGCCTCCTGACAAGGTAAGAGCGTCCACATCCATATTGTTGGCTTTGATGCGGAGACGGTCAAAATAGATCTGAACCTGCTCCCGCTCCTTCTTTCTCTGAATAAAGCCGGCCTTGCAGATTGCCTTCAGGTTCGGAAGTGAAATATTCTCTTTAATGCTGCGGCAGGCAACGATTCCGTATTTACGACGGTCCTCGGTAGCCATTACCAGGCCGTTATCGATGGCCTGACCGATGGTCATGCTGGTATAGGTTTTTCCATTGAGAATAATCTCTCCGGACACCATAGGATCCATACCGCAGATAGCCCGGACGGTCTCGGTTCTTCCTGCTCCTACCAGACCGGCCATACCTACAATCTCACCGGCTCTCAGCTTGATATTAATGTTCTTGCCCTTTCCGCCGGGAGCATTGAGGTTTTTTGTCTCCAGAAGAACCTCTCCCGGGGTTCCCTTAGGCTCCGGATACAAATTGGACACCTCACGGCCAACCATAGCCGCGATAACCTTCTGCTCGTCAAAATCACTGATGGGTCCCGTCTGAATGCTCTGTCCGTCACGCATAATGGTGATATAGTCACTCAGCTGGAAAACCTCTTCCATCTTATGGGAAATATAGATAACGGAACATCCTTTATCCCGCAGCTCGTTAATCTTCTTAAACAGAGTCTCGGACTCATGCTGAGTCAAAGAGGAGGTGGGCTCATCCATGATTACAATGTCGGCACCCTTATTCACGGCTTTCGCAATCTCGATCATCTGGGCGTCCGAGATACGAACCTCCCCCATAATATCTGTGGCTTTTGCATGGATTCCCTCCCGGTCAAGCAGCTCCTGCGCATCCTTGTTGATCTTCCTCCAGTCCACCAGTCCCAGCTTCGTTGTGGGATGGTGTCCCAGACACAGGTTCTCTGCCACGGTCAGCCCCGGAACATACACCAGCTCCTGGAATATCATGGAAATTCCCAGAGCCTCTGCCATATGGGGAGAGGCAATATCCACTACCTTTCCATGTACGGCAACCGTTCCCTCATTGGCCTTGTGCATCCCGTTGATGACCTTCATCAATGTGGACTTGCCTGCTCCGTTCTCACCCACAAGGGAATGCACCACGCCTTTTTTTACTCCAAAGCTTACCCGGTCCAGAGCTTTTACACCCGGAAAGGTCTTTGTTATATTGGATAATTCCAATGCATATTCTTCACTCATAGGCACTCCTTACTCGTATGTAAAAATTACTTTGTACGCTTCGCGCTTCAAAATCATCTCCAGGCCCTTCTGCGCCTCTTCCACCGGCATCACGTGGCTGTAGAACTCTTTGGGATCTACCTTGCCGTCCTTTATCAGGGCCAGCATTTCCTCGTGCTGACGATGCTCCCGGTAAGGCCAGTTGAGCATCTGAATGCGGACATTGTTGGGAAGCTCCTGAAGATCCAGCATGGCGTGCCCTTTTTTCAGCACTCCGTAAATTCCCACCAGACCGCCGGGAACCAGATACTTCGCTCCCTGAAGAATGTTCTCAATGCTTCCCACGGCATCCACAACCACATCGAATTTGCGATCGCCGATGGCCGCTTCCACGTCCTCTGTGTGGGAATTGACAATGAGATCCGCCTTGGCCAGCTTCTGAATCCTTGCAAGACGATCATCGTGATGGCCGATATTTCCGACCCACTCAGCTCCCAAACATTTCGCAAAGGTGGTAAGCCCCAGAGCCACCGCCCCGTCGCCGAAAATCAGCACCCGGGATCCCTTTGTCACGCCGAAATTCTTAAGCGCACTGTAATTTTCCTTTAAAGTAAGAATCATCACCGCATCCGGATCCGACATGCCTTCCGGAATTCTCTTGGTGAGGAAGTCCACCGGATCCATCCCTTTTACCATGGGATACTCATCCTCGACTCCGTCTTCTTTGATGGCCTCTACGTCCAGGGTAATGCCATAGCCGTTCATACCGCCCCATTTCCAATCATAGCCCTCCACAGGCATTCCCATAGGGCAGGTAACACGATCGCCAACCTTCCAGTTGCGCACCTTGCTGCCGACCTTCTCAATCACGCCGACGCCCTCGTGTCCAATCAGTGCCGGATACTGCACTTTCTGTTCTCCGGCCCAGCCATAGGTAATAATCTTGATGTCCGTACCGCTGCATAAGCCACAGGCCGTAATACGAACCAGACACTCATAGTCACCACTTATATCTGTAGCCGGAACCTCAACCACCTCAACCGTTCCGTCACCTTTTGCACAAACTGCCTTCATCATTTTCCCTTCCAACTCTTATTTGCCTCCTTTCTCTGTTTTTGCAAAAATGCTTTTCGAATTTTTGCACTAATAGTTTAACATTTTTGCAGTAAACAATCAATACTTTTTACACATCTGTTGTTAAAATTTCAACTTTTTTGTTCATTTTTCACTTCTATCACGGAAAAAGCACTTATATTTCTATTCCGTTTGAACACTTTATTTACTTTCTGTTTTTATCATACTGCTGTTTTTTCAGTTTGTCAACATTATTTATTAATTTATTTTCACTCTGTCCTATTTTGCTCCAGCATCATCCACAAAGCCGTGAACTTCCCTTGACTTTTTGTGAAAAATGCCGGATAATGACTAAAAGAACTTTCAGAAAATAGCAGGTATTTTTTATGGAAAAGAATTTTGGGGTGAAACCCACCGATCTGAGACGCAGTAATTATCAGGCAGTCATCCAGCTCTTTCGCAGCAAATCCTCCCTAACCGTCCGGGATATTATGGATGTTGTTTCCTTAAGCAAGACTGCCATTATCAATATCTTAAACAATCTGAGCAAAATGGGGATCATCAGCTCCGTGGGAAAAGGCTCTTCCACTGTCCGAGGCGGAAAAAAGCCGGAGCTTTTCGCTCTGAATCCCAATTACCGCTATGTGATTTCCATTGCTTTTTCCCACGAAAGCTGCGACTGCCAGCTTCTGGATCTCAATTACAAGGTCCTTGACGAATTTTCCCGCTGCGCTACATCCAAAAACGGGTTTTCCTACCGGGAAATCATTCTGCTGGCCGCAGAGGCTGTGCGCTCCGTGATGGACTATAGGAAGCTTGAGCCAAAAGAGGTCTGCGGCATTGTGCTCCACTGCGGGGGAATTGTGCTGAACCGGGAGGGTATTTTATCCCGTCCCATTCTCGCACCTCAGTGGGGGAACGATCTTCCCGTCTTTGACGATATCCGTCCCTTTCTTCCGGAGGGTATTCCTCTTTTTCTGGACAACTCCTGCCGTTACCTGGGCTATTATGAGCTTCTTAAGCATCCCGAGCGGCGCTCCCAGAATATTGTCACCCTCTTTTGCAGCACTTCCGTGGGCGGAAGTCAGATCCGCATGGGACATCTGGTTCACGGGCTTACCGGTCTTGTAGGAGAATACGGCCATATCACTACCGACTATTCCTTCCAGGATCGGTGTAACTGCGGCAATTACGGCTGCTTTGAGACCAGTGTCGCCGAAGCCACCTTACTTCGCCGCATCCGCAAGGAGCTGAAAATGCGTTCCTTCTCCTCCCTGTGTGAGAAGGATCTGGAGTCTCTGACCCTGGAGGATGTCTTCCAGGCTGCCGATGAGGGGGATTCCTTTGCCCGAAAGCATCTGGATCACATTGTGCAGCAGTTCGCCGTACTCCTCTACAACCTGCAGATTGTCTATGACCCGGATGAAATCATCATCCAGGGGATCTATTCCAAATCTGCCGCCTATTTTCAGAACACCCTTCTGGAGATCATTGCACAGCTGTCCCTGCACAGCATCAAAAGCCATACCAGGCTGACCTTCAGCAGCGACTGCAATACCAACGATCTGCACTATGCCATGGTGGGCTCCGCCCTCTTCTGCTTTGATCAATATTTTGAACAGTTGGATCTGACAGTCTGATAAAAATTTTAAGGAGGTATTATCATGAAGTTTACAGAAGGCTACTGGCTACGGAGCGAACGGGCCAACGGCTTGTTCCCCGCCGAAGTGTACGCGGTCACCGAGATTCCCGGAGGCGTGCGCATTCTGGCCCCCACAAAGCCCATCGAAAGCCGGGGAGACACCCTCAATCTTCCGGTCATCACCATGGAATTTCGCGCATGCTCCTCAAAGATGATTTCCGTTGAGGCCTGGCACTACGAAGGCTACGACACCCATCAGCCCACATTCGAAACGGCAGAGCTATCCTATGAGCCCCAGATCGCCATAACAGAGGAGGAAATTCTCCTGGATACAGGGGAAATGGAGGTGCGCATTCACCGGAAGCCCTTTGGCTACGCATTCACCTGTAAGGGAGAGGTCTTAACCAGCAACGGCCTTCGCAACCTGGGCTCTATGCGCTGGGACAAAAAGCCAAGCACCATGTTTCCCGGGGACTCTTATTTGACGGAGGATTCCCGCCCCTACATGATGAATGAGCTGTCTCTGTCCGTGGGCGAATGCGTATACGGCCTGGGAGAGCGCTTTACCGCCTTTGTGAAAAACGGTCAGACCGTAGATACCTGGAATGAAGACGGAGGAACTGCCTCCCAGATCTCCTACAAGAGCGTCCCCTTCTATATGACCAACCGCGGTTACGGTGTCTTCGTAGATCACACAGACAACGTATCCTTTGAGGTCGCCAGTGAAAAGGTGGAATATGTGGGATTCTCCGTTCCCGGAGAGCGGCTTCGCTATTATTTTATCTACGGCCCCACCCCAAGGGAAATTCTGAAGTCTTATACCGCCCTCACCGGCCGGCCGGCTCTGCCCCCTGCCTGGTCCTTCGGCTTGTGGCTCTCCACCTCCTTTACCACCAACTATGACGAGGAGACCACCAGCTCCTTTATCAACGGAATGCTAAAGCGGGATATCCCCTTAAGCGTCTTCCATTTTGACTGCTTCTGGATGAAGGCCTTCCACTGGTGTGATTTCGAGTGGGATGAGGACTGCTTCCCCGACATCCGCAAAACCTTACGTCTGTACCACGAAAAAGGACTTAAAATCTGCGTCTGGATCAATCCCTACATCGCCCAGGGAACCGCATTTTTCCGGGAGGGCATGGAAAACGGATATCTCTTAATGCGTTCCGACGGCAAGGGTGTATGGCAGACCGACAACTGGCAGGCCGGAATGGGTCTGGTAGACTTCACCAACCCGGCCGCCGTACGCTGGTACACCGATAAGCTCCGGGAAATTTTAGACTGCGGCGTTGACTGCTTTAAGACAGATTTCGGCGAGCGAATCCCCGTAAATGTCGTTTACCACGACGGCAGCAATCCCCAGGGAATGCACAACTATTACACCTACCTTTACAACAAAGCCGTATTCGAACTCCTTAAAGAGGTAAAGGGAGAAGGAGAGGCTGTCCTCTTCGCAAGAAGCGCCACCGCAGGGGGCCAGCAATTCCCCGTTCACTGGGGCGGCGACTGCTTCGCCAATTACCCCTCCATGGCCGAGACCATCCGGGGCGGACTTTCCCTTGCCATGAGCGGCTTCTCCTTCTGGAGCCATGACATCTCCGGCTTTGAAAGCACGGCCACACCGGACCTTTACAAGCGCTGGGTAGCCTTCGGCCTTCTGTCCACCCACAGCCGGCTCCACGGCTCCGAAAGCTACCGTGTGCCCTGGCTTTTCGACGAGGAGGCCTGCGACGTGGTAGCCTTCTTCACAAAGCTCAAATGCCGTCTGATGCCCTATCTATATGCAAAGGCAATCGAAGCCCACGAGGAAGGCGTCCCCGTTCTTCGCCCCATGATATTTGAATTCCCGAAGGATCCGGCAGTCTCCTATCTGGATGCCCAGTACCTGCTGGGAGAGGCTCTTCTGGTTGCCCCCATCCTGAAGGAAAACAGCTGCTGCGCCTATTATCTGCCCAAGGGAACCTGGACCCACCTTTTAAGCGGTGAGGTACGGGAAGGCGGATCCTGGCAGGAGGACACCTACGATTACTTCTCGCTCTCCCTATATGTCCGTGAAAATACCCTCTTCCCCATGGGAGCCACAGACAACCGCACAGATTACGATTACCAGGCAGCTCTCAGCCTGAGGCTCTACCAGCTTCAAGACGGCCAAACCGCTGTCTGCTCCATCCCCCACACAAACGGCACGATCGTGAACACCATCACAGCCGTCCGGACCGGCAGCACCGTCACCGTCACCCTGGAGCAGCCTGTATCAGAAAGCCTGTCCCTGACTGTCTACAACGGAAGCGACCGTCTGGAACAGAGCATCCCGGCAGGCGAATCCAAGATTGCATTTACCCTTTAGTCTGTGCCTCCATGTCATGAAATTAAGCCCTGAAAGGCCTGTGAAGGCTCCGGGCAAGAACCGCCACCCCTTAATCGGGGCGGCCCTCCTCCCCTGCGCCGGTCAGCTTTGCCGGCTTAATTTCATGACATGGATCTCTACTTTCTTTCCTACCTTGCGATATTTCGTAGTGTAAAAAGAAGGGGATGGCGCAAATCTTCCGTTTCCAGGAAATCCTTCCCAGGGTAATGTACGGCCAGAGCAGACAGAATGTACGCGAACCGTCCGAACACAGGATATGGAAAAGGCTGCTGTCTTATTTTGCGCCATCCCCTTCCTCACAATGCTTCAGCAGATCTTCTATCCCTCTAACCCCCACTGTATGGAACGATCAAGAAGCCTACGGAAGTTCTCATTCTTCCACACCGCCAAAATATGTCCCGGCGTAATCACACAAATTTTCCCTTTCCCCAGCACACGGGTATAACCAGCCACCTGCCTTCCCCCGGCTAAAGACTCCGAATACAGAAAAACATCCGCATCCTGGGCAAGCATCTCAATCCGATAATGCTCATCCCGAATCGTAAAGTCCTCCATCCCCTCTCCAATGGCATGCTCCCCCTCAAATTTCAAGACCACCTCACACCTGGGCGGATGGCTCACAAAGCAATTGCCCACAAACTCCCCATAGGCCCGATTGCTTACATTGCCCGCATGAACAGACAGCAGCACGCCACCGTCCCTTACATATTCCTCCAGCTCCTTCGGCCCAACTTCCGTAACTCCATCCTCAAACCACGGAGCGTCATTCCCATTCGTGAGACAGTCCGACTTGCAATTCATGATCACCGGATACTCCGCCAGCATTTCCTTTGTCAGGATATCCTTGGCGTCAAATACAAAGTCAAGCTCATAGGAATCTTTCCAATCCTCCAGCCCCCGGCAGATCACCTCTCCCGGATGCCAGTTATCATCACACAGCACCAAAACCTTTGTCATAGCTTTCTTCTCCTACTATTCTTCTGATTTTCTATCTGTCACCAGGAAGATTCCATAGCTCTTAGGAAGACTCATTCTCACCCGAAGCCATCCCTCCCGGGTGTTTACATCAACCACCTCTGCCGGAGTAATCTCCCCAGTGAGCGGATCCCAGATCTCCGGCTTCATACCGGATACCACTTCTGCCTCAATCTCCTGTACTTCATCCGTATAGTTGACAAAATAGTAGCTGGTCTCCTCCCCCTGAAATTTCGTCCAGGTAACTCCGCACATATCCTCCCCCGTATGGATATAGGGATCAATGATCCATTCCGGATAATGAGAAAAGCTCTTCTTACAGTCCCCGACTCCCTTCACAATCCGAAGCGGCTGAGGACTCACCTCCTGAAGCCAAGCCAAAAGCCACTCCGGGCTCACGCCCTCATAAAAGCTGGTTACGGAGGCCTTCATGACCGTCTCCATGATCTCCTGAAGCCTTGCATCGTCATCCCGCTTCATGCTGTAGGAGGGAACCGTCTCCATCACAGCCAGGCTGCCTCCCTGGGAGACAAACTCCTGCAAAAGCTCTGCCACCTCAAGAGGCAACACCTCACACATGGGAAGCACAAAGGCTCCATAGGACTGGCCCGTCTCCTTATTCACCAGCCTTCCGTCCTTTGCCTCAAACAAATCATACGCATCCGCGGGAAATACCGTGAAATTCCGATTCTTCTCCTGCAGACCACCAAGAAGCACCTGCTCCTCCCGATCCAAAAAGGCCGCACGCTCATCCTGAATGAAGGGCCCCAGATGGTATCCATGGGTAAAGTTCATATCCGCCACATAGTGAAGCCAGAAGGTCTCCACCGGATGGTAAATCAGCACATCCGTATCCATGTCGGCATCCTTCGTCATCCCATAAAACCGCCGGCACATCCCATTGGCCTCCTTCATATGTTCCCAGCCCTTCCACTGGAAGAATTGTGAGGGCGGCCAGTCATTGCTCCGAAAATCCCGGATAGAATAAAAGAACCCATGATTGGTAATCGTCTTTACCCCCTGAGAATACAGCCAGGAAATCATCCTGAGGTACTCCTCATAGGTCAGATCCCAGCCTGTTCCCGCAAACACCTCACAGATCAGTCCCTTTTTCCCATAAACCTCAGCAGCAGAGGAAGCAAACCGTGCATTCAGACTTCCGATTCCCTTTCCCAGGTGATCCACCCCCGGCCTTGTCATCTCCCGATACTGCCGCAGCAGCTCCCCGGCATACCGAACCTGGCCGGCCATGGTCTCCTCCCCCAAAAGATGGGGACAATAGTCAATCCCATGCTCCTCACACCATTTCCGAATCACACCATGATAATTATCCCGAAACAGATCCGCAATCAGATTAAAATAATCACAGCGGGTCCGCCCGGCCTCCACTCCGGGAAGGATCAAATCCGGAAGCCGCTCCTCCAGACAATATCCATACTGCTTCTCAAAGCGATCCAAAAGCGTGTCCGTCCAGGGAAATGCATGGCAGAAACGAGTCTCGTCATCAAAGGCGGCCGTAATCACCTTCCCAAATGCATCGGGAAACTCACGGTAATAAGCCTCATAGGTAACATCCACAAACCGCTTGGTCGCCTCCTCATTCAGATAATCCGGATCGTAATACCCCTCCTTGCCAAAAAGCTCCGTCCCAATCTTGGCCTCAAACACAATCGTAGCCCGATCACGGCAGATTTCAAAATCATACTCCGAAAGATTAAAGAGATATCCCGAATTATCATCCGGCTGAAAGCTTTCGATATCCAGAGGCTCCATCGTAAGGGCATCATAAGCAAACAGATTATCAATCCTCACCTTCTTCACAGAGGTAATCAAATCCGTACCGTCATTCTTCATCTTCCGCAAAGACTCCGGCCTCAAGCGAAACCGCGTATTGGCCGGAACATAAAACCGGTTCAGCGTCAAATACTTCTCCCGGTAATTCTCCTCCTTGGTTACCTCCCCATTGGCCCCTCCGGAGGGCCAATTAAACTCATCATAAAACCACATGGTCTCCCCGTGAGCCCTCTTATAATCAACCACCTGCCGGATATGGGCCATCCATTCCTCATCCAGATAGCCCCCCTCAAAGCCGCCTCTGGCATGGGGCGCCGCACATGTGATTCCCTTCTCCGTCATCAGCTCCAGCTGACTCCCAATCTCCCCTTCCTCCAGCCTGTCATTCCAGAACCAAAACGGAGCCTGTGCCTCCCCAAGCTCCGCTACATTCTCCGGATTCCGAAACACTTCCTTCTTCATACCATTCCTCTCCTTCCCGATGCCCCGCACCAATTTGTAAACTTTATTGTCATACTATTATAAAAGAAAATCCCCAAAAACGCAATCCCTTTTCCCCCAATCCATCCACAGTACAAGCAATCTTTTATCACCACAACCTAAATCAGGCGCCGGAGCATCAGTCGGCAGGCTTTTCCGATATCCGGTGTCCGGCTGTTCGCGTACAGGCTGTCTGATATGGGCGGACATGACCCAAAAGACTCCCGTTTCCGGGAAATCCATAAAAGGTCATGTACGACCAGAGCAGACAGAATGTACGCGAACCGTCCGAACACGGATATGGAAAAGCCTGCCGGCTGATACTCCGGCGCCCTCACCACCTACCGTTTCGTCAATTTTACTCAATCTCTCCTCCGGCAAATTCCGGCTCCGCCTCCAAAATCTCCATAAACTCCTCCCCGGTGATCGTCTCCTTCTCATAAAGGAACTTCGCAATCTCATGCAGCTTCGAGGAATGCTCCGTCAAAAGCCTCTTAGCCTTCTCATGCTGCTCCTTCACAATGGCCACCACCTTCTTATCAATAAGCGTAGCCGTCTCATCCGAGCAAGCCAAAGAAGTATCCCCTCCCAGATACTGATTGCTCACCGTCTCCATCGCCACCATATCAAACTCCTCCGTCATGCCAAAGCGCGCAACCATAGCCCTGGCAAGCTTGGTCGCCTGTTCAATATCATTGGAAGCCCCCGTAGTCACGGAATGGAAAATGAGCTCCTCTGCCACCCGTCCGCCGGTATAAGTCGCAATCTTATTCTCCAGCTCCTCCCGGCTCATGAGATTATGCTCCCCTTCCTCCACCTGCATGGTATAGCCCAAGGCCCCGGAGGTACGGGGAATAATCGTAATCTTATGCACCGGCGCCGAATGATTCTGAAGAGCCGCCACCAAAGCATGTCCCACCTCATGATAGGACACAATCAGCTTCTCTTTATCCGAGAGCACCTTGTTTTTCTTCTGGTAGCCTGCAATCACCACCTCAACGCTCTCTTCCAAATCACTCTGCATCACAATCTTTCTTCCCTGCCGTACGGCACGCAGAGCTCCTTCGTTGATCATATTGGCCAGCTCCGCACCGGAAGCTCCGGCAGCGGCCCGGGCAATGGCATTGAAATCCACGTCCTCTCCAAGCCTTATCTTCCTGGCATGGACCTTCAGAATATCCTCCCGGCCCTTCAGATCCGGAAGCTCCACCGGCACTCTCCGGTCAAACCGGCCCGGACGAAGAAGAGCCGGATCGAGAGATTCCGGACGGTTGGTAGCCGCAAGTATCATCACACCCTTGCGTCCGTCAAAGCCGTCCATCTCCGTGAGAAGCTGGTTGAGGGTCTGCTCCCGCTCGTCGTTGCCGCCCATGCCGCCTCCGTCACGCTTCTTTCCGATGGTATCAATCTCGTCGATAAACACAATACAGGGAGCCTTCTCGTTGGCCTGCTTGAAGAGATCCCGGACCTTGGCCGCTCCCATGCCTACGAACATTTCTACAAATTCCGATCCGGATATGGAGAAGAAGGGCACCTCTGCCTCTCCGGCCACTGCCTTGGCAAGGAGGGTCTTGCCGGTACCGGGAGGGCCTACAAGAAGGGCTCCCTTGGGCATAGAGGCGCCGATCTCGGCGTATTTTTCAGGATTGTGGAGAAAATCTACGATCTCGGTGAGTACCTCCTTGGCCTCATCCTCCCCGGCCACATCGGAAAATTTGATGCCTGTGGTGGATTCTACATAAATCTTGGCATTGCTTTTTCCAAAGGTCATGGCGTTGCCCATGGGACCGCCCATGCGCTTGGTTAGGCTTCGCATTAAAAGCTGGCCCAGGGCTATCATAAGGATAAAGGGCAGAAGAGATATTAAGAATGAAAGCCAGGGGGAGGGCTCTTCTACAATCTCGGTTCCGAATTCGGCCCCTGCCTCATGGAGGCGGTCTACCAGGCTGGGATCGTAGAATACGCCTGTTTTATAGTAGTTGGTGGGCTCTGCGGTATCGGAGAAGATGATCTGATTGTCTTCTACCTGGACCTGTTTGATCTTCCGGGCGTCTATCATGTCCAGGAAGGTGTCGTAGCCTACCTGGGTTACCTTGGGGGTGAGGGCCTTTGGGATGAAGAGGGTGTTCAAAAGGATCATTACTAAGAGGACCATTATATAGTAATACAGAAATGGTTTTTTTGAATTTTTTACTTCCTTCACGGATTTTCTCCTTTTTGTGGATTTGAAATGGTGCTTTATTGTTTGTTAAAGAGAAGTGTATCACTTATGGGGATAGGGAGCAATGAAGGAAGTGTGAAAGAATTCTTAAATTTTTATGTTTTTTGGGGGGTGACAGAGGCAAACGAAGGCGGCAGGCTTTTCCATATCCGTGTTCGGACGGTTCACGGACACTGGATATCGGAAAAGCCTGCCGCCTTCATTTTCCTCTGTCACCATCTACGTCATGGCTCCATTACGGGTTTATTGATGAGATTTTTTGCGTTCACGACGCCATAGGAAGCCTGGGATGGTTATGGATAGGGCCATCAGGCTGAGATACATGGCAATGGGACTATTGTCTGCGGTTTTGGGGCTCTTTACGCCTGTGCTGGCGGTGTTGAGCTTTCCGGCTTCTGTCCAGCCTATGGAGATGGGGGACAGGCCGTTTACCTTGAATTCCAGGCCTTCGGTTGTCTTGGTCACGGAGGGGTATTCGATCTCTCCGGGCTTATGGCCGTTCATTTCTTCTGTGAACATGTGGCTTACAATGAAGTCGTGCTTGGTTCGATCGGTGCCCTCTGGGTAGGGAATGACTACGGTGAGGCCGTTGGAGGGGAAGTTTTCTTTGGTTGCTGTCTTCCATCCTCCGCCATTGATGTTCACCATCAGAACGACGTCATAAACCACTGTGTGCTCGTCGGTGAGGCCGGCGGCCCGTTTTTTTAGCTCTGCTTTCATCTGGGCTTCGATCTTGGCCGGGGTATTCAGGTCTTCCATACTGCCCAGGGCCTGGGGGACGCTGGTTATCTTGCTGTCGATGTTGAGGCTGTAGTTTACCTTTTCTGCATTGTTGTTGCTGCCGTCGGAGCCGGAACCGGAATTATTGTTATTGTTGTTACTGCTGTTGTTATTGTTACTATTGTTGTTATTGCTTGAGTTTTGGTTCGCTGCTACGGTTACCGTAAGGGTGGCCTCAAAGGCTTGGTAATCGGTGGTGCCGGTTACCGGTATGGTGATGACTGCGGAACGCCCTACCTTTGCGCTGTCGTTTACGATGGTGCAGGATACGTTTGTGCCGCTTATGGACGGGGTTCCGGAAAAAATCTGATCCCGGTCCTCTACGCGGATGGCTCCCAGCTGATAGCCTGCCGGCAGCATGGAGGCTATATTGAAGGTGGCGCTTGCCCCGTAGCCTGCAGTCACGGACATGGCCTTTGTGCCGGTGTAGCCTGCCTTGTCGATGGGGAAGGTTGCTTCCACCGCAGGGCTCCAGGTATAGTTGCCGTCGGCCTTTGGCGTGACTGCCACTTTGGCTGTTCCGGCGTTTTGGTTGTTGCTGAGGGCTATCTCATAGTCGGACTCTGCAAGAACGTCGGAGCCGTCGGTGACGGTGACGGTAGGGGTGACGGCTGTGCCTGTATAGGTATAGCTTCCTGATACTTTTAAGCCCGGGGTAATGGGCTTTGGGGTGATCTCGCAGGGGATCTCCACCGTATTGCCGCTTAATTCATAGTTGGACACTGCGGCTCCGCTGAGCCCCACGGTCACGGTTATGCGGCTTTGTCCGTTTACATTGGGATCTGTGTAGGGGGCCGGTACTATGGCCGTGCTGATCTGACCCTCATCCTCCGGAAGAAGATTATTGAGCAGGAGACTTCCGTCTGCCGTTCCCGGATCCCGGGTCTTATCGTATACCTTGGTGATTTTACAGCTTCCTGCCGCCAGGGTAAGAGGACGTTTCCCGATGTCTGCGGTTCCGGTTAAGACCGGCTCATTGGTATAGGTTTTCCCGCCTATGGTTCCGTTGTAGACTACCTGGAAGCGCTGACCGCTTCCGGCCTTCGGAATGCCGCTGTCACGAAGCCCAAAGCTGCCCGGAGCGCTATCCTCTTCATTTCCCGCCTTTGCAGTGATTGCTCCCAGCTTTACGATATCGGACCAGGCGTCGCCGTATACGGCATCGGCTTTGATGGTCACTGCATTGGCTGCAGTGGCGGGAGACGTGCCCACAAGAAACTCCAGAGAGCTTACGGTAAAGGAAATACTGCCTTCCTTTGTGCTGTAATTTTCCTGATCCGCCGGCTCAAAGGTGTAGGATATGGTTCCGCTGTCCCCCTCTTTGAGTGCGGCAAGCACGGTCTTTAAGCTATTATAATCAGTATAGCTCTGATTGTTATAGGTATAGGTCAGTGTTCCCACAAGGGGATTTCCGCTTTCATCCGTAAATACAGGCTCCGTAAACTCGCCCGAACCCGGACGAATATTCTGCTTTTCGCTTACGGTCACCGTATAGTCCGCAGCGGTGATCTCCAGATTGCTTCCCTGGAAGGTAATATCATAGTTGGGATTCTCCGCATTGGTGAGGCTTCCCTGCTCGATTGCATAAGTCCCCATGCTCTCTCCGGCCTTTCGCGTCAGGGAGCCTGTCAGGGGATAGTTCTCAAGAACCCCCTCGGCCGTATAGGTGAATTCCGGATCCGGCTGGCCATAGGCCTTGCTCTTTGCGTCTGCCGTCACCATAATAGGCTTTTTCTTTACGGTAACGTCTACGGAAAGCCCTACGGGGCTATACTGACTGTCACTGGGAATAAATACGGCATTCAGCTGATTTTTCCCGGCCTCTCCGTAAAAGGTTACGTTGTTTGCCCACTGAAAGCTGCCTGTAACCACATTTCCACCGGCATCCTTAACAGCACCATTCATCAAATCGGAAGAATCTACTTCATCGCCAAAGGTCACCTCTTTTACCGAGGGAGGAATCTGAATGGTCACAGCGCTCCCAGGCTGATCCTGATAGGGAGCAGAGGCCAGGCTTAAGACATCCCCCAGCAGGCCGGACTGATTGTCGTCATACCGATAAGTAACCGTTTGACCACCGCTCAGGGAAAAGGAATACCCATTCTGTACGGAACCCTGAGTTCCCGTCAAAAACAGCTGTTCCGGATCTCCCACGGTTCCCGCGTCGCAATTTGTCACATCTACCAAGTAGTTTTTCCCCTTCAGCGTTACGATGTTCCACATGTGATTGCCGCTGCCCATCATTCCGGTAACCGTATAACAGGCGGCATCATAAAAAGCAGACAAATCGCACAAATACTGGAATGCCTTGGCATAGCCCTCACACACCACATTCGTACTGCTGTCTCCGTCAAACACCCAAATAAGCTGCCAGGGATTGCCATAGCCGCTCCCCACCGCCTGGTTGTTATAAGAAACAAGCCTCTTGATTTCATCCAGGTAAGCCTTAAGCTTCTCATAATCCGTCTTATTCTGATTGGCCGTTACGATGCTCTTTGCCTTCGCTACCGTACCTGCCGCGGCCTTCGTCTTTGCAGAATTCACCGTATATTCCGATGTCCCCTGATACTCCGCCGACACAGCCAGGAAAAACGTGACGGAGCTGCTCCCACCTGATTGATACGTAAATTTGTATCCATTTGTTTTATTGTACCAATAAAAGTCGTAGGGGCAATCCATCAAAAGGTAAGACATTACCTTTCTTACGGAATCACTCACTTCCGTTTCTGTTCCCGAAATCGCAAGCCCTTCCACCTTTACCTCTGTGGAAGTCTCCTCTCCCTTAGCCACTTTCTCTATATGCCCCTTTAAGGCATCATAGATCTTCTTCTCCTCCCCGGACAGCCTCGTACCGCCCACGTTTCCAAAGAAGGAAGTCTCCACTCCAAGCTCCTCATAGGCCTGCTGATACAGATAGCCTTCCAAAAGCTCCTCCGGCTCCAAAAGCTCTTCCTCCGTAGACACGGTCTCGCTAAAGGTCTCCGGCAATCCTGCACCGTCGTTCCTTGCCTTAGCCCACACAGACAGGCTTCCGCCCTCCGTGCAGCTCCCTATGAGCGCCGCCGTCAAAAGCAGCACAAAACCGTTCCTGAATCTATTCTTCCATCCCTTCATCGCCATCAACTCTCCTGACTTCTGCATATAGATAAATTGATTATACCACGATTTCCGGAACCTGTAAAACAAAACTCACCCGAATGCACGAACTTTTCTGATTGTTTCCATGCTGCCTCCACTTTCCGAAGCTTTATAATTCCGCTGCCTTGTTGACACAGGCTACCGCATTCAGGCTGCGGGGATAACCGATATAGGGCAGGCACTGTGATACCACCCTGAGCAGGAAATCTTTGTCATTTCCAAGATTCATATTTCCTTTTGCATGGGCGGTAAGCTGCGGTTCACAGCCGCCCTGTGCTACCAGAAAGCAGAATGTGATCAGCTCACGCTGTTTTAAGTCCAGACCGTTCCTTGTGTAATAGTCGCCAAAACAGTTTGCCGCCAGCCACCGGTTAATGTGCCCTGCTTTCCACGCTTCCTTCATATGCTCCCCGAAAATCTCCGCCTGTGCTTCCGCTCCCTTTTCCAGCCTGTTTTCCATAGTTGTCGTCGCCTGTGCGGGCAGCGGCAGTTTGACGCCCCCCACGGTTAAAATATCATTGGTAACGGACAGGAACGGCATAACCCTGCCAAGCCCAAGATAATCCACTGCCTGATAGACCATCTCCTTTACCATGATGGGTGTAAGTCCCTCACCCAGCGCTTTCGGCAGCATATCTTTATAAACGTCAAGCCCCTGACAGCCTAATAATGTGGCAAGGATCACCAGATAGCGTGTATCATCCGGAAGCTCCTGACCGGGCTCCTTCGCCACTTCTTCCAATGTAAAATGCTCTATAATCTTCATAAATTCCGGATCTGTTTCGTGATAGTTCATCATTTTGGGTTCCTCCATTTCTTTGTCATTACTTTGTTTTCCAAATTTTAACATTTATAATAACCTCGCTCTGTATCCTTAAATCTTCTGATTTCCCATAGACCACACATGCTTTTCCTTCGCCGCAGCTACCGTATTCTGCGCCATAACGCCCACAAGAGCGTGGGGAACATAGGGCTCCTCCAGATATGCCAGCTCCGCATCGCTTAACGTCAGGTCAACCGCCTTTGCCGCTCCCTCCACATGGTGCAGCTTCGTTGCACCCACCACCGGGGAAGTAACCTTTGTGAGCAGCCATGCCAGGGAAATCTCCGTCATGCTCACCCCTTTTTGTTTGGCAAGCTTTGCCACCCGCGAAATGATTACGCCATCCTGCTTAGCCGTAGCGTCATATTTGAATTTCGCATAACTGTCCTCAAGAAGTCTCTTAGAGGTTTCACCAGGCAGCTTTGACAGCCTTCCCCCTGCCAGCGCGCTGTAGGGTGTCATGGCGATATTATCCTGCGCACACAGCCCAGCCATCTCCCGCTCTTCTTCCCGGAAGATCAGGTTATAATGTCCCTGCACCGATACGAATTTTGCAAAGCCTTCTTTTTCGGCAAGGGCATTTGCCTTCGCAAGCTGCCATGCAAAGCAGTTCGATATACCGATATAGCGGGCTTTTCCTGCCTTTACAATATGATTCAGCCCCTCCATAATGTCATAGAGCGGCGTCTGGTAATCCCACATATGGTAGATGTAAAGATCCACATGATCCATACCCAGATTTTCAAGACTTTTGTTTATCATCTGCTCAATATGCCGCTGTCCCGTGATTCCTTTTTCAATATCCTCTTTCGTCCGCGGCAGGAATTTTGTCGCCACCACGACTTTCTCCCGTTTGGCATAGTCCCGCAGCGCCCTTCCGAGATATTGCTCGCTGGTGCCGCTCTGGTAGCCGATTGCCGTATCAAAAAAATTGATGCCAAGTGAAAGCCCCTGCTTTATAATCTCACGGGAATGTTCCTCATCAACCGTCCATGAGTGCTGTCCGTTTTTTGCATCGCCAAATCCCATACATCCCATACAGATACGGGAAACATTTAATTCCGAATTACCTAATTTTGTATACTGCATATTTAAAACCCCTTTCTTATCCCTTAATCACCGTGATAAATACCGGTCCCATCGTCACACAGACCAATGCAGCAAGGGACCAGATGCTCTGCGCAATATTGCTGAACATATTTCTCACTCCCTATAAGGTCTCACACTCTTCCTCGTCTATTATCTTAATTTTCCATACGCCTCGTCATCCACAGGCTCACACCACTCACTCCTCGTTTCTTCGCCGGGAACTTCCACCGCGATATGTGAGAACCAGCTGTCCGCCTTTACACCGTGCCAGTGTTTTACCTCCGCCGGAATCGTGATGACGATACCCGGTTCCAGGCTGACTGCCTCCTTTCCTTCCTCCTGATACCAGCCGCTGCCTGCCGTGCAGATCAAAAGCTGACCGCCGCCGTTCTTTGCATGATGGATATGCCAGTTGTTCCGGTAAACTCTTCTTTGTTATTGATTTTCATGATAATCTCTCCTTTTCTTTTTTCTGTTTTAATTTTCTGCATAACCGCTTAATCTTACTTTTTATTTTTCTGCATTTCATGCCGCAGATAATCCATATGCGCTATCTGTTTTTCCTTAAAATGGATCTCATCCAGGGTCTTGCCCCTTCTCCTGTTCAGCATCGCTATCCGTTCAGGCTCCGTGTGATCTCCTTCCAAGGTAAGACGCATATAGGTTTCCGCCTCGCCGTTGTTAAATCCCATGTCATGCAGTGTCATAATCATACTGAGCCTTTCTATGTCCTGATCGTCATACTGCCATGCCCCCATAACTTTCTTTACTGTGCCGCACGGCTCCCATTTTTCATACTCTTTCAGTATTTTAATGGGAATGTTATACCGTTCGCTCACTTCTTTCATTGTCATCTCTGTAAATATGCTCCTTTCCCAACGTGCAGACAATTCCTCCTTTTTGGATTAAATTTATTGTATGTCTGCTTTCCTTTGCCTAATTTATTTCGCGCACAATCTTCGGAATCCTGCGACAGCTTCCGCCATCTCTTTGATATGCTCCCGCATATATGCGATGCGATATTCGTCATGGATACTCCCGTCCTCTTCCACCGTCCGTAAAACTCATTCAGCAAATACCTGAGTCCCTTCGGATCGATTGTCCATCCCCACTGGCTCTGCTCCAGATAGGGATTTGCCGGACCGCGCATCATATTTCCGTTGGCAACCGGCACTGTCGGATCATCCGTTGCCGTGCTGCTGGAATAATAACTGAAGCTGACAAAATCCACACGTCCTTCTTTCAGAGCCTCCCTGTCGCCTTCCGCAAACGGAATTGTAATCCCTTTTTCTCTCCAAAGCCGTCCTGCAAATGCCGGATATTCCCCCCGCACATGGACATCCCCACAATAGTAATTTGCAGTCTGCATCACCTGCTGCGCTTTCAGCACATCTTCCGCCCTGCAGGTATAAGGATAGGACACCCTGCTTAAGAGCATGCAGCCCACTTGATTGTCCGGAGCGATCTCATGCGCCATTTTGACTGCTTTTGCACTGGCAACCAGCTGATGATGGAGCGCCGTATAACGCCTCTGCTCATCCCCATCCGAAAAGATCCTGGTCCAGTTCACAGACATACGGAAACACTTGAATCCCATCTCTCCATACAATGCAATTCATTTCTGCTACCTCCTCTTGATTTTTCTGTGCACTTGATACCCTCAGTGTATATTTATCTTATAAAACATTGTCTTCTATGTCTAATACTTGTTTTGTATTCCAAGAAATGCCTTTTACGTATTCTCTAAACCGCTGCATTGCCGGTGAAAGTGTCAGGTTCTTTTTCCAGACCAAGAGACAGCCGCTCTCGATCTCCGGCTCCAACGGTCTTAGGCATAACGTATCCTGATTACAGGCAAATTCCATCACCAATGCCACTCCAATGCCACTCTCCACCATGATAGGTTGATTGTAGTGAGAGAGATTGCAGGTCAATGCAACATGGAGTTTTTCTTTGTCATAGCCAAACCAGTTTTCCAGTTCATTCCGTACAGACTGTCTCCTTGCTATAATTATGGGCACACCTGCCAGATCGTCCGAAGTGCTCCTCCATCTGCATAAGCTGACGAGATAAAGTGGGCTGTGTGATATGCAAAAGAGCCGCCGCTTTGGTAATATTTTCTTCTCTCGCAGCAGCCAGGAAGTATTGTAAAACCCGAAGTTCCATTTAAGTATGCCTCCTTTCTCTTTCATCATATCAAACACGCATGCTTAAAATCAATATCATATAGCTTTGCACAGACTGAGGGTACGTGAACCGCCAAAGCCCTATCTTTTTCCTTCCGCCCCCAAAGTGTAAATAAGGGGTTGGCGGAAAAGTCTGCTGCCTGATTTCCCGCCAACCCCTTCACAAAAACCTTACAAACTCTCCTCCCGAATACTATCGATAACATTCTCCCCCTTCATCCGGCCCCTAGTATACATCATCGTAGCAAACACCACCAAAAACACACTGCAAACCGCAATCAAAATACTGGAAACCGGCACATAAAATCCCGTATCCATACTCCGCTCCACCACCCGGTAAATCTCCCAGGTCACCAAAAGCGACACCGGAAGCCCATAAAGCAAAGCCTTACACCCATAAAGCACACATTCATAATGCAGCATCCGCCGAAGCCCCTTAGGTGTCATCCCCACAGAGCTAAGAACCGCAAATTCCTTTCTACGTAATAACACCCCATTAGAAATCGTATTAAACACATTAGCCACCGCAATCAGCGAGATCAGCGCAATAAACCCATAAGCAAACACATCCACCGTCACCAGCAGACTCCTATGAGTCTGACGGCTCTGCGCCTGATCGATCACAAAGAAATAGCTGTCATAATCCCCCTCCACAGACAATGCCTCCAGCCTCTCTGCCACCTCCGCATGATCCTTTGTCTGAATATAAACCTGCGTATTCGTAAGATAAGGATTCCCCTCTCCTATAAGCTGCGTAAACATACTCTCCGAAAGGATCACGGAAAATCCGCCGCCCCACTCCCCATAGAGGTTCATAGGCGCATGATCCGCAAACGCACCCACCGTCACGGAAATCCCAGTCTGAAACGCCTCTCTGTCCGGTTCCTCCCCTGTTTCCCTCTCGGCCTCATAAAACGCCTCATAATCCGTCACCAGCATCTCAAGCTCATCCCCAGGAGCTTTCATAATATCATAGAGCCGATAGCGCTGCTGCTCCGGCATATATCCCTTAAGCTGATTAAGAGCAACCGCCTTAGCCTTCGTCCCTGTATACTCCTCTGCAGGAAGCCCAAGCTCTTCCACATAAGCTTCGTATTCCTCATCCTCCATCACCAGGATACTGCAATCGTAAAGCACGATCTGCCCATCCTCCAGATAGCGGGGACCCCATCCGTCCTCATCAGGCACATATTCCAGATCCAAAAGCTTCCTATAATCCTCTGTCAGAAGGTTGGGATCAAGAGCCAGATCCATATTGACGTTTGCTATGGAAATCATCCGGTCCACCCTTTCCATGCTCCGCACCAGCTCCCGTACCTTCTCGATCTCTCCTTCGCTCTCCTCCTCCATGTACAGACTGACATCTATCTGCTCCTCACCGTTCACCACCGTAATGCTGCTCTTCACATAGGAGGAAAAGGAGCTTGCAGAGATGAAAAGCACAATACTGATAAACAAGGAAAAAATGGTGGTCCGATACTGCTTTTTGCTGCGGCTGAAATGCTTTCCGGCAATCATGCCCTCCAGCCCAAAGAACCGGTAGGAAAGCCTTCCCTTGCGGGCAACCCTCTTTGGCACCTTAATATCCCCGGCCTGACGGATAGCCTCCATAGGCGACACCCTTGCCGCCCGCCAGGAAGGGATAAAAGCGGAAATCAGCACCGTAATAAGCGCCGTGATCGCAGCGATCGCCACCGCCGACCAGGAAACATGAAGGTGCATCGGTTCTATGGAATCATACAGGTAGAAAAAGGAGCTTCCCGTAAAATGCAGCGTAATCCCGCTTCCCGCAATCCCGCTTACTATACCAAGCGGGATCCCCACAGCGCTTACCAGCAGAGCCTCCCGCAGCACCATCCCCCGAAGCTGCCTCGGCGTAGCCCCCGTGGAGGCCAAAAGTCCAAACTGCTTCGTCCGATCACTGACAGAAATGGCAAAGGAATTGTGAGCCAGAGAAATCCCTCCCGTCATAATCAGAAGAATCAAAACGGCAGCCAGCCCATAGAGCATCCGCATAAAGGGACGGTTTCTGGAGGTGCCCTGATAGCGCAAAAGCTCTGAATTGTAGGTGGCATAGGTATCGCCGGCCATATGGTCTTCCGCCACGTCATACACATCCGAAGCCTTCCCGCACTTATAGAAGCAGGCAAACCGGCTGCCCTCCTCCGGCTCCCGATCCGCCGCCGTGATGGCGGCATAGGACACACTGTTGGAATCCAGAAATCTGGGTGTGTCTATGATTCCCACTATCTGGTAGGTGCGCACCATCTGGGGGCTTAATTCCTCACCCACTCCGGTAGGCGTATCGCTTCCCTCCTCTGATGTCATAATCAGCGGATTATAGAGAAAAAGCTCCTCTGCCTCCTCTCCCTTCATTATGCGTTTTCCGATTTCCAGGGTCAGCGTGTCGCCAAGCTCTATGTCCGCCTTTCCGCTGGAAATAGCCATGGAGCTTACCGCCAGTTCCCCCTCATTCTGAGGCATCCGTCCCATACGCAGATACACAGGAAGCGTCTCTTTCGCCTTCTCGTCCATTCCCATAACAAACAGGTACGGGGCCCGCCGTTCCAAATAGCTGTCCTCTGTGGCACCCGGAAGCAGGGCATAGCCAAGCTCTTGGATGGCTGCGCTGTGCTCTACCCGGTCGTCCTCCTCTATTTCATGGATCTGATCCTGGGAGAGCTCATAGATATTTCCGTGCCAATCGCCCTTCTCGGCAATCACCGCTCGGATCATATAGCTTTGAAGACTGGAGATAAAGGTGGTGACGGCCGTCAGCATGGCCGTAGCCAGAACGATGCCGATGATGGTCACCAGAGTCCTGGTTTTATTCTTCTTCAAGGTCTTGATGGTCGTTTTCGTAAATACATTCATCGGCGGATCACCTCGTCTCTGGCAATTTTCCCGTCCTCGATGGAGATAATTCGATCCGCCTGGAGTGCAAGGCTCTCGTCGTGAGTGATCACGAGAAGGGTCTGCCCGTATTTCTGGTTGGAGAGCTTTAAAAGCTCCATGATCTCCTGGCTGTTTTTGGAGTCCAGGTTACCGGTGGGCTCGTCGGCCAGCACAATGGCCGGCGCGTTCATCAGGGCCCGGCCGATGGACACTCTCTGCTGCTGTCCGCCGGAGAGCTGATTGGGCAGGTGCTTTTTGCGGTCCTTTAAATCTAATACCCGAAGAAGCTCCTGAAGGCGCTCCTCGTTGACCTCCCGGCCGTCCATCAGCACGGGCAGGGTCATGTTCTCCTCCACATCCAGCACAGGGATGAGGTTATAAAACTGATAGATAAGACCAATTTCCCGGCGCCGGAAAATGGCAAGCTGCTCCTCATTTTGGCTGTAAATGTCTTTTCCGTCTAGGTATACATGACCCGAGGTAGGGCGATCTACGCCTCCTAGGATGTGAAGCAGCGTGGATTTCCCGGAGCCGGAGGGTCCGATGATCGCCACAAACTCCCTTTGCTGCACCAAAAAGGACACGTCGTCCAGGGCTCTTACTTCATTTTCTCCTTTGCCATATACCTTGGAAAGGTGCTCAACCTTCAATAATTCCATAATGCTCCTCCTGTTTTGGTCTGTGGTGAGGGGTTGACACAAAATGGGAGAGCAGGCTTTTCCATTTTGCGTCAACCCCTTTCTAATTCGTTGTTTCTATTTGGAGTATAATGGCCGGCCATGACATTTTGGTGACTGTGCCATGACAAATCTGTCACTTTTCTTATCCTCTCAGCTCGTAGCGAAGCCTTTCGATGCTTTCCATCAGTGTTTCCTCTTCTTTTTCCGTTAATTCAATCAGCCGGCAGCCATAGACAAAGCCGGCCGTCCCCCGTTCTTCAATCCGCACTATCTGACAGAAGAGATTCCATTCCTCCTCCCCTGCAAGTAGTCTCACCTTTAAAAGGAGCTTATCTTCCTGGCAGCACTGGCATTTTGTTCCGATTCCTACGCCTCCGGCGCTTATGTTCATCAGTCTTGCAGGTATTTCTCCTGCTCCGAATCGTTCCATAGGAACTACCAGGGCCTTGATATTTGTCTCCAGACGAAAAAAAGCTCTGTCATTTTTCACTCTGACAAGCTTCAAATCTTCCCGGCGCCAGAAAAAATCATGCTCTGAGGCAATCTCTCCCTCTATGGGAGCCTCCTTTGCCTGACTGCTGCCGTAACCGCCTTTCTGGGTCAGGGCGCCTTTTCCTTCCTTTTCCTGCTCCGGAGCCTCTTCTCTTTCCCCGGCTTTTTCCAGTATCTCGCGAAATTTCATAAGGCTTCTCCCTTTACACCACTCCTTTATAAAAGCGTATGGTAAACCGCGCCCCGCCTCCTTCCCGGTTCTCGGCCTTTAGGGTTCCGTTCTGGGCACAGACTATCATCCTTGCGAGAGCCAGGCCAATGCCTACACTGGAATCGGAGGCATTCTTTCCCTTGTAGAAGCGTTCAAAGAGATGGGGCAGATCCTCCGGATCGATACCGGAGCCGTTATCCTCAATCTGAATCTCCGTGTACAGGTGGTTCTCCGATGCCTGCACCCGGATGGTTCCTCCCTGGCCTGTGTGCTCCATACAGTTTTTGAGGATATTGCCAAGAGCCTCTGCGCTCCAGGCTATGTCTCCCGCAAAGCACACCTGCTCTTTAAGCTCCAGAACCGCTTTTTGTTCCCGCAGCTCCATGGAGATCTCCAGAGGCTTTATGGCTCGCTCTACCAGCTCTCCTACGTCTACCTGCTCCTTTACAAACACGGCCGTTCCCGCATCAATCTTGGAGATCTTCAGAAGGGCGTCTACCAGCCAATCCACCCTTCCCAGAAGCTGACTTCCCTCATAGGCCAGACGCCGCTTCTCTCTTACGTCCCCCTCGGCTTGAAGCCGCGCAAACAAAAGCTGAAGGGAGGTGAGGGGTGTGCGGAGCTGGTGGGAAATATCCGCCAGGGAATCGCTCAGATAGCGCTTATCCCGAAGAAGGGTATCCGACTGCTCCAGAAGGCGCAGCAAAAGCTTCTCCACCTCGTTGGCCAGGATGGCAAGCTCTCCTTCCTGATAGCTGGTAAAATTCAGATTCCGCTCTCCGTGGAGCATCCGATCCGTATCGGCCGCCAGATCTCTTAAGCGATCATAGCGTGTTTTCGTAAAGGCAAGCCACACAAGACTCATTCCCAGGCCGCAGAGGACTCCGAAGAGAGCGCTGTCTGGGCTCGCCGGAAAAAGAAAAAGCCCAAGCCCTCCCATCGCAAGGATTGCTCCCAGGGAGAGGAGGATCTGCCTTCTGATTTCCTGATTTCGAAAAAAAGTCATACGAATTCTCCGTTCCTGTTCCTTAATCCAGCTTATATCCCATTCCTCGAATGGTACGGATGATCTGAGGGTTCTGTGGATCGGTCTCTATCTTTTCCCGGAGGCGTTTGATATACACGGTAAGGGTATTGTCATTGACGAATTCTCCTGCCGCGTCCCAAATTTCCTCCAAAAGCTGGCCGCGGGTGAGGATCATACCCTTGTGGTTGAGGAAAAAGAGCAAAAGCCGATACTCCAGGGCAGAGAGAAAGCATTCCCGGCCTCCCTTTGTCACCAGAGCCCGGACGGTGTCCACCTTCAGGTCCGAAACTTCCAGCACTGCCTGGGTCTTTCCGCAGCGGCGCAGAACGCTTCGAATACGGGACACCAGCTCTCTGGGACGAAAGGGCTTGCTGATGTAGTCCTCCGCCCCTAGCTCCAGTCCCGTTACCACGCTGTACTCATCTCCTGAGGCTGTCAGGAAAATCACGGGAAGATCGCCCTTTCCCTTGACGGCGGAGCAGACTGCGAAGCCGTTGCCGTCCTTTAGGGATACGTCCAGAAGAAGCAGGTCAAAGCTCTCCTCGTCCACAGCCCTTAAGGCCTCCTGCTGCCCGGAGGCTGTCCGAACCTGAAAGCCCTCGGCTCCAAGAACGGCGCTTAAATTTTCCACAATGTTTTTGTCGTCCTCCACCAGTAAGATCCTTGTCATGGCTTCCCCTTCCTTTTTCCGCCCACGGCTGATGCTTTCACAGCCCCATTTATCTGTTACTCTGCTATGAGATACATGTCCTTTTCCCTCCAAAAAGATTGCTGATAAACTACCTGGTCGTTGTAGTGATCCACCACAACCATGGTCACCTCTCCCATTTCCGGTTCTCCCCACTTCCATGCCTCGTTTGGCTCCCGCTTGAGGAAAAGGCCGTTTTCCAGGACGTATCCCTCCTCCTGGACTCCTGAATCGCCCAGGCCGGAAACGGAAGAAACCCCTTCGTCATCTCGCAGGAAAAGAGTGTAGTCTCTTCCGGCAATCCAGTCAAAGAGCTCCTCTCCTCTTCTCACATAGCTTATGGAGTCATTGACGGCAGCCACTTGCTGCTCATTAAGAGGCGCATCGGGGAAATCCTCCGGGTAGAGCTTACGGATTTCACTGCTAAAGCAAAGAGCCCCGTAATTGCTCAGATGATTTTCGTCCACAAAACACTCCTTTTGATAGGTGGGAATCCAGTCCACGGTGATTCCGGGGTAGTCTTGCTTCAGTATCTCATAGTATTCATAAAACTGTGTCCTATATTCCTCTGTAAAGCTCACATTTTCCGGGTGGGGCAGCTTTACAAGCCGCACTTGAATTCCCTGATCTACGCACAGGCCGATGAGCCTTCGATAGTAATCCTCGAACAATGGGTTTACATAAAATTCATCCAGCACTACTTTGTGGCCGCCGTCAAAGCCTTTGGCGTCTCTGGCTATGTACCGCCCTCCGTGAAGCTCGTCCAGGCGCTGCTCCTCCTTGTTGGTCTCATAGCGCTGATTGAAGCCTCCGTTTAAGAGGGACGCCATATATTTGTTGGGCAGGCGAAGTTCGTAGGAGAGGACATCCATCCAATAGTGCTCCGTAAGAATCGAGTGCTCCCGGTAGACCTCGGCTGTCCTTATGATTTCCCGAATCTGCTCCCGTCGAAACCGATGGGTGTACATGGTCCTGGACCAAAAGCAGTCGTCCACCAGGAAATGGGCATCCTGAAAGCTGATGTAGCAGACCTTGGGCGCCGAATGGCTTGAAAGCCAGTCCTGCAGGATGTAATAATTCTCAACCGGCGTCATGCCTCCCAGGGACAGGTTGATGGTGGTCTCGGACAATATTTCCGGCATATAGGCGGCATTTGCAATGGAATCTCCCAGAATGATCGTGTCGTAATAGCGATCCTCTGGCGTGTTTGTCTTTTCCTTGTTCCAGAGATAATGGGGGATCTCCTCATCCATAAAGGCCATGGGGCTCACCCAGATATAGATATAAATCACGAGCATGGGCAGCATCACCAGGGCGCCCTTTGCCAACAGTTTGATCACATTTTTCATTGTTTTTATCCCAGATTCGTACTGTTTTAAGGTTAAAATTGAAAGTAGATAAACTCCTGCCCCGAAATATCCAGGGAAAAGGTGATGAGAAGCACTGCGCTCCAGTACAGGGCGTAGCGGAACACTGCATTCTGCCTGGAAAGCCGCTCCTGCACATTCCACCGAAGCTCCTTCATGACGCTGTGAATTGCCAGGGCTATAAGGGCCAGGGCCAGGATGGATAGGTTGCGCTCGTCAAGTCCCAGCTCATAGACGCCTCCGTTCAGGAGAAGACCCGTATTGGACCAGTTGAAGGACTCCTTAAGAATCACAGCCGCACTGGAGAGGGTGTCGGCCCGAAAAAAGATCCAGGCAAGATCTACCAGGAAAAAGGTTTTCAGGCACTGAAGGCATCTAAAGGAAAAGGTCTCTGTGCGGATGCGAAGCCGTTGGATCCACCGGGAACAAACAGGCGTAAGAAGCTCCTCCGCGATCTGGTACAGCCCATGGAGAGCCCCCCAGAACACAAAGGTGAGATTAGCTCCGTGCCAGAGGCCGCTGACCAGAAAGGTAATCATAAGGTTGCGATATTTCTTTCCCTTCGTGCCCCTGCTTCCTCCCAGAGGGATATAAAGATAATCCCGAAGCCAGGAGCTTAAGGAAATGTGCCATCTTCTCCAGAACTCTCGGATGCTCACTGCAAAATAGGGCTGGGAAAAATTTTCCATCAGCTCATAGCCCAGGACCTTTGCGGCTCCCTTTGCAATCACCGAGTATCCCATAAAATCACCGTAAATCTGAACGGCGAAGAGGACATTGGCCAAAACCAGCTGGAAGCCGTGATAGGAAGTATAATCTCCGTAAACCGTATTGACCAGGACGGCGCACCGGTCTGCGATCACCAGCTTCAGAAAGTATCCCCACAGCATCAGAAGCAGGCCCTCTCGCACCCGCTCATAGTCAAAGGATTTGGGCTCAGCCAGCTGCTTTAGGAGGTTCTTGGAGCGCTCGATGGGTCCGGCCACAAGCTGCGGGAAAAAGGACACAAAGAGCGCGTAGCGAAAGAAATTTTTCTCCGCGTAAATGTCTCCCCGGTATACATCCATGGTATAGCTTAAGGCCTGGAAAATATAAAAGGAGATTCCCACCGGCAGAAGAATGTCAAAGACCGGAACCTGAAGCTCGATGTGAAGGGTCCGGGCCAGATCTCCCAAAAGTCCCAGAAGGAAATTGATATACTTGTAGTAAAAGAGAATGCCGATGTTCAGCACAAAGCTGCCGGCCACGATCCACTTTTTTAAGGCCAGTCTCCCCTCTGCCCGATGAAGCAGAATTCCGCTCACATAGGTAATCACCGTGGAGGTCAAAAGGAGAAGCGCATATTTGGCATTCCAGCACATATAAAAGTAATAGCTGGCCAAAAGAAGCCACAAATTCCTGATTTTTCGGGGTATGATAAAATAGATCAGTACCACAACAGGGAAAAAGAGTAAAAATCCCGCAGAATGAAAGAGCATAATACCTCCTGCCTCATTTTGTGCGCCAAAGGCCTTCCGTAATCCATTGGCTTTTGCGCGTACAGGTTGTCTGTTTACAGTCTGTTTTTTATTTTACTCTTTCTCCCGCAAGGATTCAAGTAGTTCCTGCTTTGAAAAATACAATCTCCTGCGAATCTATCAGACCGTCTCTTCCCGGATAATGGACTACATGAACCAGCTCTTCTTCTGTTTCCTCCCGGTTGTAAAGGCTCCGTTTCACAGCTCCTTCTACAGTCTCCTCCTCCACAATGATGTATGCAGTCTCTTCCGGAAGACGGACCTTTCGCATCTTGCCGGAAAGCTCTTTTGTCTCCAAGAGCCCGTTGTTTTCATCATACATCCGGACCTGCACTCGTTTCACCGGAATGCCCGCCTCCACAGAAACCGTGATACTTGTGGATCTCGTCTCCTTTTCTCCTCCAAACTCCTCCACCGTTTCCCAGTGGTAATTCTGGCTGTAGACTTCCCCCTCATCGTGCACGCCGTTCATCAAAACGCCGCCGGAATCAAGAACCGCATAGTAGCTTCCGTCGCTTCTGCCGTATACAGGATACAGATAGACAGGCTCATTGAGACTTTGCATAACCAGGATAGTTCCGGAAATGGTATCCTCTCTCCCCGTATCCGTCACGGTCGTATTTGCCTCCACTCCGGTGAAGAATCCGTCGTTTACAAAATGGATCGTGGGGGGCTCTCCCTCCTCCATAACACCCAGCACATGGCCCTCCACACCCTCAAAGGCAAAGGTATGCTCTTCCTTCCGGTAGACTCCCTCCACGATAAGCTCGGCAGTCAGAGCTTCCTCAAGCTCTCTTTTGCTTAAAAAGCTCCTTCCTTCCAAGCTTTGCTCCTTCACCTGCTGGGCTTCTTGCTCTCCCGTCACCGCCAAAATGCCGCAAAGCTGTTCCTCCTCTGCCATCTGAAGCTCCGGCCTGGCTAACGTACAGCCGCCAAACATGAAGCTTAGAGACAGCGCAAGAAATAATGGAAGCTTCCGACTCCGGTAAAGCTCTTTTCTTCTCATTTGTTTCATACCCTCCATTCCAATTCCGCAATATCTGTTCCAGTTCCCCGTTCTCTTTATTCTGTTTCTTCCTCTTCCAGCTGCCCGTCAAAACGGAGGATCTCTCCAACATCGCACTGGAGGTAGTAGCAAATCTTATTGAGGGTGCCAAATCGCACACCCTTGGCCTTTCCGCTGCGCAGAATGGATAAATTGGCCTCCGTAATGCCGATCTGTTTACATAACTCTTTCGAGGTCATGCTCCGCTTTTTCAGCACATCCTCCAAATAAACACGAATCGCCATCTGCTCCTCCCCACACTCTGCTAAATGATCATTTCATTTTCCCTGCGCAGCTCTCCTGCCTCCCGCAGGTAACGGGCCAGAATCAGGGAGCCAAAGGCGGCCAGGAGGGGAAAGAAGGAAATCTCCCATCGGTAATCCACATAAGACAGGCTTCCCGCAAAGAAGAACAGGGCCCCGTTCCAGGTTAAGGCGGTAAGCACAGACATCATCACTCCTGTGCGGCTGACCCTTGCCAGTCTTCTTGCCTCCCGAAGCTCTTCCTCTCCAAAGGGCTCTGCTTCCATGGCTTTTAAAAGCCGCTTCATCTGCCAGAGAATTCCCAGGAAAATACAGGAGGGAAGGAAGGCACAGGCTGTCCGCAGAAGGGCAAATGCAAGATCCGTTTCTGTTTTCCCGCTGTTAACCGCAAGCTCCCCAAGTCTGCCCATAAGCTCCCTCCCTGTGGAATACAAAAGCGCTGCTCCCAGGATTGCGATGGAAGCTGTCAGGAGCCCTCTCATACCGCGATACAGAAACTCCTTCCTGTCCAGAATTTCTTCGTCGCTTAAAACCCGGATCCAGGTGAGTACAAGCCAGGAGAGCAGCATGGACAGCCATAAGCCTGCATAAACGGCCTTCAGGCAGGGAAGTCCCGCTTCTCCTTTGAGGCCCTTTGGCATGCGGGCATAGAAAAGAGCCGGATTGATAAACACATAGAGAAGGTAAAAGGTATAGGCGCTAAGCAGAGGCAGTAAAAGATCCGCTCCCCAAAGCCTTCTCTTCCTTCTCCAAAGCCAAAGCCCGGGCAGGAAAAGCGGGAGCAGTGAAATCAGGGTATACAAAAGGAAGGCAAGTACATTTCCCGCACTCCCGCTCAAGGACAGGGTACGTAAAGCTGTACTGATGCCTTCCCAAAAGACGTACAATGGCTGTAGTTGATTCATGGGATACCTCCTTATAAAATTATTGTTTTACGATAATTTTATAGCAAGTATACCAGAACCCGAATGGTATTACAATACTTTTTTTGTTCTGATTTGCATCGTTTTACTTCGCCCGGCGCTTCCCGCTTAAGCGTTCCACCCTAAGACGCAACAGGCGGGTCTTCGGCACCACTGCTTCATTGTAACGAAAGCCGGCGGGAACCGGGTAATGCTCCATCAGGATATTCAGAGCCTCCGCTTTCTCTTCCTCCGGCACCTCCTCCACCGCGCCAAAGCCAATCACGCTCTCATAGCACATGGTGCAGTTCCCCTGTTCCATGTCCGTGTACAGCATATGACCGCAGTCCATCTCAAAGCAGACCTTGTTGTTCCTGGCAAGAAGATCGTACTTCATTCCATTCAGAGCCCCATGAAAATAGAGAGACACCTGATTTTCCTCAACCTCCATGCCGAAGTTCAAAGGCACCACATAAGGATATTCCTCTCCCTGCATGGCAAGCCGGCAGACATCGCATTTCTTCATCACCTCTATAATTTCATCAAAATCCGAAATTTCCCTGTCTTTTCTTCTCATATTTTTTCTCCTATTTAGAGTTCCGTAATATCCGGCAAGTACACCTTTGCCTAAGTCAATTTTCAACCACGTAACAACAGGGTGGAAATATCTCCCACCCTGTGATTAATTCTACTATGACGTTTTCCTGTTATCTTGTCAAGCATTTCAAAAAAATTTAACAATATTTAACAATTCTGCAAAGATCCACGGGAGCGCCTGCCCGCTTTGACCAGACTGATAATCGAATAATAGAACAATACCGAAAGGGCTGTTCTTGAAAAAACCTCTTTTCTTTTTTTATTTTCTGATATCAGAATAGCAGATCGCATCTTCTCATACCATCGATTTTGCTTACATTTCAAAGCCGTAACTTACATTTCCGTAAGCTTTCGAGCAGCATGCGTAACGGCTTTGATCTTTTCCCTAATCCTTATGTTCCTGCCCTTCCTGGTCCCCATGAGCGGACAGCTTTCCCATCATGCTTACGGCCAGGGTCAAAAGCCCAATCACCACAAAAATTCCCAACATTCCCTTTCCCATAATCTCCAGTGAAATCAAAAAATTCTGCCACATACTATCACCCTCTTATTTTCGTTTTGCAGTTCCATAACAGCCTTCATTACAGATACGCAGACACCAGACCAATAATCAGACCTCCCGCAATGACGGAGGCAATCTGCCCGGACACATTGGCTCCGATGGCATGCATCAGAATAATATTTCCCGCACCCTCCTCCAGGGCCATTTTCTGCACCACCCTGGCAGACATGGGAAATGCGGAAATCCCCGCGGCGCCAATCATAGGATTCACCTTCTTCTTTCGAAACAGATTGAGAAGCTTGGCCAGTAGCACTCCGCCGATGCTGTCAAAAACAAAGGCAATCAGCCCAATCCCCATAATCAGAAGGGTATCCGTGTTGACAAAGGCCTCCGCCCGCATACTAAAGGAAATCGTAAGCCCCAAAAGCAGGGTAATCAGATTTGCCAGCACATTCTGGGCCGTATCGGAAAGGCTTCCCAGGATCCCACATTCCCGAATCAGATTGCCAAACATCAAAAAGCCCACCAAAGCCACGGACTGAGGCGCCACCAGCCCCACCAGAAAAGTAGTCAGAATCGGGAATGCAATCCGCATCCCCTTAGAGACCGTCCCCGGCGTGTACTCCATCCGAATCTGACGCTCCTTTTTCGTGGTCACCAGGCGAATGGCAAAGGGCTGAACAATGGGAACCAGGGCCATATAGGAATAGGCGGCCACTGCAATGGCTCCCACATATTTAGAATGAAGAATCTGCGACACCAGAATCGAGGTAGGCCCGTCCGCCGCCCCGATGATCCCGATGGAGGCCGCATCCTTTAAGTCAAAGCCCAAAAGCACCGCCACGCTTAAGGCAAAGAAGATGCCGAACTGAGCCCCTGCCCCAAAGAGAAACATGGAGGGACTGGACAATAGAGGCCCGAAATCAATCATGGCTCCGATTCCGATAAAGAGCAGGATAGGCAGGGCCTCCGATGCCTCAATGCCCACCTCAAACAGCCATTCAATGATCCCGTTCACCTCTCCGATCCCCGCAATATTCTGATTGAGCACGCCGGAGAGAGGAAGATTTACAAGAATCGCTCCAAAGCCCATAGGCAGAAGCAGCGCCGGCTCATAGCCTTTTTTTATTGCCAGGTAAATCAGCAGGATACCAATCCCATACATCACCGCCTGCTGCCAGGTAATCTGTAAGAAGCCTTCCCATAAAAATTCCATACCATGTTCCTCCATTTTGGTTCCACAAGTTCTCAAGCAATGCCGCGAACTCTTCTTCTGTCAAAAAAAGAGACCTCTGGCATTCTCTGCCAAAAGTCTCGTTCTTTCTCATAGGAAAGTGTACAACCATGACACCGGGACCTCACCAAAAATCCTTTTGCTGTCCGTGTCAGGGAATGTTGATTGCACCTTCTAACTACTCCCTTTTGTTCTCTTAACCTTAACACACTCTTTCGGATCTGTCAATGAAAGGCTGCCACAAAACAGACTCATTTTTTCTCAAGAGTCTCAAAGGAAACCTTCTCTGGCTTCTCTCCCCGTTGAAGGGCCGGAAGAAAGCGCTTCCAAAAGTCGTCAAACAGGCTGAAAATCATTTTGCGCTTGGAATAAATGAAGAACAGGGTAATCAAAATATAAACCGCACTCAAAATATCCGTAAAGGCCCAGAGCAGATCTGCCTCCACGTTATAGAAAAGCAGGCAGGGCACCATGTAATACACAATATAGACATTGTTTGCAATCTTATTTGCCTTCGTATCTCCGAACACATAGTTCACGGATTTCGCACAGGAATAGTACATGCCGATAATGGTGGTCCAGGCCAAAAGGGAAATGGTAATGCCCATAATCCAACCGCCTGCATTGCCGTAAGCCACCTTAAAGGCCACCGTGGTAAGCTGGGCGCTGGTAATATCCCCATAATCAATGTAGGAATCCGTAATCAAAATGGAAACTGCCGTAATGGTGCAGACCACAATGGTATCCAGGAAAATCTCGCCCCATCCCCAGGAAGACTGGCGCACCGGATGATCCGTCCGGGCCGCCGCATGGGCAATGATTCCGTATCCCGTACCGGCGTCATTGGAGTAAATGCCTCTGGCCACGCCATAGCGGATGGCATCCCGCACCGTAGCTCCTGCAAAGCCGCCGATTCCGGCCATAGGCGTAAAGGCGCTCTTAAAAATAAGAGCCACTGTCCCGGGAAGCTTATCCAGATTCAGAGCAATAATACCGATTCCGGCCAGCACATAGATGAACGCCATAATGGGCACCACCTTCTCCGTCACATTGGCAATTCTGCGCAGGCCTCCAAACATGACCGCAAAGCAGGTCACTCCCACCACAATCACCGTGAAAAGCGGCGGAATCTGAAATGCCTCCTTCATGGAGCTGGCTACGGCTTCCGTCTGCACCGCACAGGTCCAGGGACCGAATAAGAAGCAAAAAGCCGCCAGCACAAACGCGCCCTTTTTCCATCCAAAGCCGTTTTTCATCACAAAGGAACGGTCGCACACATACTCATCCATGGAATTTTCGTATTTCACCCGGTATCTCTGACCCAGAATAATCTCACAGGCCTTGGTGGACACGCCCAGAAGGCCGGAAACCCACATCCAGAACACAGCGCCGGGACCGCCTGTTACAATGGCGGACGCAACGCCGGCCACATTTCCCGTTCCAATGGTATTGGCCAATCCGGTGCAGGCGGCGGCAAAGCCGGAAATAGTTCCCTCTCCCTCCTCGCTTTTGGAGAACATTTTTCCAATGGTATTTTTAAAATGAAACTTGATCTTCGTAATGTAGGAAAACCGAAACCGGATGGACAGATACAGTCCTGTACCAAAAATAAGCACGGTCATCCAGCTTCCCCACATAAAATCCGCTAACCAGTAAATGATATGTTCCAATGCACTCATAACAGGCTTCCTCTCTCTTTCGTCTTTCTTATTTCGCCTCTATTTCCAGGCACTTTTATGATTCCCTGCTCCCCCGGTATCGGCAGGAAAATTCACAGGCCCTGCAGTAGCGAATCACCGGCATGGGCTCCTTGGAATACTCCAAAACCTGCTCCATGGGAGCCGTTCTCTCATTCTCCTCCATCTCCAGGGCACACTGCTTCCGGTAATAATCTCCTTCTCTGGCCGGAAGGCAGGAGGGCGCTCCCTCCTCCCTGGTATAAACCACCTTGGAAAATGCATCTTTTGGGCAGGCCGCGGCACAGGGTCTCCCACACTCCAGGCAGGGATCAAAATCCGAAAGCTTTGACGGCGGCAGCTCCTTTGACAGGGCAATGGCCCGAAGCCGTACCCTTGGTCCGTACTCCGGCGTAATCAAAAGATTGTTCCTTCCGATACAGCCCAGTCCTGCCTCCACTGCGGCGTCCTTTAAATAGATTCCCCCTTTTTCCACGTGATAGGGCTTGGGATATACATGGATATCCGGATAGCGCTCCTCTATGTACCTCTTAAGCTTTCCGGAAATCTCTGCCAGAAGCTTATTGCCCGGCGGATTTACCTCGCCGCACCACCAGTCCAGCTCTGGCTCATCCTCCGGGTGGCTGACGGCAAATACCAGAACCGTTTTTTCCTCCGGCTCCCACTTTACCGCCCCATGAGGCAGCCCGGTGGTAATCTGCTCTGCAAAATGGTCTCTTGCATGATCCTTCATTTGGGGAAAAAGCTGCTCGGAGGGACTGTTTTTCAGCCGGGCCGCAGATGTAAGCCCTGCCAAATCCGCCCCGAATTCCTTTGCCTTTTCCAAAAGCTCCTCTGCCAGGCGTCTCTGCTCCTGATCCCAGCTCTTAGACCGAGTACTTCCCTTCCCGCCCCGGCGGCCTGACGTAAGCTCATAGCTCATTTCCAGCAGCGGAAATATGGCGTCCTTTTCCACCGTACCGTCCAAAAGAATCGTAATCCAGGTTTCCCGATGCATGTGATAAGCAGGCAGAAATCCCTTTTCCATGCGAAGAGAACCATTCAAAACCGGATCGCACTTAATATTCAGAATATCCACACAATCCTTTCCAGAAAGTCCTAACCGCTCCCTGGGAACGCTCATAATAAGCGCATACCATTTTTTTGTATCATCATGACGCAAAACCGCGTATTCCGACAGAGAATTCCAGGGAAAGTCCGGCTTTGTCCCATAACGATCCGCCGCGTACTTCAAAACATCCTGCCGCAGGGAATCCGCGGTTTTATTTGAGTCTGTCTTTTCCATGCTTATCCCCCCACTTCATAATCTCATAAAAAATCAGCATAAGCGCTCTTCCCCTCTCCACGAAAGAATCCTTCATCCCTACTCTAAACATAGTATAAATTTTACACAGTCAAAAGTCAACAACTCACGCAACTGTGGCTGTCCGTTCGGATCGCCGTTTTTTAATCCATTTTATTTTTATTTTTTAAAAAATGGTTGCAAAACGGGGCTGTTGGAGATATACTAATAAAGCACAGACTTACCCTACAGGGGCTTGTACTGGTTTCGACGGGGGTCTCGCAGCTGGTGAAGCTATCCGCAGGCGATGCGTCAAATCGCAAATCTAAATATAAACGCTGAAGATAATTTAGCATACGCTGCCTAATGGCAGCTGTCGGCCTTAAGGCACCTGCACTTTAAGAGTCCGGCATCGACAATGCAGGAAACGACTTGCGTTAAGCTTTGCGCGCATGGGCGTAATATGAAGCTACTAAAGCCCTCAGGGTGTTAGTTCCCGGTGGGCGGAGGGAATGTCAAAGAACTGACTATGATAGTAGAAGAACAGGGAACAGGCTTTCGGACGCGGGTTCGATTCCCGCCAGGTCCACTCTTTGCTCGGAAGCTCTTCAGGAAGAAGGGTTTCCGGGTTTTTTTATGTACACATTTTGTTGCTTTGCAACAGGGAGGGGAAGATATAACGATGAGGTTTGAAGTGATTTTGTGGGATGTGGACGGGACGCTGCTTGATTTTCCGGCGGCGGAAAGGGCGGCGATCCGTAAGCTTTTTCCGAAATTTGGACTGGGGAATTGTACGGATGAGATGCTGAAGCGTTATTCTGTGATTAACCGGAAGTATTGGAATAAACTGGAGAGAGGTGAGATGACGAAGCCGCAGATTCTGGTGGGGCGTTTTGAGGAATTCTTTTCTGCGGAAGGGATGGATCCTTCTGTCAGTGAACGCTTTAATGAAGCTTATCAGCTTTGTCTTGGGGATACGATTGTATTTTGCGATCACAGTAAGGAGCTTGTGGCCTCTCTGCGGGGGAAAATCAGGCAGTATGTGGTTTCCAACGGGACGGTGATTGCGCAGACGAAGAAGCTTAAGCGTTCCGGGTTTGATGAGCTGATGGACGGGATTTTTCTGTCGGAGCAGGTTGGGTTTGAGAAGCCGGCGAAGGAGTTTTTTGATTGTGTTTTTGAGGAGCTTAAGGATGTGAATCGGGATAAGGTGCTGATTGTTGGGGATTCTCTCACCAGTGATATTTTGGGAGGGAATCATGCGGGGATCAAAACTTGTTGGTATAATCCGCAAGGGATTGTGAATGATACCAGGGCGCGGGTGGATTATGAGGTGCGGGATTTGGAGGAGATCTTGGGGGTGATTTAGGTTGTGTGGGGTCTGCGGCAAAATAAGTCCCCTGGCTTTTCCATATCCATGTTCGGACGGTTCGCGTACACACCGTCTGCTCTTGTCGGACTTAACGTCCGTCAATATCAGACAGCGTGTTCGCGAACAGCCGGACACTGGATATCGGAAAAGTTAGGGGACTTATTTTGCCGCAGACCCATTTACGTTTTCAAGATTTTTTATGGGCGGTCTTTGCTTTTTGAAAGCTGGTTTCTTCGTTCTGACAGTTTTTCTGCTTCTTCCCTGGAGAGTACTTGATTATCTACCAGCTCCATGAGGATGCCGCAGAATTCTTCGTTTGACAGATGCGAGACGTTGTAGATTTCCTTTAAATGGCGGGCCTGCTCTTTGGTCAGCTTTTTGGATTGGGCAGAATTCCAGGTGGCTTTGGGGTTGTCGGAAGGAACCGCCAATTCCTCCAGGGTTTTGTCGCCGAAGACTCCGTTGTCTGCCCGGAAGAGCTGGTACTTTTTATGCTTCTTCTTTTCTGCCCAGTACTCGGCGTTGGAGGTGCCGTAGAGAATCTCCTTTATGAGGGTGGTTCCATAGTTTTTTACGCATTCTTTGGCTTCCTCCACGGCAGCTTCAGATTCGGTTCTTGCTTCCTTGTCTTTGCACTCCTGTTCCTGACCGGTGTGCTTTAAAAGCTTGAGAAAGCTTTCTTTTGTGCTGTCTTTATGGCTCTTGCCTGGCTTTTGTTCCAGGTGTGTGCCAAAGGTTAATCTGCTGTGGATAGCGCTTTGTCCTCCTATGACGGCCATTTTTTTGCCTCCTGTCTTATGATACTGCAATGCACGGCTTTTGGCTGCCGTGCTGGGTTTTATAACCGGTTACGGCTCCATTCCCTCGAAGATGTCTTCCAGCTTCATGGTGATATGAGGGAACTCCTTCAGGGCAATCTCTGTCTTGGCATTGTAGTGCTCTTCCTCCTCATCATCCTGGAGAAGGTAATTGTAGGTCAGCACATACCTGCCCTCTGTCAGGTAATAGATTTCAACGGATTTTCCCTGAGGAGATACGATCCAGTATTCTCCTACGCCTGCTTTCTCATAAGCCTGCATTTTGTCCGTCTTGTCCCGAAGGGCTGTGGGCGGGCTTAAGGTTTCTGCAATAAATTTGGGAACCCCGCTGTAGCTTCCGCCTTTCAGGTGCTTGCGATCGCAGATAATCATAATGTCCGGAATCACATAGTCATCATTTTCCTCCGGATGATATTTGAAATCCAGATTTTCCATAAATACAAGACATAGGCTGCCTTTCAACCCCGCTTTTATAATGGTATTGATATTATTATTAATAATCCCATGCTTATAGCCTGCGGATGGTGACATATCATAAATCACACCGTTCATTTTTTCCTGCTTTTGGTATTCATCTTGCAGCAATGCCATATTTTCACATCCCTTCTTCCTCTACCTGCTTCCCCTGCCTTTGAACTATCCTTAACAGGACTATCGAACTTCTGTCACCATTATACTATAAACAGAATGAAAGAAACAAGAATTATTTCCCGCAGGAATCATATTCCCAGCTTCCCGAAAGCTCCTGTCCGTCCATACGGATTTCCAGGCTCTCCATGGAATCATAAATCCGGGAGGTAAATACCTCCTCTCCGTCATTGACGAAAATTTCTAAGCTTGTGGTATCGGAAAAGATTTGGAGTTTCCAAATTTTAGAAATCTTTAGTCCACGAAAAGTCCTGCCCTTTCCACAGCCGCTCATATCCAAAACCAGCTCTCCATTTTGGTAGAAAAGCAGCGCAGACTCCCTTATGTGAAGCATAAAGTCTTCTGCCGCTTTAAGGTTCAGGGTCAGCTCAAAGCAGGGTAAGGTCGCTTCGTGAAGTCCTTTCTCAAGGCTTCCACACACCCTCTTACCACGCAAACCTTCAAGCTCCTTCAGGGGACGCTGGCAAAGGCATCCTGCCTCGTTGACATAGAGCTCTCTGGGAATAGTCAGGGCATGAACCCAGCCGTTTTCCAGGGTAGGCTCCTCATACCCGGAATCCGGAACGGCCATCCAGCCCAAGAGAATCCATCTTCCGGCCTCGTCCTTAAATACCTGAGGTGCATAGAAGTCAAAGCCCCGATCCAGCTGATGAAAGCTTCCCAAACGGTAATCCGTACTCTCAAAATCATAGTCCAGGGCAAACCAGCCGCACTGGTAGACATTGGCAAAATCATATCCGTTTGCGGGAACTCCCTGAGGACAGGTAAGGAGGAACTTATGCTCTCCGATTTTCAGATAATTGGGACACTCCCACATATAGCCAAAGGGCTGTTCCGGCTGAAAACGAAGCTTGTAGCTCCAGTTGCGCAGATCCTCGCTTTCAAACAGCAGGATAGAGCCTTCATCTTTCACACTGCGGGCCCCCTGAATCATAAAATAGCGCTCCTTTTCCCGGAACACCTGCGGATCCCGCACATGCTTACTCATATCCGCCGGATAGTCCTCATTTCTCATCAAAAGCTGTTTTTCGGAAAAATGAAAGCCGTCCTCTGAGGTTATAAGAATGGTATTCTGTTCCCTCCCGTCGGTTACATAATTGTAGTCTCCCTCATACCGCACATTTCCCGTATAAAAGAAAAAAACGGTCCCGTTTTCCTGATAAGCCGCACCGCTGTAAGGTCCGTTGCAGTCCCAGGGGGTATCAGAATAGACTGCCGGCTCCTGTTCCTCATAATGAATAAAATCCTTTGTTGTCATATGTCCCCAAAAAATACTCCCAAGCTCGGGATAAAAGGGGCAATACTGAAAATAAATATGATAGATACCGTCCTTCTGACACAGTCCGTTGGGATCATTGAGCCAGCCCATGGGCGGCTGAATATGATACTGAAGCCGCAGCGGATCCTGCTGCACCCGCCGGTACTCCTCCTGCCTTTCCTGAAAATGTTTCAGATAAGCGTCTTTTTTCATTGGGCTTTTTACCATGTTATATTCTCCATTCTCGTTGATTCTTTTCATGAAGGGGCTGTCCTATTTTACGACATCCCCTCTCTTAGGTTGGAGTCTTAGTCAGAGCCGCTCTCCGCGCCGAACCCTTCGAAGCTCCCAGCCGCTCATATCGGGCTGATGGTCCGGGTCCGTAAAAATCATGGGAATAACCGTATCATACCCTTTTTCCCTTATCTTTTTCAAGTCAAATTCAACCAGAAGCTGCCCGGCCTTCACCCGATCTTTCTCCTTTACATGAGCCGTAAAATGCTCACCTTTCAGGTTCACCGTATCCACCCCGGTATTCCACTACGGCCACGACGACCGCATCCGCCTCTGCCACGAAAAAATGTTCGAGGCAAGCCACTTAAACATCAACCGTGATCTCATGATGAACAGCATCCTCTACGAATACCTCTTTCTCCTGGCAGACAAATTCCCCCGGGAGCAGTACACTCCGGGGGAAAAACAAATCAACTATGTAGAAGAAGCCCTCACCTACCTGGAATCCAATTATACCAACAACATCTCTGTCCAGTCTCTGGCAGACTCCATAGGCTTAAACCGCTCCTACCTCCACCGCCTCTTCAAGTCCGCCACCGGCTCCTCCGTCCAGGAATACCTTTTGGATCTGCGCATCCGAAAAGCCTGCACCCTCCTAAAATCCACGGTTCTGCCCATAGCAATCATCTCCCTCTCCGTAGGCTATGAGGATACCCTGTACTTTTCCAGACTGTTCAAAAAGAAAAAGGGGGTAAGCCCCAGCCGGTACCGGTTGCAGAAAGCGCAAAGCTAGCCAGAAACAATCCTTACTCTTTTTAACTTTTATCACCTAATTTTTATGGAAGCATGCCGCAATCCCGCCCACGATCAGTATCACAAAAGCAATATAAAACATCCCGCTCACAGCCATTACGATCAAAACCAGCGGCAACAGCACAATAGTCACCAAAAATTTTGTAATTCCCCAGGTGGCCTTAAGCCCGAAGAAAAGCAATTTCCCGAAAATCCAAATCATACCTATTGCAAATAACAATGATAACATGTTCCACCTCCATCTACTCTTTTTCCGGCTTAAAATCCGATTTATTCCGGATTCCCAATCTCTTGCTGAATTCCGGATTCTGCCGCATTTTTTCAAGCACCCGGATTCGCTGCATCCGTTTTTCCGTATCCATTCGCTCATCCCATTTCCCATTGTTCATCCTTGCCGTTTCCGCATATTTTCAGTATAATGAGTACTATGATAAAAATACACCCCGGATAAAGGGATTTCATCCGGTGTATTTCTCCACTTTAGAGAAATGAGGGAGGCCTTGATTATGGGAAAGCAATCTATAAGAGAGAATAAAAACATCTATCAGCTCTGCCGGGAGGAGCAGGGCCTGACACGGGAAAAAGCCAGTGAGAAAATGACCGGTATCTCTGCCTCCAGAATTGAAAAAATCGAATATGAGCTGCAGGAGCCTACACCTTATGATATTGTCCAGATGGCGGATTGTTACAAAAGGCCGGATCTGTGTAATTACTACTGCTCCCATAAATGCACCATCGGAGACCGCTATGTTCCGGAAATCGAGGTGTCGGAGCTGTCCAATATTATTTTAGAAACCATCGCCAGCTTAAATGAGATCAACCCGTTGACCGGCCGGCTTATCCAGATTGCCCGCGACGGAAAAGTAACGGACGACGAGATCAAGGACTTTGCATTTATCAGCAAAAAGCTGGACGAAGTGTCCCTGGCAATCGATTCCCTGAATCTGTGGGTGGATAAAACGGCCAGTGAAAACAATATCAATATTGAGCTGCTAAATGCGGAAAAGAAACGGTTGAAATAAAATTCCGGCAGTGATTAGTCTCTCACAGGAACCACTGCCCAAGAATCAGTTGTTACAAAAACTGCAGCATATAAATCGGCATACAAAATGTCTCCCCATCCTTTTTCATATCCTTTGTATAGATCAGATATTTCTCCAAAATCCGCTCCGAATACTTATGGGAAAATGCATCCAGGGACGCATGGGTTTTATATCCCGAAGACTTTATTTCTATAGGGCAGATTTTATTTTTTCTTGCAAGCAAAAAGTCCACCTCATAATTGTGGCGGGATGCGGGATTCATAAAGGTGTGGTAAAACAGTTCATTTCCATTTGCCGCCAAAATCTGCGCTGCTATATTTTCGTACAGATATCCAAGGTTTGCCCCCAGCTTATCACTCAGCAGCTTTTCGTAAATAATATTTTCCGTAAAGTCTCTGTCCTTAAAAATCAGCGTTGTAAACAGACCCGTATCTGCCAGAAACAGTTTGAATTTCCCTAAGTCTTTATTGTTTGCCATCCCAGCATTCGGATCCTTTGCATGATAAGCAGCCAATACAGTCTTTGAATCCTTTAGCTCCGATATATATTCCAGAATCCGATCCGCACGGGCATGCTCCAGCACCCCGGACACCTGATAGCGTGAGGCGTTCTTATTTAACTGGGCCGGAATGGCTTCAAACATGAGGGACAGCCTGCCTGTAGCATCAATCTTGTGAAAATCATCGCTGTACAGGCTCAAAATATCCCTTTTTACCATATCCACTCTCTTAAAGCTGTTGGTGCGGATATATTCGTCAATAGCCTGAGGCATCCCGCCTATGAGCATATACAGCCGAAACATCCGCATAAGCTTCCGGTGAAGCAGATCTCCCACCGGCTGCTTTTTTTCGTACAGCTGTCTTAAAAGCGGAACTGTCACCGTATCACCAAGAGCCCATAAAAACTCCTTTAAAGGCTCTGCAGCTGTCTTAAGATATTTTCCACCTTCCAGATTGCCTGTGCTACCTGATCTCTGGCTTTATTGATCCGGTCCTGAACCATCCAGTCCACAAGAAAGCTGTCAAAGAACCAGTCCGCGAAGGAAAGAAAGTCTCCTGTCTCCATTTCCAGATGATAAGAGACGCTTACATCCCTCAGCTCCCGGCTGAAATTTCTAAGCTCATATTTTGCCTGCTCCATATTTTGTTTTGCAGCGTCCATTTTAGAGCGTTTTATCATAGTGGAGAAAAATCCTCCGCCGAACATATCCCATAATCCCCAATTCTTTGCACTGTTCAAATCCTCTTGTGCGGCCCGCAGGCTGGTAAGGGCCCGGCGTCCTGCGATGACTGCTTCTCTTTTTTCTTTTTCTAAATCATAGGTCATATCCATTTCCCCCTTTATTCCTGTAAGCAGGAAGCGATTGCCATTATCCGTATACCTGCTGGATTTGAGACGATTATACAATGCGCGGGAGAGCCGGTAAAGTGTTATCTTGCGGAAATAGAAACTTCTATTTCGCTATTTAAGATAAAAAGGGGATGCAAACTAAGACCGCCCTAGATAACTCTTGACTTTCCCCCTCCCACCCCCTATGATAAATCTATATTCACAAAGGAATGTGATGAGGAGAAACGAACAAATGGAAAAAGGAAACAAAAAAACAATCTTTGCAATAGCTGCAGTTATCATTGCCGCTATTTTGATGTTCATTCTGTACCAGACCTTTATGCCAAAAGGAAGCAAGGGAGATAAAACTATCACCGTAACGGTCGTTCACGGCGACGGCTCCCAGAAGGAATTCACCTGCAAGACGCAGGAGGCCTATCTGGACAAGGTCCTTGTGGCTGAGGCCATTGTGGAGGACAATCCCTCCGACTACGGCCTCTATATTCTTGTGGCCGATGGGGAAGAGGCCGATGAGGGCAGCCAGGAATGGTGGTGCATTACCAAAGGCGGGGAATCTGTGAATACGGGAGCTTCCGATACCCCCATAGAAGACGGCGATTGCTTTGAGCTGACGCTGACCACCGGATACTAAAGCCTTGGAGCAGTACAAAAGTATAGACACAAGGGATCTCGTACTGATGGCCTTTCTCACAGGCCTCCTCTATGCAGGGCAGGTGGGAATGGCCTTTCTCCCGAATATTGAGGTAGTATCCTTTCTTGTGATTCTCTATACGCGTTTTTATGGGAAAAAGGTATTTTTTATCATCTATGCCTTTGCACTCTTAGAGGGGCTTACCTACGGCTTTGGCGTGTGGTGGTTCGGTTACCTGTATGTGTGGAGCATCCTGGCAATTCTTGTGCTGATGCTAAAGAGCCAGGAATCCCTGGCCGTATGGTGCACTCTGTCCGGAGCCTTTGGCCTTTCTTACGGCTTCCTCTTTGCCATTCCCTACTTTGTCGCAGGCGGCCCGGCCGCAGGCTTTGCCTACTGGGTGGCGGGGATTCCCTTTGACCTGCTTCACGGCTGCGGAAATGTGCTTGTGATGCTGGTTCTTTATAAGCCTATGACGGCCTTGTTTCAGAGGCTGGTACGATGCTAACCAATGCAAATGAAGATTGCTGTAAAACAAACCGGCAGTCACTTTCGATATTCTGTACTCATAAACGATACAAGCTCGGAATACGAAAATGACTGCCGGTTTTTCTATTTGCTTATGTCCGTTTTCTTTCAGGGACTCCTCCTGGCTTCCCCGCTCCCTTTATGACAGCTGCTCCAGTACCCAATCCACATCGTCGGTGGTTTTTAAGGTCTCCAGCCTCGCCTCATCCTCCAGAAGGGTACAGAGATTTCCAAGGAGATCCAGGTGCTCATCTCCCACGCCTGCAATGCCGAACACAAGCTGTGCCTTTTCCTCTCCGAAATCCACTCCCTCAGGGTACTGGAAGAACACGATTCCGCTCTTCTTTACCGTACCCTTGGCCTGGGTGGTTCCGTGAGGAATGGCCACGCCCATGCCCATATAGGTGGTGACCAGCTTCTCCCGCTCCTGCATGGCCGCCACATACGAGCCGTCCACATAGCCCAGCTTCTCCAAAAGCTCTCCCGCTGCCTGGATTGCTTCCTCTTTTGTCACCGGCTTTTGCCCAAGCTGAATGCCTTCTTTAATGAGCACTGTCTTTTTAATCGGCATATCGGGAATCACAATATCCGTGTTTTCCCCTGCCGGCGCCGCCGGCTGATCCCCGGTAGTGAGCTGTACATACAAAGCATCCAGAGCCGGGTCTGCCAGGAAATTTCCGATGGTGATAAGCTGTGCCTGGGGCGCTGACTTCTTTGCCCGGTCGGCTAAGGTTGTCTGCACCACCGCAATGTCGCAGTCTCCCGGAATATTGTCCACCGAGGTGTTGATGACCGTGATATCCGGGCGGTTCCCCTTAATGCGGTTGCGGAACTTGGTAGCTCCCATGGCAGAGGATCCCATCCCCGCATCACATGCGAAAACAATTTTCTTTATGCCAGAGGCCTTCAAAATGGTGCCCGGCACTGCCGTCTGCCCTTTGGCCTCCGCCTTTCTGGCCGCCATTTCGCTCTGGGCCTCCTCCAGACTCTTGCCTCCTGCCATTTTCACGATGGGCGAAGCAACTACAAAGGAAATGCCTCCGGCAATCAGGACACCCAAGATCACCTTTGCCATATCCGGTCCCGGCGTCATCATCAGGTAGGCAATGAGGGAGCCCGGCGAGGCAGGTCCTACCAGACCGCAGCCTGTGATGGTGTACCAGAGGATTGCTGCCATATTTCCCAGAATGGGAGCTATGATTACCAGGGGATTCATGAGAATATACGGGAAATAAATCTCGTGAATTCCTCCCAGAAGATGAATAATCACCGCACCGGGAGCCGAATCCTTCGTTGTCTTATCCTTGCAGAAAAACATGTAGGCCAGAAGCACGCCAAGCCCTGGTCCCGGGTTGGGCTCCAGCATATACATAATGGACTTTCCGGCCTCTGCAGCCTGAGCCGTGGCCAGAGGCGTAAATACGCCGTGATTCAGGGCATTGTTCAAAAACAGAACCTTGGCCGGCTCCACAAACACAGCCACAACGGGAAGCAGGCTGTGATTCACAAGAACCGTGACTCCTGCGGAGAGAACCGCCAGAATACCGCTCATAATCGGTCCAATCAATAGGTAGCCCAGCATGGCGAGCAGCATACCGATGATTCCGGCGGAGAAGTTGTTGATGAGCATCTCAAAGCCGGCGGGCATGCGGCCTTCCATCAGCTGGTCAAACTTCTTTACACACCAGCCTGCCAGGGGGCCCATCACCATAGCCGCCATCAGCATGGTAATCTCCGTGTTGCTGAGAATCGCACCGATCACGGCAATAGCTCCCACCACCCGGCCCCGATCGCCGCCGATCATGCGGCCGCCGGTGGATGCAATCAAAATGGGAATTAAGTAGGTCAGCATGGGATTAACCATACTGTTAAAGCCCTTGTGGGGAATCCATCCCGTATCTATAAACAGTGCAGCAAGAAATCCAAAGGCAATGAGTGCTCCAATATTCGGCATTACCATTGCCGACAAAAATTTTCCGAAACGCTGTACTTTATTCTTCAAAGCCATCCCTCCTATTTAAAGTTCCGTAATATCCTGTCAGTACACCCTTATCTAGATCAATTTCCAGCCACAAAAAGATGTGTCTGTAAATCGATCTGTGTACTGACAGGATATTACTGATTTATAGTCGCTGCGCGACAGTTCTAAGCTGTTTTTAGTTGGGATTTCAATGAAAACTGATCTACAAAACCTCTACCTTATGCTTTTTGCATTCCTCCAGGAATTCCTTCGGAAGCTTTCCGTCTGAGACCACGATGTCGACTGCTTCCAGACCGCAGATGTTGAAGCTGCATTTGAGCCCCAGCTTGCTGGAGTCCATCAGCACAATCACCTGATCCGACTGGCGGATTGCCGTCTGTTTCAGAACCGCCTCGTCCCGGATGCCGCAGCTGAAGCCGGCGGCAGTATGATAACCCGTGATCCCCAAAAATGCCTGATGAAAGTTCACACCCTCCAGCTCCTTGATAGCGGAGAATCCAAAGACACTCTGACTGTAGCGGTTCAGCTTTCCTCCCGGAAGCATGACGGTGGGTTCAGACAGGTTGGCAAGCTCCGTAGCACAGCTTAAGCCTGTGGTATATATCAGGCTGGACTGATCCGGGAACTGGCGGGCAAACAGGGTGGTGGTACTGCCGGAATCCAGATAGACGGTGGTATCCGGCCGCAGAAGGGTAAGGGCTTTTTCCGCTATTTTCTGCTTCTGGGGAATGTTGCGCACAGATTTCCGGCCCAGAAAGTCGTCGGTACCGATAATTACCTGGACGGATTTCGCTCCGCCGTGAATCCGCAGGATTCGCCTGGCCTCGTCCAGGAGCTTTAGGTCTGTGCGCAGGGTCATTTCCGACACATGGGGGAAGGCGTCCTTAAGCTGGGAAAAGCTGACGGTTCCGTTTTCGTTGATGAGATCTACAATTGCATTTCTGCGTGTTTCCATTGAATCCATATATTCCTCCGATCCGGGTCGGGAAGCTCACGGACCGGAGTTCTCGACTCGTTTATTATTCCTTGATAAAGTTTGCCAGTAAGTATTCCTCGGCCTCGGGACACCACAGACCCTGGTGTGCATCCACAATATCGGCCAGCGCAATCAGGTGCTTGTCGCCCTCGTCCTCTCCTTTTTTACGCAAATCTGCAAGTGCGGTGAGGGGCATGGTCAGATGGGTGTAAATCAGCTTTTTGCCTCCCGGAATCTTGGGCAGATTCAAGGTGGTCTCCACCACGGCGTCCAGTCCTCCGATGTGGGTAACCATCACGGCCGGATTGATGCGGCCGGCGGCCGTAAGCCTTAAGGATTCCAGCATGTCATCGGTATTTCCGCCGGTGGTTCCCATGACGTGGGTGGAATTATAGTGCACATCGTAGAAATTCATGGTGGCGCTGAACTTATTGTCCGTCGGGCCTGCAAAGAAGTTCAGGCAGCCGTCACGTCCCAGGATCTCGCTGGACTGCTGAATCACGATGGCTACGGGAGCGTAACAGAATACATCGTCAAAGCCGGTTCCGCCGGAGAGCCTGCGAAGCTCTGCCACCGGATCTTCGTAGTCGCTCATATTGACAAAGTGAAGCTCTACGCCGTCCTTTTTTGCCTCCGCTGTAGGGAACAGCTCCTCGGCACGGGCCAGGCGGTCCGGGTTCACATCGGTGACTACCACCATGGAGGGACGGGCGTCTCTGTGAAGGGCATAGGTGAGGGCTCCGAGTCCCATGGGGCCGGCTCCTGCCATGATGGCCAGTTTACCGCCCTCTTTGATTCCCATTTCGTGGGTGTAGACACCCATTTTGGTATGGTAGGCGGCGTTGAAGGCTCCGATGCTGCAGGACATGGGCTCGGCTAAGGATGCCTCGTAGTAGGCGCGGCCGGTGTACTCAAAGAGGCAGTTCAGCTCCATGACCTCTGCGGGAAGGATGCAGTAGGTGCAGTCGCCGCCGAAGAATTCGTAGGAGTAGCCGGGGCTCCACATGGTTCCCTTGTAGTTGAGGGCCGGCTGGAGGGTGAATTTCATACCGGGTTTGAATTTGCCCTGGTGGTTTTTTCCTACTTTGACGATGTCGCCGGCAAATTCGTGGCCCATGATGGCCGGGTGATCGGCTACATCGTCGTGGACGCGTTTGTGATCGGCTCCCAGGATGGCGCATTTGTAGGTGGACATGCAGATGCTGTCGGATACGACCTTGACGAGGATCTCGTCATCGGTGATCTCGGGGAGATCGAATTCGTCCAGTCTTAAGTCATTGGCTCCGTGTAGTCTTACTGCTTTTGCTTTCATAATAAAAGCTCCTTTCTTTATGATATTTCATTTGGTTTGTGAATTCAACAATTTGTTTGTTTTGGAGGGACAATTTTTGTTTTTCAAGGACGGACGCCGCCAGGCAGAAAAGAATCTACCTGCCCTGCTCCGCTCGAAGAGCTAACACGCCTGGCAGGTAGATTCTTTTCTGCCTGGCGGCTGGCTCTTGAATGATGCTTTTAAACGTTTGATTGTAATTAGAATGTCGTTTTGCTTTACCCTGAAAAAGTACCGGCGGAGGGGAGGAGGGCCGCCCCGGTGAGGAGTTATCCTAAGGGGTACCAAGCAAGGCTTGGTGGACTCCTTAGGATCTAGGTGGCGGTTCTTGCCCGAAGCCTGCATAGATTTTTCGGGATAAACAAAATATTTACGGCGCCATTTCGCTACCTTCAAAGATTATGTTTGTGACAAGGTGTGGAATACAACCTTGGGCATTAAATCTTTGATGGTCTCGTATTCCGCGGCCTGGGTTCCGCTGCACATGACGTTGGCAGCGCCGGTAGCTGTGGAGAGGCGGACGGTGTCTTCCATGCTTTTGCCGGATTCTTCGGATACGGCCAGGGCGGCTACGACGCTGTCGCCGGCGCCTACGGTGCTTTTTACCGGGACCTTTAGTCCTTCGGCGTAGATGGTTTCTTCCTCTGTGATGTATAGGGCGCCGGCTCCTCCCATGGAGATTACGATTTTTTCAATTCCATGATTTTTCATTAGGCTCCGGGCAGCTTTCTCCAGTTCCTTTGGTGTGTCAAGCTTTTCTCCCATGAGCGCCGACAGCTCGTGGTTGTTGGGCTTGATAAGGTAGGGGGATGCCTTTAAGCCTTCTGCCAGCAGCTCTCCGTCTGCATCGAGAATGACTTTCGCACCGGCTTTTTTACAGGCTTTCACCCATGTGGCATAGGTGTCTTTTGGAGCGCCTTTTGGCAGGCTTCCGGACAGTATGACGATGTCTCCCTTGCTTACCTTTAGCAGCAGCTCCTTTAGAAGGCCGTTTAGGATTTCCTCGGATACGGTGACGCCGGGCTCGTTGAGATCGGTGTTGGTGTGATTCACCGGGTCAATAACTTTTAAATTGGTACGGGTTTCTCCCTCTACGAACCAGAAGCCGGTTTTGATTTTCATAGCCTCCAGGGCAGAGCAGATGGCCCGGCCGGTGTCTCCGCCCAGAATGCCGGCGGCAATGCTCTCACTGCCCAGCTTCTGAATGACCTTGGATACATTGATGCCTTTTCCTCCCGGATCGGTCCGCATGGTGGTGATGCGATTGACGCTGTCTACGGTAAGGGACGGAATCTCCACGGTCTTGTCCAGGGCCGGATTCATTGTGACTGTGTAAATCATGGTAAAACCTCCTTTCGTTCTTTTGAATCAACAGCTATTTATTGTTGTATCAACAATATTTATTTTATAATATCACAGTTTCAACAATTGTCAACTGTTATTTCAAAAATTTTTCTTTCTTCTTGTGACATCATACAAGATATAGTAGAATAAAGCTTAGAAATCTCATAAGGACGAAAAAACTATGAAAAGGAAATGCCAAACCGAATCCTATTGCTCTCTTAAAGAGGCTGTCCATGATACATTTGGTTCCCAGGCCCAGATGCTCAGAACTGATCGTGTTCATGGAGGCGATATCAACGATGCTTACAAAATCACTCTTTCTACGGGAGAAAGGGTTTTTGTCAAGACGAATTCCATTGGGAATGCTCGTTTTTTTATTACAGAGGCTCACGGACTTTCGGCTCTGAGACAGACAGAGGCTATCAAAGTCCCGAGAGTGCTCGGAATCGGGGTGGAGGAAGAAAAGGGGATTTCGTTCCTGCTTTTGGAATATTTAGAAAGCGCGCCTTCCGGTAAGGATTATTGGGAAGTCTTTGGTCATCAGCTTGCCACACTGCATAAGGCAGTGCCTTTGCGTAAAGAAGAGGCCCCTCTCACAGTGGAAAATCAAAAGGCTGGTCAATCATGTTCCCTGGGAAAGGTGGGAGGGCGTCCTTTAAAATACGGATTCACGGAGGATAATTTTATCGGTTCCAGTCCTCAGAAAAATCTTCCCATGGAAACGTGGATTGACTTTTATCGGGAGTGCCGTCTGATGCCGCAGATAAAAATGGCGGAATCCTGTTTTGACTCTGGGATGAAAAAGAAAATGTATTATCTTCTTGATCATCTGGATTCTTATCTGCGGGAGCCGGAATTTCCTTCTCTGCTGCACGGAGATTTATGGAGCGGAAATGTTTTATGCGGACCGGATGGGAAGGCGTGGATTCTGGATCCGGCTGTTTATGTAGGGGATTTTGAAGCCGATTTGGCTATGACCCAGCTTTTCGGAAGCTTTCCTGCTGCCTTTTATGCGGCCTATGATGAAGTCAACCCCATTGATAAAGGCTATTCGGATCGAAAAGATCTGTATCATTTGTATCATCTTCTGAATCATTTGAATTTATTTGGCAGAATGTATTTGGGAAGTGTGGTGAAGATTTTAAATAGATACGGGTGAGCATGAACCAAAAAGCGGGCTGCCGCAAACGCAACGCCAATACGTTTAGCTGATTGGCATTAATTTTACGACAGCCCGCTTTTTCTTTTCAAGAGGCCCTTATGCAGCATCCTTTTCCGTGACAATTTCCAGGAATTTTGACATCAGAGGAATATAAGTTACCAGGAACACAAAGTATGCGATCCATCCTGCTGCTCTTTTATTCTTTTCCGGTATCCGGATCCCCGCCATAATTCCCATGGCAAAAAGGCAGAACTTAATCAGAGTCAAGTCCTTCCAGCTGCTTCTTTGTAAGTATTTGTCTGCGTAAGAGAATAAACATTTCATGGTAAATTCCTCCTATCTTCCATGCTTTTTCGGCTTGCTTCTATTTATTATCATACCAGGAAAAAAGCATCTTCGCAATCTGTTTGGTTCATGCATCATCTACGGATTACATTTCTTACAAGGCTCATATCCCATAGCAATCACATCGTCTCTGATTCCGGAATAAAACTGTTTATTTTTGTCAGTCATCTGCTTTACGATTCCGGTTCAAAGCTGGTAACAATTTCGTCAATGGTAAGGATTTCTTCTATCTGTTCTTCTGTAGGAGTTTCCAAAACGCCGCAAGCCGCATAAATACGGCATTTTTTGTTTCTAAGTTATAAATTTTCTGGACTGTCAGAATAATCAGATATTTTTTGATAAGTTGAGCTAATTATAGCACATAACAGGATATTTTGCTCAAAACTTTTCCCTCCAAACTATTTTGCTTTTTGTTTTTTCAAAACAATTCCACATACAATTACCGCTGCACAAAAGAGAAAGATTAGATACCATAGATTTTCAAAGCAAAATCCATGATCCAACATCAATCGGTATCCCCAAGAGGCTGGGAAAATTAGTCCTATCGTTTCCAAAAAGTCGGGTAGAAATTCAATCGGAAACATAATTCCCGAAAGCATAATTGAGGGCAAAAATACTAATTGTGCTATCATCGTCAGTTTTGCCTGATTTTTTATCGCCAATCCTAAAACACTTCCAATACTTAATGACACAAGAATGTATATAGCAAGTGCAAGAAAGAAAAACGGAAGTTGTATCGGCAAAGTTGCTTCAAATAGAATAGGGGCAAGCAGCACAATCACAACACAGGTACTCATCAAATGAACAAATGCGGAAAGGAACATTGTAACAAGTCCTAAACAGCTAGGTACTCCGTTTGCTTTATAAACTTTCTTTATGTCACTTCCGTAGGTTTCAATCAGCGACGGCGGTAATCCGATAAATGCCCCCATGGAAACACTCATTACAATCATAGATTGTATGAGTGTGCTTCCCATTTCGGGCATAACGGAAGTAAAAATACCGCTCATAAGAAGAAAGAAAATAAGCGGAAGCATATAGCAGGTAACTAAGAGGGATTTACTTCGTATATCCAATCTCCACTGTAACGCTACACCATATAAAAAACCGTTCATTCTGTTTCCCTCCTTGCCATTTCGATAAAATGTTGTTCCAGTGTGCCACGGTCCACTTTAATATCCAATATATGAATTCCTTTTTGCTTCAAATCATTAAGCAAGGAAATCAAAGTATCTTCAATATTATCTGTTTCAAAAGTGCTGTTTCCTTGCTTCGTTTTGATATGGATAAAATACCTTTCCCCAATTTTATCTGTCAGTTCTGTCGCTGTGCCACAAAAGACAATAATCCCGTGATTCAAAATTGCAAGGCGGTCACATAAGTTTTCCACTTCTACCATATCGTGACTTGCCAAAACGATCGTTTTTCCTTGTGACTTGAGTTTGCGAATTTGCTCGTGAAGCGAAACCCTGCCCAGGGCATCAAGCCCCGCAGTCGGCTCATCGAGAAAAATAATATCCGGATTACCAATAAGTGCAAGGACAAGATGTAATCGCCTTTTTTGTCCTGTGGATAGTTGGATGTACTGTTTCTTCGTGATTTCTTTCATGCCAAGAGCGTTAAGCATTGTGAAATCAATCTTTGCCTTGTTCCATTTGGAAAATAATCGTACAGCCTCCATGGGTTTGATATGGGCAGGCAAAGAGGATGATTGCAGCTGAATACCCATTTTCCCGTTTACCGTAATTGTACCGCTATCATATTTTCTCAAGCCCTCAATACATTCAAGGGCTGTCGTTTTTCCTGCACCATTTACACCGAGCAGAGCGAAAGTTTCTCCCTTTTCAATTTCAAAATCAAGTCC
>JAAVZL010000040.1 GCA_022791635.1 Lachnospiraceae bacterium
GCGTATGATATCCTGTTCCCTGTGATTCGGACAATACAATACGTACCAGATACCAAGGTCCCCTTTCCCTTTTTGCAGTCTGTTACCACTGTATTTTTCGTAGAGCATGTTACTCTACGAAAAAACGGCCCAAATTTTCATAAACAAGAAAAAACGAATGAATATTCTCATGGATGAATAGACAAAATTAAAATGAAAATAGAAAAATTCTCTTGAAAAATATACAAAAAAAGAGAAACAAAGAAAAAATGTTTACGTTTTCGTCAAACTGTGCTATGATGTTTAAGAAAAAAAGCAGGAGATTTGTTCTCCTGCCATCGTAGAGTAACATGCTCTACGAAAAATACAGTGGTAACAGACTGCAAAAAGGGAAAGGGGACCTTGGTATCTGGTACGTATTGTATTGTCCGAATCACAGGGAACAGGATATCATACGCTCCTGCAGGCAGCATTTGACAGGACAGGCTTTAAAGGATGCGTTTTGCTTTACCTATGATCGGATGCGGAAATATGAGGGAAGCTGGCATGTGGAGCAGCAGGCGATGTTTCCCCATTATGTCTTTCTGGAAAGTGAGGACAAGGAGCGACTTGCAAGAGAGCTTAGGCAGTATGAGGAGATTCTTACGGTCTTGGGCGGACGGGATGCTCTGGTTCCGGTACAGAGAGAAGAAGAGCAATTTCTTCGGGGATTGTGTGGGGAAACCCATCATTCCGGAATGTCCAAGGGCTATATTCGGGGTGGACATACCCATGTGACAGAGGGGCCTCTTCGGGGTAAGGAGAGGCTGATTCGAAGGATTGACCGACATAAGCGGATTGCAAGATTGGAGCTGCCGGGTAGCCTTCGGAATGTAAATGTGGGACTGGAGATTTATGAAAAAGTGCGGTAGCTGCACTACGGTATAGACTGCGGTGTAAGGAAGCGTACCACATATGGGAGTGAAAATTTGGGGCATGGGCCGCAAAATGGCGAAGCATGCCCATTTTCAGGATAAATGATGCCTGGCGAACAAGGAAGTAGGAAGAGCAAACGGAAAGGAAAGCGAATATGTGGTATGCCGTTCAGACAATTACCGGGAAGGAAGAGAAAGCCAAGGAAGAGATTGAGAAGGTCATAGAGAGTCATGTCTGTGAGCACTGCTTCCTATTAAAAAGAGAGGCTGTTTGGCGGATTCAGGGAGCCTGCCGGATTCACACGGAGAATCTTTTCCCGGGGTATTTGTTTGTCCAGACTCAGTATCCGGAGGAATTTTACAGGAAGCTTAAAGCAGTTCCACAGTATACGAGGATTCTTGGGAAAGAGGACGGAGGATTTTATCCGGTTTCCAAGGAGGAAGAGATTTTTCTGAAAAGGCTGTTAAATAAGGACCGGGAACATATCGTACGGCTTTCTACCGTGAGGGTGGACGAGGAGGGTGCGATTATAGAGTGCGATGGGCCCTTGCGGCATTATTTGGGATATGTGGTAAAGAAGCGGATAAGGCTGCGGTATGTGATGATCCGGGTGCATTTGTTTGGGAGGGAACGGGATATTTTGTTGGGGATTCGGGTGGAAAGGGATTCGGAAAGGACTTAGCAGATTGAAAAGATTTAAGGAAATATAAGATGAGAAAAAACAGATATATGGGATGGAAAAGAAGCTTAGACATTGTGCTTTCATTGATGGGGTTGATTTTTTTGGCGCCGTTCTTTCTTTTGCTAATGCTTATAATCAAACTGGACTCAAAAGGTCCTGTTTTTTTTCGGCAAAAGAGAGTGGGGATTCATAAAAGACATTTTTACATCTTAAAATTCCGCACCATGCGGATAGATACGCCGAAAGACATGCCGACGCATCTGCTGTCAGATCCAGAGCAGTATATTACAAGGATTGGGAAAATCCTCCGTAGGACATCCATGGATGAGCTTCCACAGATTATCAATATTTTAAAGGGAGATATGAGCATTATCGGGCCCAGACCGGCGCTCTGGAATCAGTATGATCTGATTGAAGAACGGGATAAGTATGGAGCTAATGATGTGATGCCCGGACTTACCGGATGGGCACAGATTAACGGAAGGGATGAATTGGAAATCCCGCTGAAAGCCAGGTTGGATGGGGAATATGTGCGGAGGATGAGTTTTTGGTTTGATGTGAAGTGTTTTTTTGAAACTATCTTCTCGGTTGTAAAAAGCGATGGAGTCGTAGAAGGTGGGACAGGAGAGATATACAAAAAGGAGCGTAACTAGTGAAAAAAGTTCTGATTACTGGAGCTAATAGTTATATAGGCGTATCTTTTGATAATTATGTTAAAGAGCATCATGACTTGGAGCTGTCGATTGACACCGTAGATATGATAGATGGCAGTTGGAGAAAAAAGGACTTCTCTCTATATGATGTTGTTTACCATGTTGCAGGTATCGCTCATGCAGATGTTGAACATGTCAGCGATGAGGTAAAGGCAAAGTATTACACTATCAATACAGATCTTGCCATAGCTACAGCAAAAAAAGCAAAAGAAGAAGGGGTTAGGCAGTTTGTATTTATGTCTTCTGCAATTGTGTATGGTGATTCGGCACCATATGGAAAGACGAAAAGGATTACTGCAGAAACTGAACCGCAGCCTGCGAATTTCTATGGCGACAGTAAATGGCAGGCGGATAAGGGTGTCAGAGAATTGGCAGATAGGAATTTTATCGTGACGGTTCTTCGTCCTCCGATGATATATGGGAAGAACAGTAAGGGGAATTATTCCACTTTGGCAAGAATGGCAAAAAAGCTTCCAATCTTTCCAGATGTGGAAAATGAAAGATCAATGCTTTATATAGAAAATCTATGTGAATTTTTATGCCAGGTGATGCTCAGAGAAGAAGGTGGTGTGTATTGGCCACAGAATGAGACCTACACAAGAACATCAGAAATGGTCAAGATGATTGCTGAAGTAAGTGGTCATAAGATAGCGGTATCTAAGATGTGGAACTGGATGGTTGGTCTGGCATTCTTGCTTCCAGGAAAATCGAAAAGATTAGCCAATAAGGCTTTTGGAAACCTCACATATGATCAAAGCATCAGTAAATATTGGTTTGAATATTGTGTTGCTGATTTAAGGACATCCATTGAGAGGACGGAAGGATAGATGAAGTTTTCGATAATCACTATATGCTTTAATTCAGAAGCAGTAATTAGGAAAACAATAGAATCCGTCTTAGGCCAAGATTACGTGGGTGATGTTGAATACCTGATTGTTGATGGAGCGTCGAGAGATAGGACAGTAGAGATAGCTAAGGAGTATATGGGAAAGTTCAAGTTAAAAGGATATGAATACATTATCTCATCGGAACCAGACAAAGGCATTTATGATGCGATGAACAAGGGAATCGGAAAATCTACAGGGGATATTGTGGGTATTATCAATTCTGGTGATTGGTATGAGCCAATAGCATTGAGTACAGTTGCAGAAACCTATAAAGTCACTCCTTTCGATATGTTCTATGCAGACATAAATCTTGTCAAGTCTGATGGAAACATCATAGTTAAGCATTCAAGACCAGACAAGATTGTCACAAGTAGACACTGGAATCATCCGACGAGTTTTGTTACAAAAAAGACCTATGATGAGCTAGGATTGTTCCGATGTATGGGGATTCACGATGACTTTGAGTTCTTGTTGCGCGTGAAGAAAATCGGGAAGAGTATCGTGATCAAAAATGTGGTTCTCGCAAACTTCATGACTGGTGGAATGAGTAACAGTAAAAGCTTCAAGAAGAGCCTAAAACGAATTCAGGATCGCTACAAAGGTTATCGAGTTAATGGATACAGTCCTTTGTATCTTATTGAATGTGTAGGTGTTGAGGTTGCTAAAGCGATTATGAGTTGAGAGTAGGTAATAAATGGGCATAAAGTATTATATTCAAAAAGCTTTTCAAAAGGTGTTATCACAACCGATGGTACGCTCTTCAAAAATAAGCAATAAGTCTGCAATATGGAACGATTGTCTGATTATAGATTCAGAAATAGATGATTACACATATGTTAGTGATCACACAAGCATATATTATACGAAAATCGGGAAGTTTTGTTCTATAGCGTCTTACTGCTTGATAGGTGGAGCATCCCACCCTATCGAGTATGTTTCGACATCTCCTGTTTTTTTAGAGGGTCGGAATGCACTAAAAACCCATTTTGCAAATATACCTTATAAGCCATACAAAGAAACATTCATTGGTAATGATGTTTGGATAGGAGCAAAATGTTGTATTAAAGGTGGTGTAACCATTGGTGATGGCGCAGTCATAGGAATGGGATCCGTATTGCTAAAAGATGTGGGAGCATATGAGATTTGGGCGGGAAATCCGGCCCATTTTATTCGGAAACGTTTTGACGACGAGACAATATCAAAATTACTAGAAATGAAGTGGTGGGAATTATCGAAAGAAGATATTGCTGTAATTGCTGATAATTTTAATACTCCAAGTTTACTGTTTATAAAAATTGACGGAGAAGAGAGTAGGTGAAATAGTATGGGAAAGTTTGATAAATTGTTTTGGTTAGACACAAAACTATTTGATCTGGCTGGGCTAGCCATACAAGTAAAAAGGCTACCATACTATATTTTAAATAAGGATGTAATTAAACGGAATATAGAGATAAAAAAAGAAAAGACCAGTAGTACATGTTATATTCTGGGACTCGGTCCTTCCTTGAAGAATGTTGATTTACGAAAAATCGATGGTGATGTTATTACCGTCAATTCATTTTGTAGGATAAAACAGGACATAATCAAACCAAAGGTTTACTGCATAATGGATGATATTGATTATTTGTCAGATGACAGCACAATCATTCAAGATGCAACACGGATGTATCCAGATGCTTTTTTTGTATTGAATGGAAAGTATAAAAAAGAAGCACAAAAAAGAATCCAAGGGAAAGTCAAGTCTGGATACTTATTTGCATGGGGCGGTTATTTTAAATCGGATAAGCCAATTGATATATGTAAAATAACTCCAATAATGGGAAATATCGTTTGCTATGCCATATATCTGGCAATGTTCATGGGTTATAAACGAATCATATTACTTGGATGTGATTTTAATTCGTTCACTTCTAGAAAAGAATTGCATTGCTATCAAGATGATTCTGACAAAACGCTTTCGTTATCGTATGAATTGTTTTGTTATTCTTTTTGTGCAGATACTCATTATCAACTATTTAACTATGCAAGAAAACATGGCATACGTATAGAGAATGCCACAGAGGGAAGCTTGATTGATGCTTATCCATCAGATAAAAAACAAACAAATTATTATATAAAATAATATAGGTAGCAGGAGGAAGGAAATTAATGCTTAACAACAAAACGATTCTTGTAACTGGTGGGACAGGCTCTTTCGGACATCATTTTGTGGATTATGTGTTGCAGCACTACCGGCCCAAGAAGATAATTATTTATTCTCGAGATGAATTTAAACAGTTTAATATGCAGAACGATTACAAGGAATATCTTGATGTACTCCGTTTTTTCATCGGCGATGTACGCGACAAGGAAAGACTTGCCCGTGCATTGAACGGGGTAGACTATGTTATTCATGCTGCTGCGTTAAAGCAGGTTCCGGCTTGTGAGTATAATCCCATTGAAGCAATTAAGACCAATGTAAATGGCGCTATTAATGTGATTGATGCATGCTTAGATAGGGGAGTGGAGAAGGTTGTGGCTTTGTCTACGGACAAATCCGTTTCGCCAATAAATTTGTATGGTTCTACGAAGATGGTATCCGACAAGCTCTTTGCAGCTGCGAATTCTTATTCAGGGGTTGATGGCACCAAGTTTACGGTAGTTCGTTACGGTAATGTGGCTGGAAGCCGCGGCTCAGTCATACCGTTTTTTCAGAGCATTATTGACCGGGGGGAAACAAAGCTTCCTATCACCGATTATCGAATGACTCGATTCTGGATCAGCCTAGAAGAGGGGGTCAAGCTAGTAATCAAGGCACTGGAGGATAGTCATGGTGGAGAGACCTTTATATCCAAAATTCCGAGTTTTAAAATTACGGATCTTGCACAGGCTATGCTTCCTGGATGCGAGATGCCTGAAGTAGGAATCCGCGAGGGAGAAAAACTTCATGAAGTAATGGTTCCAGCAGAAGACTCTGCACATGTATATGAATATGAAAAGAACTATATTATCTATCCGAATTATGATTGGTGGCATGATGAAAACATAACCCCGGGAGGAAAGTTAGTAGAACCCGAATTTATTTATAGTTCAGGGACTAATAAGGAATGGTTAAGTATTGAAGATATTAAAGCGAAGCTGCTGACAGATCTTGATTATCATGAATGATTATCGTCACAGCAGAATGGAGTATTAATGCGTATCAATGCAATAATTCAAGCTAGATGTGGCTCTACTAGATTTCCTGATAAAGTATTTGCTGAAATAGATGGAAAACCCCTTCTATGGCATGTGATTGATAGATTGAGATATGCAAAGATGATAGATGATATCATTGTAGCCACAACAACAAATTTAAGAGACAGCGTGATTGAGGACTGGTGTCAAAAGGAAGAGATTAAGTGTTTTCGAGGCAGTGAAGATGATGTTTTGAATCGGTATTATAGCGCTTCCGTTTCATTCCCATCAGACATCATTGTGCGAGTCACGGCAGATGATCCATTCAAAGAACCTTCTGTTATAGATCTGGTAATAAAGAAGCTGTGTGAGGAAGGCAAGGATTTCGTGACAAATAATTTCCCTCCCTCATACCCGGAAGGGCTTGATTGCGAAGCATTCACCTTCAAGGTTCTTGAGACTATGGAGAAAAGCGCACATGATACATTTGAACGTGAGCATGTCACTCAGTATGTCTACCATAATCCCGATAAGTTCAAGATAGGAAATGTTGTTGCTGAGCAGCAACTTTCTACATATAGATGGACCATTGACAATCAAGAAGATTATGATATGGTCAAGTCTATTTATGCTGCGAGGAGTCATGAGTCAAAGGGATTGCTACTGATGGATGAAATCCTGGAAATCCTTAAGGCGAATCCCGAAATAGCTCGGATCAATTCACATGTCAAGCGTAGCACAATGTATCAAAAATAAATTGGAGGCATTGATATTATGGACAGAATATCTGAACTTGAAAAAAGATATGTGTTGGAAGCGTTGGAAAATGAGTTTGCAACATCCAAAAATTCTGTTTTCAACAACAGGCTGGAATCGTCTTTTGCAGATAGATTTCATTCAAAGTATGCGATAGGACATTGTAATGGTACAGCGACTCTACACGTAGCTTTGATGGCTTGTGGAATAGGTCCAGGAGATGAGGTTATCGTACCTGCTTTAACAATGTCGTCCACTTCTATTCCTGTAGTGCTCTGTGGAGCGATCCCTGTCTTTGCGGACAGTGATATTGACACATTTGAAATCTCTGCTGAGAGCATTGAAAAGTGCATCACAGAGAAGACAAAGGCAATTATTACCGTGTCTCTATACGGTTTGGCTCCAGACTATGACAAGATTCTTGCGCTTTGCAAGAAGTATAACCTAATACTTATCGAGGATAATGCTGAGTGCTTTCTCGGGGAGTATAAAGGAAAGCTTGTGGGCGGGTTTGGTAATTTTGCGAGCTTTAGTTTTCAAGCGAGTAAGCATTTAACCGCTGGAGAGGGAGGGATGCTAATTACGAATAATGAGGAGCTTGCTGATAAAGCGCGTAGACTGAATTGCCTCGGCTATGCTGGCGTGAGTGCAAAACAAGGAAAAATTACTCGCAATGATATTCAAGATCCAAATTATAGTCGTCATATTTCTTTTGGCTATAATTACCGTATGTCTGAACTGCAGGCTGCTTGTGCGTTAGGTCAGTTGGAGAGAATAGAAGAACTGGTACAGAGGAGAATTGATGTTGCTGCATTATTTGACGAGGCGATTAGGAATCAGAATATAGTTAAGAAACAAGTAGAACCGGAAGGATATAAGAATTCTTATTGGACTTATTGTTTAGTTCTTGATACAGATAACCCTGATGTGGACTGGTATCGCTTCCGTGACATGTTCCAGAAGAATGGTGGCGACGGATACTATGCCGCATGGAAACTTTCTTACAATGAACCTGCTTATCAGAACATTCTTCAGTCTATGGTTGGTGTTTGGCAGAAATACGATGAAACTTGTTGTCCGAACGCTGAGTATTTGCAGAAACGTATGATTCAGTTGAAGACAAATTATTGGAACTTTGATGAAGCAAGGAAACAGGCAGATATTCTTAAGAAGACAATGAAAGAGTATCAGGAAACAAAGTAGAACGAGGAGGGTAAAGAGATGTTAGATTTCAACAAAAATATCAAAATTGGTAACCGTATGATTGGAGAGGATTATCCGACCTACATTATTGCGGAGATTGGCGGCAATTTTGATGGAAGTATAGATAAGGCGAAGAGATTGATCGATGCAGCAAAAGAAGCCGGAGCAGACTGTGCGAAGTTCCAGACATTTACTGCGGAAACTATCGTATCGGAAGGTGGATTTTCTAAGATGGAACTCCATGGCGTACATGGTTCCTGGGGAAGGACCGTCTCTGAGGTATTCAAGGATGTCGAATTTCCGATGGAATGGCATTATGAGATAGCGGATTACTGTAAAAGAGTAGGAATTGATTTTTCCACATCACCGTATTTCAAGGAAGCTGTTGATCTTTGTGCTGATATGAATCTTCCTTTTATCAAAATTGGTTCAGGAGAGATTACCTGGTTGGAAATGCTGGATTACATTGCTCGTAAGGGCCTGCCTATCATGCTTGGTACCGGTGATGCGACGATGTCTGAGATTGATGAGGCTGTACGCACAATTGAAAATGCTGGAAATAAAGATCTCGTTCTTATGCAGTGCATTACGAACTATCCTTCCAAGATTGATAGTGCTAATGTTAATGTACTTAAAACATATCAGAGTACTTTTGAATGTCTGACTGGTTATTCTGACCATTCTCCCGGGCATGTTGTTGCCTTCGCTTCTGTTGTCCTTGGAGGGTGTGTAATTGAGAAGCACTTTACTTTGAACAAGACAGATAAAGGACCGGATCATCCGCACTCTATGGAGCCCGATGAATTCAAGTTTATGGTCGATTCCATCCGTGAGGTTGAACGTGCAATGGGAAGCACTCGAAAAGAGGTGGTAGCCGAAGAAGAAGAGACTGTATTTGTACAGCGTCGCTGTCTGTATGCTAAGAAGGGCTTAAAGGCTGGCCAGGTTATTACAGAAGCTGATATTGATGTGCTTCGTCCTGCACTCGGAATTCCTCCGAAGTATAAGGAAATAATTGTTGGTAAAATTGTGAGCAAGGATATTGCAGCAAGAGATCCAATCTTTTGGGAGGATCTGTGATAAACGTAAAGCAGTATGTTCCTACAACTCTACGAAAAATCTTGAAAAGTTGTATCAGGGTACACAGAGATTATAATTGTGGGTGAAAAAGATGATTACGGAAAGAGAAACTATCATGGCAATTGTGGATAATGATTGCCTGTCAAAGTCAGACGTAGCAGTATTGCTGGAAGGAGACGGTTTTTTTCGATTTCAAAAAGCGGTAGAGTTATACCAGCATGGTGTAGTGAGAAAGATAGTTTTTAGTGGCAACATAGTGAACAAAGAATATGGGAGCTATCCGTTTGATGAAGTCAGGCCATTCATTCTTAAACAGGGTATTCCGGAAGAAGATTTAATACATGAAGACAAATCTATAAATACTCAGGAGCAAGCAGTTGAAGTTGTTAAAATTGCTATGAAGAATGGCTGGAAAAAGCTTGCACTGGTAGCCTCACACGAGCATCAATACAGAGCCTATCTTACATTTCTTAGAGTTGTTTTGGATACAGATAGCAGAATAATACTCTATAATGCCCCAGTGCGTAATCTCAATTGGTTTATGGACAGTGGCTGGGGAACTCGATTTGATAGACTTTCTGCTGAATTTGAGCGTATAGAAAAGTATTCTGCTATAGGGCATCTTGCGAATGCGAGAGAAGTCGTTGAATACCAAAAGTGGAAGGAATCCTTATTAGATGATGGAAAAAGTAACGCTTGAAAAAGCGAAGGTGATCATGGGAGATAATTTAATTGGATCTGATGAATTAAAAAGAGTAGGTTTGTTTGAGGTTAACTCTCATCCAGATATTCCCTATTCAGTCAATGCTCTAGAAGCAAAAAAGAATGATTATTTTCTGATTCTCGGAGTAAGCAAATTTTCCAATGGAAAGACAGTTACAATTCGACATTTAAAAGAGATTTTTGGTATGGATCCGAACCAAAAAGAGCCTTGTTTTTATAATCAGGATTGGTATGACAAGGAATCTTTTATCGATGTACCGATGAAAAATGAATGGATTCTTATCAGAAAAACGGTATATGAAGACAGTAGAGCCGTACAGCCAATAGATTTAATGAAACAATATTCATTTCCCTCTGCAATCAGATGCACATATGCTTTTTTCTTAGTATGGCTGACCCTTGGAGTAAAGCTTTGGTATCATGATTTTGTGTGGTGCAGTGATACGGACCATAATGGGGACAGAATCTATGTTGGAAAGTATCATGATGTTGATGGAGTCAACAAGAACGGATTTAGTATTCATAGACATCTAGGGCTTAGAGAATGCTATGGATGTATAGATTAGTATTATGAACGAGGAGTAGCAGTGAAAATACTAGAATTGGCGGCATACGCATATTATAAAGATCACAAGGGTTTTGAAAAGAATACAAGTGGCTTTGCTTATGCCGTTTCAGATATATGTGAGTCATTGGCTATATGTGGAAATGAAGTTTATCTCCTAACTCAATCTGGAATTACAAATGGATTTCAATGTAACAATACGGTAATTATAAAGAAAAGATGGATTGATATAATTCTTCATTCGCGGCTAAGAGATTATGTTTACGGAATAATTGCAGCATACGAATTATCCGGTACTTTCGTGGAAAAGTTGAAGACGATTTATTACTACGTAAATCGGGGATATACAGAGAAAATAATAAGTTTGATAAACCCAGATGTTATTCAAATACAATCTATTGGGGATTACACAGTTCCGTTTATGATGGCGGCAAGTAACTCGGGGATTCCGTTTATTGTTTCGAACCATGGTTTAGCAACATTCTTATCTGAAGTTGAGCCTAAATTAAAAAAACTGGAGGGTTGTTTTTTTAAGGCAGCTGCAAAGAATCATACGATTGTCACAACAGTAAGCAGCGGGATTAAGAAAAGAATAGTAAATCATTACAACATAAAGGGCGATAATATTATTGTAGTTCCCAATGGAGTTATGCCAGCTGCTAATGATATTGATGAGAAGAAAACAATCGAGTTGAGAAAAAAACTCAATATAAAATCTGCTGATTTTGTGTTTATATGTGTTGGTTCAATATCAAACAGGAAAAACCAGCTTCAGGTTGCCAGAGCTTTCCGCTTGCTTATTAATAAAATTGAAAATATTAAATTGCTTTTTGCAGGTGACGGACCGCAATTTGATGAGTTGAATGATTATGTACAGAATCATGGTTTGGTGGATAAGGCTGTTCTTCTTGGAAATATTGAGCATAGTATGATGCCATATTATTATAGCATTTCAAACTGTACAATTGTGGCCAGTGTGGATGAAGGCTTTGGTTTGCCGGTGATTGAAGGCTATTCTTATGGGATTCCTTCCGTTATCTATAGTGACTTGGATGCCATAGAGGATGTTTCCTTTGCTGATTCGACAGTTATCGTAAATAAAAGAGATGATGAGTGTCTTGCTGAAGGGATGGAACGAAGCGTTATTTTTGATTGGAATGAAGAAGCTATAAAAAAACATGCATTGAAGTTTACGAATATTAAAATGGGAGAGAAATACCAAAATGCATTGATAATTGGAATGAAACAGAAGTCATCAATGGTCTTTGATGATGTGAAGGCTTTGATGAAAGGGAAGGGGGTAAATTAATATGTTCGAATATATATTTGCTTTTTTTCCCATGCTTTACGGATATTCCTTTAAAGGGATTGGTTTAGATCTGATAGTTATGATTTTTGCCACTCTTTTTCTTTTGAGGAATCAAAACTTCAGATTCAAAATAGATAAGCAAAATAGGGATTTTCTTTTGCTTTTCTGCTATGTAATAATAAAAGACTCTTTCATTGTCATATTTGGACAATCAAACAGTAGTGAAAGCTTCCACAGGCTATTATCAAATGTTGCCTATATACTTTTGTTTTTAATCCTTCTTGGGAAGGATTTTAGTCAGAAAAAATTCTACAAAGGGCTTAAGATATCCGGAACTGTGTTTACGGCAGGATTGCTTTATCATTTAGTACTGATATACAGATTTGGCTTACCTGCGAAAGGGATATCGATTATTCCAGGTTATGAATTTGTAAATAATAACTGGCTTAATCGCCCGAGGTCATTTTTTAGCGAACCGGCAGCATTGGCTCAGGCAATGCTGCCACTCTTGTTCTATTCACTGCATAAGAAAGATTACAAATGGTCTTTGATTGCTACATTTACAATATTTATGTCAACATCTACAGCAGGGATACTTCTTGCAGGAGTGTTATGGGTTATAGAGTTTATCATTGGGAAGGGTAAGAGAACACACAAACTCCTGGCAGTTATCGTATTTTTGATGTGCGGGGCACTTCTGTTGAGGACAGAGATAGCAACAGACTCTATTGCCGCGCTTCAAAATCGGCTTTCTGGTGGAGGCTCAACGTCTGTTCGAGTATTTCTTGGATTTGAAATTCTCAGCACTATGCAGCCTAATCAGTTTATCACTGGATTGCTATACAATAAAGCATATGATTATGCTGTTCAAAATATTGGTTTGTTTGAACAAACTTCTATTGCAAGGATGATTGTGGGGTACAGTGAGGGAGAATTTTTTGTAAACGCATTTGCGTCATTGTTGTTTCGCTACGGTGTAATAGGATTTATTCTTTATTTTAGAGTGTATAAAGGTAAAATCTTTAATAAGGGATATGCGGGACGAGCATTGGCAATCATGACAATTGTAGAAACAATAGGAGATAGTATGCTTTTTAACGCATATTATTTTTTTATTATGCTTGTATTGAATTATTTATGTCAGGAAGAGGAAAATGTCTATGAAAGTTATGCATATAGATTCAGGATTGGGCAATCAAATGCTGGCATATTGTGAATTGCTAGCATACAAGAAAGCAAATCCTGAAGATGATTTTTATATAGAGACAATGGTATATGATATTGAGCAAGCATGTCGAACAATCTCTCAGTGGAATGGATATGAGCTTGATAAAGTTTTTGGGATAAAAGAAAAAAATATAAAAGATTTGTTTGATGAGTTACAATGGCAAAGGATATTGAGTTCTGTTATTAGGTCGAAGTTCTGGGACGATAACTGGAGGTATTCTGATGCAATATGCGGTGCATTAAATACTGAAGGGATTAATTTAAATAATATTTACTCAAGACCACATAAGCCGCCCAAAAAAGAACTACTTGCATTTATGACTAAGACAAGAGCAGGCTATTTTATCAAAAGGAAACTATATACCCTGCTTAGTAATAAGGTTATTGACTCAAGAAATATGTACATAAAAAGCTCAACCAATGATTACATCGGACCTACATTGCAGTTCTCCTATAAAAATAGAGGGATAGAGCTTTTAGATAGAGAAATCAGACAAGTGTTTTCTTTCCGAGATATTGAAGATGAATATAATAAAAATATGAGCAAGATGATAAATTATTCAGATAGCGTTGCAATACACGCCAGAAGAGGAGATATGTTATCTGCAAATGGTCATTATTATAAATTTGGCTATTTTAAGAGGGCGGTGAAGTTCATTCAATCTAGAGTTCCGAATCCGACATTTTTTTTCTTTTGCGATCCGGGTAATATAGAATGGGTTAAACGAAATTTGAGTGTTTTTGGACTGAAGAGCGAAGAGGATAATATTCAATATGTGAATGGAAATACAAGTGATAACAGCTTTCGGGATATGCAATTGATGACACAATGTAAGCATGCGGTAATTACAAATTCGTCGTTTGGATTCTGGGGGGCTTACCTAATAGATAATAAAAATAAAATCACATGTTCACCTGATATTAGAATCAATACAACACATAATTTCTAATCAAGTAATATAATGTGTGATAAATGATTTTATTAAAAATGTGTTGAGAGGAATCGTTATATGTTTTATCAGATACGGACTGTACTAAATGAAATATATAATAGATGGCAACTTAATAGAGGTAATGTTCAATTTGGAAAGATTTTAATATGTGGTCGTATAACAATCATAAACAGTGGTGGAAAAATTGAGATCGGAGATGGCTGTATGATTAATTCTGGGAAGGGTCATAATCCGATAGGTGGAGATACTGTTTGCAGGCTTGTTTCGTATGGTGGAATTATTAAATTAGGAAATAGAGTTGGGATATCGAACTCGACAGTTGTTTCGAGAAACAGCGTGATTATTGAAGATGATGTATTTATTGGCGGCTCTTGTAAGATATATGATAATGATTTTCATTCTATCAATATGGAAAAGAGAGTATACCTTTCAAACGAGATACCATGCAAGCCTGTACACATAAAGAAAGGTGCATTTATCGGTGCACATACTATGATTCTTAAAGGGGTAACTATCGGGGCGGGATCTGTAGTTGGTGCTGGTTCAGTTGTGACTAGAGATATACCGGATGGAGAGATTTGGGCTGGAAATCCAGTACGGTTTGTAAAATCAATAAAGGAATATCAGGAGAAAGGGTAATGTCAATTAAATCAAAGCTACATAAGCTAAGATTGATATCATTTTATAAAACAGTATGGATGAATGTTCATTATTTTGGGATAGAGGGGGTATTTACCCCCCATTTTATTATTTCAAAAAACGTTATCATAAGAGATATTCGAGGGACGGTAACAATCGACAAGGACAGCAAAGCTTGGCTTGGTTTTGGTGATGTTGGTTTTATTGATCAGAAATATGAGCGTATGATATGGGATGTAACTGGAAACGTTGTTTTCAAAGGAAATGCATCATTTTGCCCAGGATGTAAAGTTGTATGCATGAGTAATGGAAGGATAGAATTTGGTAAAGAATTTTCTTGTAATGCAAGGACTAAGATTGTGTGCAATAAAAATATCACGTTTGGTGACAATTGTATGATTTCATGGGATTGTACATTTTTGGATACTGATTTTCATAAAATAGTGGATTCCGAAGGACAACAAAGGAATATTGATGAATCCATTCAGATAGGAGATCATGTGTGGATTTGTTCGGAAGTGCTTGTACTTAAGGGAAGTAAGATACCAAGTGAATCCGTTATTAGTGTTAGGAGCGTTGTCTCCAAGGAATTGAGAGAAGAGTATTGTATTTATCATAATAATAATATTTGTAGAGAGAATTCCTATTGGGAGAAATAAATAATTTTAAATAGAAAGAGGGGGTAACAGTGAGTTTAAGGGAGATGTGCCCAATTCTTAAGTTCAGAGATCTTGGCGACGAGAGAGGAAAGCTTGTAGTTATAGAGGGTGCGCAGGTAATTCCTTTTGCAATTCAGCGGGTGTTCTATATATATGATTCCGATTCTACAGTAATACGAGGACAGCATGCTAATAGGGAATCCGAGTTTGTTCTTATCAATGTTGCGGGACAGAGCAAAGTAAGGGTTACTGATGGAAAAGAGGAATTCATCGTAGAATTAAATAAGCCAATGATGGGAGTTTATATCCCTAAAATGATTTGGAAAGATATGTATGATTTTTCGCCGGAGTCTGTCCTTCTTGTTCTGGCCAGTACCCATTATGACGACAAAGAATACATCCGTGATTATGACGAATATTTGGAAGAAATGGGTATCAGAAAATGATGATTTTTTGTACGCTATTTGACAGCAACTATCTGGATAAAGGGATTGTGATGTACAGATCGCTGATATCTGTTAGATGTGATTTTAAAATGTATGTCCTTACTATGGATAAAAAGTGCAAAGAAGTACTCGATGCTTATCAGAGTTCTAATTTGGTGACAATATCCGTAGATGATTTTGCGGAAGAGATGGGCTTAAACGAGATTCGAAAGAATCGTTCGAGGGGAGAATTTTGTTGGACGTGTACCTCCTACCTTATAGACTATGTACTGACCAGATTTAATGAGTCAATTTGTACTTATGTTGATTCTGATTTGCGCTTTTATAGCAATCCTCAATGCCTGATAGATGAAATGGGTGAGAGGACCGTGCAGATTGTAGAACACCGATATAATCCAACCGTGCTTGGAAAACTTGGGAAAGTAAGCTCAGGGACATATTGTGTAGAGTTTAATACCTTTAAAAATACTCCGGACGCGTTGCAATTGCTTCACTGGTGGGAAGAAAGATGTTTTGAATCTTGTACCATTTCTGCTGATAAAAAAGGTGTATGGGGCGATCAGGGATATCTAGAAGAGTGGGGAGATAAAAAGAATGTTTCAGTGCTATCACATTTAGGCGGAGGAATGGCGCCTTGGAATGTGGTACAGTACAGGCTGATATCAGAAGAGAATGGAATAATAGCTGAAGAAAAAAAGTCGGGAAAGCAGTTCCCTGTTGTGTTTTACCATTATCACAATATAAAGTATTATGATGCTCATAAAGTGTGTATTAGTGTCCATGAACCATGGCTGGAAGACAGGAAGCTGATAGATGCATTGTATCTTAGCTATTTACGTGAAATAGATGATATAAAGAATGAATTAAAAGATAAGTTTGGAATATATCCGCTTTTACATAGTCATCCAGGAATGGGGAATAAAATTCTACATAAGAAAAGAAATGTTAAGGAACTTATAAAGGCGGTTGATTCCCTTATTATTCCTAAACTCTATGTGAAATGCATGGGAACCAAGAAGCAACAGAAATATGAACATCTAAATATCATTCGTTTTTAAGAGGTTAGTTAATGAAAAAAGCAAATCTGGTTGTATTTACTCAGAACTTAAAATTAGATTCTTTGGGGGAAATTTTAACTGAAATCAACAAGGATTATTCTACCGTTCTTCTTACAAGTCATTGTTTGTTTGAAAATGAAATAGAATCTATAGAGGGAATGATAGGGAATGTCGAGACATATACGTTCGCCTCACTTATGTCCGACGCTGATATGGAAAAAATAGATATAGATGCATACAAGGAAGAACACGAAGACATCGGCGAGTATTACAGAAGGATTAAGGTTAAAAAAAATGAGCTGATTATTTCAAGAATTCTTGAAAAGATTGATCCGATAGTTAAGCTGATACTCTGCGATGATCTTGGAATCGATTTAGGCAGCTGGCTTAAGGCAGGATTCAGGAAAGTAGAATTAGAATATTATCATAAAACTGAGGTTGCTGAATCCGAGAATAAGACTGCATATTTTCAGGCAATAAAAAGGTTCGCAAGAGAGCCTGTATATTCAACACGTTACAATGGAAAGAAATATGTGTTTTATGGCTCGATGAATCGGATTGGATATCGATTAAATTCTGAGTTTAAACGGGACAGGCTGGAGAACTGGCTATTTATTGCCACAATAGTCTCCAGGAAACTATTTAACAAATCCATATGTAGAAAAAATGTGAAGCATATCTCAACGCTTCACGAATCATTAAAATGGAGGTTCCCCAAATTATCAAATTATGAGGTTGGATTAATTCAAGATGGTTATTTACCTCCGAATTATTCAAGTTTGTATCTGAAATTCATTAATCCAAACGAGCATTATTATGCATGGGATACTCTTGGTATGCAGGTGTTTCATAACCAGAATATTCCGGTAAAGATGCTGCCACTCAGAAAGAAGCTTTATTTGCCGGAACCGGAGCTTAAGAGGGTGAAGTCCGTCTTATGTATTGCAAGCGGAGCCGGCGATTGGACGGCAATGAAGAACCGATCAGATGAAGACATGATGATTCTTGCCTTTATTGAGGTGGCGAAAAGGCATCCAGAGATTAAGTTTGTGTACAGATGTCACCCCAATTGGGTATATCCTGCGCATCAGGGAATGAACTCTATTAATAGAGTAGCAGAATATTTTTCATGGTTGAACTTACCAAATCTTGTTTTATCAGGAAACATTCCGTCTACGAATTTGGATAATTTTCAGCTTTCTATTTCTCGTAATTCCTTAGCTGAAGATTTAAAAGAAGTGGATATTGTGTTTGGCGAACATTCTATTTCAATGGTAGATGCAGCATTTAAGAGAATCCCTTTTGCATCAGTTAATGTGACAGGCAGACGTGATTTCTTTTGCGGTATGACTTCACTCGGATTCCCTCATTGTGAAAGTATAGAGGATATAGAATCTGTATTAATAGAATGTGGGAAACAGAAGTTTGATGATGCGTATAAGGCTGCTGTAGAAAAATATAATCGGATGACCGATGAAGAGTAGCTTCTTTTCTTGGAGGTTATCTTGATATGGAGAGAAAAAAATATATTGATGTACTTCGTGGATTTGCAATGATATCAGTTGTTCTTCAGCATGCAATTAACACAGGAAGTTCATCTTTGATGAGAGTTTTACTTACCTACCATATGCCCTTGTTTTTCTTTATATCAGGTATATTGATGCAGGGTCAGGATTATAGAAAAATTTCCTTTACCGTGCACTTTAATAAGTTGGTGAAGTCGATTGTCTTTCCTATAATGACATATACATTTATACAAGGCATAACAAGAATAATCATAGATGGATTAATTCAAAGAATAGGATTTCCAAATCTTTGGGTTTTATTAGGTCCTCTCTTAAATTGGTTTTTGGTTACGCTGTTATTAATGAAACTGATTTGCTGGGCGAAGTATAGGCTTTTGAATGGAAATAAAGCTATCATCTACCTGATTGCTGAGATTCTTTTATTTTGCTTATGCACTTATACGAAAATCAAATATGTGCAAATGACGTTGTGTGCATTGATATTCGGTGATTTTGGATATATTCTGAAGCCGTATATTGAGAAAGTATATTACTCAGAGTTTAAGACGAGATATATTGGAAAAATCATTCGGGGGGGGGTATTCGGTTTGTCCATGACCCTCACAATTATTCTCTCAGCATATAACACTCCGATTTTTATGTATATGAATCAGTATGGAAATAAAATTGCTTTTATATTAATAGGGTTACTGGGGATTATTGCTTTTGTGGACTTGTCGTTTGTTTTTAAAGAAAGTGTGTTTCTCAATTTTATTGGTAAGAACACAATGATAATATATGTTACACATTTTTCGGTGTATCGCTATTTGCGCGAAATAGTATGGGAATATCTTTATGATTCAACAAGTTTACAGTCTGAATTCCCATATTATTGGATCTTATTTTTAGCTGCTATGGTTTTGCAATTTCCTATAATCTATATTGCAAATCGGTTTTTCCCAGTACTGTTTGGGAAAAGGAAAAAATAAAGGCCATAGATTTTATGAGGTTGACATGAAATTGAACAGTAAAGAGAATGTAACAGCAAATCTTCTCTGGCGGCTATTTGAGCGATTTGGGGCTCAGGGAGTAACATTTGTTGTTTCAATTGTACTCGCAAGGCTTTTGGATCCAAATATATATGGTGTGATAGCTCTTGTTACAGTATTCACATCAATTATGCAAGTTTTTGTTGACAGCGGACTTGGAAATGCTTTGATTCAGAAAAAAGACGCTGATGATTTGGACTTTTCTTCCGTATTTTATTTTAATATCGTGTTTTGTCTGGTTCTTTATGGAGTTATGTATTTATCATCACCATTGATAGCAAGTATCTATAAAATGCCAGAGTTAGTTCCAATACTTAGAGTGCTTAGTTTAACAATTGTTATTTCTGGGGTAAAGAACATACAACAAGCATATGTTTCAAGAAATATGCTGTTTAAAAAGTTTTTTTTCGCAACAGTTGGAGGGACTTTTGGAGCTGCTGTAATTGGGATCGCAATGGCTTATAAGGGATATGGTGTATGGTCCCTGGTTGCTCAGAATCTGTTTAATCTATTTATTGACACATGTATTCTTTGGCTAACTGTAAAATGGCGGCCAAAGAATTTATTTTCGCTAAATAGATTGAAAGGGCTGTTTTCTTTCGGTTGGAAAATTCTTGCCTCACAATTAATAGACGCTATTTATGAAGATGTCAGATCTCTAATTATTGGGAAAAAATATTCCACTGGTGACTTGGCATATTACAATAGGGGAAAGCAGTTTCCACAGCTACTTGTGAGTAATATGAATTCGGCAATTGAAAGTGTTCTTTTTCCATCGATGTCGATGGAACAGGATAATGCTTTAAAGGTCAGAATGATGACTTCCCGTGCCGTAAAGATAACGTCATATACTATTATGCCTATGATGTTTGGAATGGCAGTTTGTGCAGAACAGATTATAAATCTTATTCTTACACCCAAATGGACAGAGGCTGTTCCGTATATGCAGATTTTTTGTATTGGTCTTGCTATTGTTCCAATTTCACTAGCAAATTTAAATGCAATAAAAGCAATAGGTAGAAGTGATGTTTATCTCAAGCTTGAAATTATCAGAAAGATACTGGGTACAATTACGCTAGTTTGTTTTATGTGGTTTGGAGCAAAAGCAATTGCTTATAGTTATCTTCTTAACTGTGGGATCACATTTACAGTAAATGCTTTTCCTAATAAGAAATTATTGAATTATGGATATGTAAGTCAATTGCTGGATGTTCTGCCTGCAATACTACTTTCATTCGTGATGGCAACCATCACTTATATGGTTAATTGGTTGCATTTATCCAATTTAATGACTCTTATAGCTCAGATTATTGTTGGGGTGTCAGTATATATATTGTCTTCCATTATTTTTAAGGTAGATAGTTTTCAATATATTTTATCAATAGTTAGAGGATTAAGTAATAAAAATGCTAGAGGATAAGATAGTCTGAATTTATCCTCTGTTCAAAAATGAAAGGAGTAGTATTATGAAAAAACAGCGGGTGCTCATTAACGGTCTTGGTAGAATTGGAAGGGCAATTCTTCGTATAAATCTGCAACAGGATGCATTTGAGCTTGTTGCAGTGAATGATATTAACCCTGACAACAAGAATATTGCATACCTTATTAAGTATGACAGTACATATGGGCGTCTACCTAATGAAATTGGAAGTGATGATAGGAATATATATATTGATGGGAAATCGGTCAAAGTGTTTCATGAATCGGCAATTAAAGATGTTGATTTCACAGATATTGATGTTGTTATCGATGCATCGGGAATAAAGGCAAACAGCAAGCAGATAGAAGAAATGGAATCTACTTCTTCTGTCAAGAAGTTTATTATTACAAATGTTGATCTGAAAAGTGCAAAAAATATTATTTTTGGTGTAAACCAAGATAAGATAGAAGAATCAAAAGTTCTTTCTTCAAGCATTTGCGACGTTGTTTCGCTTGGCCCAGTATATAGTATTTTAAAGAAAAATCTAGGTATTCAAAGCGGATTTCTTACCACATTGCACCCTTGGCTGTCATATCAAAATTTGCTTGATGGTCCGGCAAAATCCTGGTCACAACCAGGAGATGTGTTTTCTCATTATGCATTAGGAAGATCTTCTGTCATGAGTTTGATTCCGAAATCAACATCCGCAATTCGAGCTCTGAGTAATGTTTATCCGGAAGCATATGATAAAATAAGCAGTTTTTCATACAGAACACCTAATGCGCTGGTTGCGAGTGCAGTACTTACCGTATTGGTCGAAAAAAATACAACAAAGGAAGAGATCATCAAATTGCTGGAGGATGAAGAAGCAATCCAAAAGTATCATATTATTCAGACGACGGATGAACCACTTATTTCACTGGACTATATTCAGAATGATTATTCTGTCATTATTGACAAAAGGTGGATTCAAGTAAGCAACAACAATCATCTTGAAATTGTCTACTGGTATGATAACGAATGGGGATATTCTTCGCGTATTGTTGATATAGTGAAGTATATAGGTGAAAAGTGCGTATGAAAAAGTGTGCGATTGTTTCTGGTTCTTTTAAGGATGTGTACAGTCCGGTTGAGGCTTGCGAAATGATAAGGCAAGCTTTACCGGAGGGTTTTGAGGCTACGATGATGCCATTTTGTGACGGAGGAGAGTATACGTATGATGTCTTGTTGAATACAAGAAAGTATCACGAAGTTTATGTTGATAATATTTTAAATCCTTATTTCGTGAGGGTTAATTGTAGATATTTGGTTTATAAAGATGAAGCACACATTGTATCTTCAGAGATTTTAAGGATTCTTCCTGAAGAGGACGATAAAAAGAACCCATTAGTTTTGACCGATTTTGGATTGGGTCAGCTTATTAAACATGCAATAGATGGTGGATTTAAGCATATTTTTCTATATTTGGGTGGAACATCTACGGTATCTTTTGGCTTGGGGCTGGCACAGGCTATAGGAGTAAATTTCTATCATAAAGACGGTACCAAGATTGAAGAACCTTTAACAGCGAATGATGCATTAGATATAATCAAGTACGATAAATCCGACGTTAATATTTCTATGGTTGATATTACCATAATTGGTGACGGTGATGCACATTCTAATGAAATGCGAAATATATCTAAACTAAAGATTTCGAATCAATATGAGGAACTAAAAGAGGAGATATTAGATAAATTAGAGCAGTGTAGATGTGCAGTACTCAGATTATTGGACGAAGATGAAAACATTGCGTTTGGAGGTGCTGCGGGAGGAATTCTATTTGGTATCAGAATGTTATTTACGCCCAAATGTATTTTAGGTGGAGCTTATTTTAAAGATTTACTTTCAGCCGAATCAATTATTTCTGATTGTGACTTGGTAATAACTGGTGAAGGCAGATACGATAATAGTGCATGCGGGAAGGCCCCAGTCTTTGTCTCCCGATTGGCAAGTAAATATAAGAAAAAAGTATATTTGGTTTGCGGACAGGTAGATAGGAGAATGCTTTTTGATGAGGATACAGAGATAATATTTGCATCTGATTTTCCGGAAATGAAAGAAAACGGAATAGAAGCAATCATTACTTGTCAGAAATATTTCAACACTATTTCCTCAGATATGGATTATGAATCAAGAATTCAATATTATAGAGAGAAAACGCCATTGATTTTAAAAGAAATAATGAGGAGAGTAGCTTTATGAAAATTGTGATTTTGCTGGCCGGAAAAGGACGAAGAATACGTGAATATTTGGGTGAAACTCACAAATCAATGATAGAGCTTAATGGACTACCATTGCTTTGGTATTTAATTAAAAATATTCATCAAGCTGGGTTTGATGAAGTAGTCCCAGTAGTTGGATATCAAGGAAATAGCATTATTAGTTATCTTAGACGTGAGTTCCCGATGATAAAGTTTGATTTTGTTTGGAATAGGGACTATGAAAAAACGAATAATCTTGTATCTCTTGTAAATACAGAAAAAATTGTACGAGATTCAGGCTTTATACAGATTAATGGGGATTTGATATTTGATTATCATATTTTGAAAGAATTGTCGTGTGTAGAAGGCTCAGCAATAGCAGTTGATGTTGTTAATAGAAAAGAGATTATTGACAGTCCTAAGACAATTATGGTTTCAGATCACATTATGGATTTAGGAAGGCATATAGCACTAGTGGATAATGGAGGGTATGCTATTGGAATGTATAAATTTTCAAAAGAACTTGCCGGAGCATTCTTTGATTTATCAAAGAAGCTTATTGTTGAGCATCCAGACATGGGATTTCATGATCCATTAAGGCAGTTGTATAGTAGCTGCTATGTGAAAGGATTTGATATTGCAGAAAAGCTTTGGACAGATATTGATGAGAAAGCCGATATTAAGAAAGCAATTGAGTATTTAAACGCAATGGAGAAGAATTATGTTGAAGTTTGAGGAAAAGACAGTAGTTATCACAGGTACATCATCTGGAATAGGAAGAGAACTTGCAGAGTATTTTGCCGAAGAGGGTGCTAGAGTAATTGCTGTTTCAAGAAAAAGAACGGAATACAATAATGATAGAATTCTTGGAATTCAGGGAAATATAAAGAGTTATAACAAAGTATTTCTTGAAATAAAACAGGTAACAAATCAAATACATATATTAATTAATAATGCTGGAATAATATATTATTCTAATCTTCTTGAGGCAGAAATAGAGAAAACTAAAGATGTTTTTGACACGAATGTTATTTCAACATTGATGCTTTCTACTTTAGTTGCAAATGATATGAAAGAAAAGAAAAATGGCGGAGTGATCGTAAATACACTCTCATTTGCTTCAAAAATACCGTCAGCTGGATCTGGCATTTATGCTGCGTCCAAGGCTGCAATGGAATCGCTTACCAGAACAATGTCTGCAGAATTTGCCCCATTTGAAATAAGGGTTAATGGGTACAGCCCGGGAGTAATCCGAACTGGAATGACAGAACCAGTATTAGAAAAGAATGAAGAACAGATGGTAAATGCGATTGCTTTACATCGTATTGGAGATACTAGGGATGTTGTGAAAGCAGTCTCATTTTTAGCATCTGATGAGTCTGCTTATTTAACCGGAATCAATTTGGATGTTTCTGGTGGTAAATTTGTAGTTCAAAATGCTGGAAATTGTTGGAATATCTAGCATTGGAGGAAAGAAAATAAATACTTGACAAAACTCTAAAACAGATTATTGGCTGCGAGGTGTAAGATGGAAAGAGATATAACCACTAGTTTTACTCATACTTATGATATAAGGTTTATTATTGATAATAGCGAAGATTTTTCTCGTTTATCTGAGATGAATTTAGAAGCATATGACCGTATTTTTATTATAACTGATGAAAATGTATACAAATTATATGGGGAATCTTTAATTGAACAATTAAGAATGTTTCAGAAAGAGTTTTTTACTCATCAAATTCAACCTATAGAGTATTCAAAATCTATTGATTATTATCCTGAACTGATCGATTTTTTGGAAAGCAATACTGCCGGAAGATATGACGCAGTTGTGGCGATTGGTGGAGGGGTATGCCTTGATTTGGTATCGTTTGCTGTTTCAACATATATGCGTGGGTTACCGTTTTTTATGATCCCTACGACGTTAATAGGTGAGACGGATGCATCGACAGCAGGAAAGACATGTTTGAATGCACATAATACAAAAAACCTTTTAGGAACATTTTATTATCCAAAGGTCGTATATAACAGCATTAGAATTTTAAGAGATTGCCCCAAGAGAATTACACGTCAGGGGCTGTCTGAAGCATTTAAATATAGTTTGTTGACGGATGGAGAGTTGCTATCTGATATTGTGAGTTTTCAAAATAATGTTTTTGATAGTGCAACGATGGAAAAAATCGTTCGCAAAACGATAGAGTCAAGAATTGCCATAAGGCAGATTGACCCACTTGCAAGTAACCTTGGACATACTTTTGGTCATGCACTTGAGAAATATTCAAATTATACAGTATTGCATGGTGATGCGATTTTAACAGGTACAATTATGTCGATGTTTTATTCGGTAGAGAAAGGGCTCATGTGTGAAGAAGAAAAAATAAAGATTTTTCAGCTTATGAGAAATGCACATCTTAATGTGTGGATTCCAGATGATTTAGATGTCAAAAAACTCGTATATTATATGAGAAAAGATAAAAAATCATCATCAAAGAAACTGCATCTTGTGCTTATAAATGGCATTGGAGAGCCTTATCGTGGAGATACTCCATTTTATGAAGCAGATTATGAAGATGTAGAAGAATTTCTTGTCAGATATGTTCAATCATATGAGTTCAAGATAGGTAATTATTCAGAATTTTTAGAACAGGAGGAGTTAAGATGATTTCATCTGTGAATCATGTGAGTTTTACAGTATCCAACCTCAATCAATCTATAACTTTTTATCGCGATGTTTTGGGTATGGAATGTATAAGCATGGCTGAAAGAGATAAAGAGTTTTCTTCTGCCGTTACCGGTATAGACGGTGTTGAGATGAATATTGCTTATATGCAGGCACCAGGATTTGCAGTAGAGTTAATTCAATATGTATCTGGAGAAGGAACAAAAATAGATACATCTACTAATAATCCTGGCAGTGCTCATTTGTGTTTCAATATTGGAGACTATGATGAATGGATGAAACGTATGGAAGAATGCAATGTTAAAATGTGTGGAAAATTGTGTCACGTACCAGCAGGACCCAATGAAGGAAAACGTGTCTGCTATATGCTGGATAATGATGGGAATCATTTGGAATTTATAGAAGCTTCTAAACAGGAATAAGCTTTCAATTCTATACGTGGAAAAGATCATTAATAGAGATACTGATAGCTTCTCCATTGAGCTTCATTCAAGTATGTAGACTTGTAAACCTTACCAATACCAAAAAATATTAACTGTAAGATATTTAGAATCACAGGCAGTATGTTAGAAATATTTATCAATTACAAAAAAGGCAGCCGAACAAACTCTCCGGCTGCCTTTTTTCTATATAGCTCTTTAAAGCATAGTAATAATTACCAAACACACTTCCCGCTACACCCCGGAAGATTCCTCCACATCCTCACCTTCCGCAGTATCCTCCTCCTGGGGTAGGTAAATATGCACCTTATCAATCCGATTCTTCTCCACTTCATCTACCACCAGCCGGATTCCGCTCTCGGTAGTCACCGATTCCCCGGCTTGAGGCAGCCGGTCCAGAAGCTCAATCACGATGCCGCCGATGGAATCATAATCCTCCGATGTAAGTTCCAGCCCGATCTGATCGTGCAAATCCTCCAGCTTCGAAGAACCTTCCACTATATATTCATAATCGCTGATTTTCTGAATCAGCTCTTTTTCAGATTCGTCATACTCATCCCGGATTTCTCCCACAATTTCCTCCAGAAGATCCTCCAGGGTCACAAGTCCCACCGTAGCGCCGTATTCATCCAGAACAATCGCCAGACTGATGGAATTTTCCCGCATCTCCATCATCAGCTCAGAGGACTTTTTAAATTCGTGAGTGAAATAAGCCTCCCGAAGAATATGCCGCACATCAAAGTGCTCCTTATCCTCGTAAAGGATAAGATCCTTCACATTCAGAATTCCCAGAATATTATCCCGGTTTTCCTCATAGACCGGAAGCCTGGTAAAGAGATCCTGCCGGTATACCTCAATGGTCTCAGCATAAGAAGCATTGACATTTAAGAAGGTCATATCCACCCGTGGAACCATAATATCCTTTGCCAGGTGATCGTCCAGATCAAACACATTGTTGATCATCTTGCGCTCTTCGCTTTCAATAGCTCCGTCCTGATGACTGACCTCCACGATGGTTCGGATTTCATTCTCCGTGTACGTATCGTTCCGCTTGTTCGGGTCCACCCGGAGAAGCTTCAGCACTCCCATGGAAAAGGCATTGATCACAAAAATAAGAGGCGTTGCAATCTGCATCCAGCCATAAATCACACCGGCAAAGCCCAGCGACAGCTTTTCCGCCGAGAGGGTGGCGCAGGTCTTGGGAGTAATCTCTCCGAAAACCAGAACCAGAAAGGTTAGGACACCCGTTGCAAGGCCGGCTCCGGCGCTTCCGAAGGCCTTCGTGGCAATGACAGTACCCAGAGAGGAAAGGCTCATGTTGACAATGTTGTTTCCAATCAGGATGGCGCTGAGCATTTTTGAGGGCTGATCAAGGACCTTTTCCAGGCGAAGGGCCCGCTTGTCTCCCTCCTCAATCAGCGTCCGGACTCTGATTTTGTTTACGGTAGTTAACGCAGTCTCCGCAGAAGAAAAAAATGCGGAAAGACCTAACAACAGCAGTAGTACGGCCAATTGTATGGCGTCGCTTGAATCCAAGTAAAGTTCACTCCTTTGTATAATGTGCCGGCAGGCAGTCAGAAAAGAATCGATCTGGCCAGCTGTGACAAGGATAAAGTATCTTTTTTACTATACAATATTTTCGTAGGAAATGCAACAGTTTAGGTTACTGTTCACACGCAATGTTCCGCGAGGTGTTTCCGCACATTTTGTGCGGAAATCCCGAGTTTTTCAGTGCGAAATCGCAGTTTTTGCGATTTCTGTGCATTGCAAAGCATGTTACTGGTCACGGAGTGAACAGTAAACAGTTTAGGACACCATTCCCCCAAGAGTCCCCCCAGCCGTGCAAAGGATCAGGGTTGTGACAAAATGAGAGGATCCGCCCCCGAAGCCCTGGTTTACTGCAAGGGAGATAAGAGCAAGGATGGCAAAGTAGAGGAGCCCCGCTGCGGCACCCCAGAGAAATTTCCGTGCCTTCATCATCTTGCCCTCCAGGAAGCCTCCGAGAAAGCTGGAAATCACGTACACGATGATAATGCCGATATTCACCCGGGCTTCCGAAAGCTGAAATTTAAAGAGCAGAAGGGCCAGAAATAAAAGCAGGACTCCTGTGATAATATAGGCGCTTAAAAGGGATTTCAGCATCCGTATTGCCATGTTCTGATAAGATTTTCCTTTCTCCATTGTATTCCTCCCCGGATTAGATAATAGAGAGCCGCCTTATTTTGCGGCACTTCCTCATTTAAAACCAATATATGTGATACTTTGGGCAGATAGAATAACAAGCTTTGCAGAAAAATGAAAGGTTAAAGAATAAAATAATTATAAAATAGCTGCAGATTTCCTGGGGATAAAAAAACTCTTTTAAATTACCCAATAGTATGATATACTGCAACCATGTATCATACGAAACAGGAGGGTGAAGAGGATGAAACACATTCAGACTTTGAACACACAGATTTTACAGAATACCGTGAAAAAGGGTGGCTGCGGCGAGTGCCAGACTTCCTGTCAGTCCGCATGCAAGACTTCCTGCACGGTAGGAAACCAAACCTGTGAGAATCACAAATAAGGAAAGCAGTGTAAATGGTGCGGCAGCTGTGTGGACTGTTGCCGAAAAGCAGAGAAGAGGGTGCCTCGAAAGTCGTAGCCAGGCTTTTGAGACATCCTTATTCCTGTGAGCGGGGGTAAGAGACGCAGTAGGTCTCTATGCTTCCTCCGCAGCATGCAGGATAGAGGAAAGGGGACAAAAGAATGGTCCATCAATATAAAAACAACGGCTACTGCATCGTACTGGACGTGAACAGCGGAGCGGTTCACGTGGTGGATGAGCTGGCCTATGAGGTCATTGCCCTCTGTGAGAAGTATGACCATGAGGAGATTGTGAGGGAGCTTCGGGATCAATATCCGGAGAGAGAGATTCGCGAGGTTCTCAGTGATATCGAGGAGCTGAAAAGCCAGGGAACGCTTTTTACGGAGGATATCTACGAGAACCGAATTCTGGATTTCAAAAAGCGCTCCACGGTGGTGAAAGCCCTGTGTCTGCACATTGCCCATGACTGCAATCTGGCATGTCAGTATTGCTTTGCGGAGGAAGGGGAATACCACGGACGCCGGGCTCTGATGAGCTATGAGGTGGGGAAGCAGGCTCTGGATTTTCTGATTGCCAATTCCGGAAGCCGCCGGAATCTGGAGGTGGATTTCTTCGGAGGAGAGCCTCTGATGAACTGGCAGGTGGTAAAGGATCTGGTGGCCTACGGCCGGGAGCAGGAGAAGTTTTACGACAAGAAATTCCGTTTTACCCTGACAACCAACGGCGTGCTCTTAAATGACGAGGTGATGGAATTTGCCAACCGGGAAATGAGCAATGTGGTCTTAAGCATTGACGGGCGTCAGGAGATACACGACAGAATGCGTCCCTTCCGAAACGGAAAGGGGAGCTATGAGCTTGTGGTGCCCAAGTTCCGGAAATTGGCCGAGAGCCGGAATCAGAATAATTACTATGTCCGGGGTACCTTTACCAGAAATAATCTGGATTTTTGCGAGGATGTGCTGCACTTGGCGGATCTGGGCTTCAAGCAGATTTCCGTGGAGCCGGTGGTGGCCCCTCCAGAAGCGCCCTACGCTATCCGGGAGGAGGATATCCCGGTTCTCTGTGAGCAGTATGACCGCCTGGCGGCTGAGATGGTAAGACGCCATGGCACGGAGGAGGATTTCAATTTCTTCCACTTTATGATTGATCTCACCGGCGGTCCCTGTGTGTACAAGCGGCTCTCCGGCTGTGGTTCCGGCACAGAGTACCTGGCGGTGACGCCCTGGGGGGATCTCTATCCTTGTCACCAGTTTGTGGGGGAAGAAAAATTCCTGATGGGAAATGTGTTCGACGGGGTTTTGAATACGGAGCTTCGGGACGAATTTAAGGGCTGCAATGTGTATGCCAAGGAGAAGTGCCGCAGCTGCTTTGCGAGATTTTACTGCAGCGGAGGATGTGCGGCCAACTCCTACAATTTTCACGGCTCCATCAACGATGCCTATGATATCGGCTGTGAATTGCAGCGCAAGCGGGTGGAGTGCGCCATTATGATAAAGGCGGCCACCGCAGGTCAGAGTAAGCCGGAAGAGGACCGGTAAGGTATCCATAGATGAGAAAAAAAGAAGGAAGGAACATTTGAACATGAAGAAGAATACGGGAATTCTAACCCTGCTGGTTACCCTGGCAGTGACGGCGGTCCTGATTTACGGTGCGGCCGTGGGCTTTGGGGAGACCAGGACAGGGGCGGCGAAGAATATCAAGCTGGGCCTTGACCTGGCCGGAGGCGTCAGCATTACCTACCAGACGGTGCTTGACAAGCCTACCCAGGAGCAGATGGACGATACGATTTACAAGCTTCAGAAGCGTGTGGAGGGCTACAGCACCGAGGCGGTTGTCTACCAGGAGGGAGATAATCGGATCAACATCGAGATTCCCGGTGTGTCTGATGCCAATGCCATTTTGGAGGAGCTTGGGCGGCCGGGGTCTCTGGAGTTTTTGGATCTTTCAGGGACGGTTCTCATTGAGGGGACGGATATCAAGGGGGCCGAGGCAAAGGGCTACACGGATAATCTGGGCAAGAATTCTTATGAGGTGGTCTTGACCCTTACGGATGAGGGAGCAGAGAAGTTTGCTGAGGCCACAAGGGAGAATCTGGGCCGGCAGATTCCCATTGTCTATGACGGGGAGGTGATCAGTGCGCCTACGGTGCAGTCGGAGATTGCCAATGGGAATCCTTCTATCACTAACATGGAATCCTTTGAGGCGGCGGAGCGTTTGGCCTCTACCATTCGGATTGGTTCTCTGCAGCTGGAGCTTCAGGAGCTGCGTTCTAAGGTGGTGGGCGCACAGCTTGGGGAGGAGGCGATCTCCACCAGCGTGAAGGCAGGAGCCGTGGGATTTGCTTTGGTGGTGCTTTTTATGATTGGAGTTTATCTTGTTCCGGGTCTGGCCTCCGGAATTGCCCTTACTATTTATGTGGCATTGATGCTGGTGCTTTTGAATGCCTTTGAGATGACTTTAACTCTGCCAGGCATTGCGGGTATTATTTTGAGTATTGGTATGGCAGTGGATGCCAATGTGATTATCTTTGCCCGGATTCGGGAGGAGCTTGCTACCGGGAAGACTGTGCGTTCGGCTATGAAGATTGGTTTTAAGAAGGCGCTGTCTGCCATTGTGGATGGGAATATTACTACCCTGATTGCGGCTGTGGTTCTGGGGCTTCGGGGATCGGGAAGTGTGAAGGGGTTTGCCCAGACTTTGGCTCTTGGTATTGTGCTTTCTATGTTTACTGCTCTTGTGGTGACGCGGCTTACGCTGAATGCGTTGTTTGCTCTTGGGCTTAAGAGTGAGAAGTTTTATGGGGTACAGAAGGAGCGTAAGACTCTTGATTTTCTGGGGAAGAAGAATCTCTGCTTTCTTGTGTCTGCCGTGCTGATTTTGGGGGGCGCTGTGGTGATGGGAGCTCAGGCAGGACGAGGTGCGGGTGCCCTGAATTACAGTCTGGAGTTCCAGGGGGGAACCTCTACTACTATTCCCTTTGAGGAGGCTATGACTATTGGGGAGATTGATGCCAATGTGAAGCCGGTAGTCAGTGAGGTGATTGGCAGCAATGAGATTCAGGCTCAGCAGGTGCAGGGGAGCAATGATGTGGTGATTAAGACCAGGGAGCTTGATCTGGAGACTAGGCAGGCGCTGAATGGGGCTCTTGCGGAGAAGTTTGGAGTGGACGAGAAGGCTATTACGGCGGAGAATATCAGCTCGTCTATCAGTAATGAGGTTCGGGCGGATGCTTTGGTGGCTGTGGTTCTGGCTTCGGTTTTGATGCTGCTTTATATTTGGTTCCGGTTTAAGGATCTGCGGTTTGCGGCCAGTGCGGTGACTGCTCTGGTGCATGATGTGCTGGTGGTGCTGGCCTTCTATGCGGTGGCGCGGATTTCGGTGGGGAATACGTTTATTGCTTGTATGCTTACTATTGTGGGATACTCGATCAATGCGACGATTGTTATTTTTGACCGGATTCGGGAGAATCTGGCCTCTGCGGGGAAGAAGGATGAGCTGAAGGAGATTGTGAATCGGAGTATTACCCAGACTTTGACGAGGAGTATTTATACCTCGCTGACGACGTTTCTTATGGTGGCGGCGCTGTTTGTGATGGGCGTGGCTTCGATTAAGGAGTTTGCTTTGCCGCTTATGGTGGGGATTGTTTGTGGGACTTATTCTTCGGTTTGTATTACGGGGGCGCTTTGGTTTGTGTTGAAGAAGAAGGGACGACGGACGGAGGGGACTTCCGGCAAATCAGCCATCTGACATTTCCATATCCGGTGTTCGGACGGTTCACGTACATTTTGTATGCTCTGGTCGTACATTACCTTGAGCGATGCTTTAGGGTGTTTGTTTTTGAGGTAATGTTCGCCCATATCATACGAAATGTGCGCGAACAGCCGGACACTGGATATTGGAACAGCCAGATGTCTGATTTGCCGGAAGTCCCCTCCTGACTTTGTATTGTCATTGAGCTAAGCCTGCAAAGACTACCGGCGCAGGGGAGGAGGGCCGCCCCGATTAGGGGTGGCGGTTCTTGCCCGGAGCCTTCATAAGTTTATCAGGGCTTAGCTTACTGATATTACCTGACTTTGAGAGTGGTTGAGAAAGGGGTGCGGGTGTGAGAGAGTTGTGGGTGGAGAGGCCCAGGATGGAGGGGAATCGGGAGATGGCTTTGGGGCTTGGGGTGAGTCCTTTGGCGGTGCGGATGATTCGGAATCGGGCGGGGATGGAGGAAGAGGCGGTTCGGGATTATCTTTTTGGGGGGATGGAGAGTCTTTCGGATCCTTTGCTTATGAAGGGGATGCGGGAGGCGGTGGAGCTGCTTCGTAGGAAGCGGGATGAGGGGGCTTTTATTCGGATTATTGGGGATTATGATATTGACGGAGTGAATGCTGCCCATATTTTGGTTACGGGGCTTGGGCGGATTGGGGCTCGGGTGGATACGGTGATTCCGGATCGGATGAAGGATGGGTATGGGATCAATGAGCATTTGATTCGGGAAGCGGCAGAAGCTGGGGTGGATACGATTGTTACCTGTGATAACGGGATTGCGGCGGTGGGGGAGATTGGATTTGCCAAGGAGCTTGGGATGACGGTGGTGGTGACGGATCACCATGAGGTTCCTTATGTGGAGGGAGAGGACAAAAGCCGCTTGCCTGTTTTGCCGCCAGCGGATGTGATTGTGAATCCGAAGCAGGCGGATTGTAAGTATCCCTTTAAGAAGCTTTGTGGGGCGGCGGTGGCCTTTAGGCTTGTGGAGGCTCTTTATGGGGCGGAGGGGATTGAACGGGAAGAGGTTATGGAGCTTTCGGAGTTTGCGGCGGTGGCTACGGTTGGGGATATTATGGAGCTTACGGGGGAGAATCGGATTTTGGTCCGGTATGGGCTCAAACGGCTGGAGCAGACCAGGAATTTGGGGTATCGGGCGCTGCTTCGGGTTAACTCTCTGGAGGGGAAGAGGCTTACGGCTTATCATATTGGATTTGTGATTGGGCCTTGTATCAATGCCAGCGGGAGGCTGGATACGGCGAAGCGTGCCTTAAGGCTTTTGGGGGCGAAGGATGCCGGGGAGGCGGAAGCTTTGGCGGGGGATTTGAAGGCTCTCAATGACAGCCGTAAGGACTTGACTTTGAAGGGAACGGAGGAAGCAAGGCGGCAGATTGAGGGGACGGATTTGAAGGAGGATCGGGTTTTGGTGGTGTATTTGCCGGATTGTCACGAGAGTCTGGCGGGAATCATTGCCGGGCGGATTCGGGAGCGCTACTATCGGCCCTGCTTTGTTTTGACGGACGGGGAGGAGGGGGTGAAGGGCTCCGGACGTTCCATTGAGGGGTATCATATGTTTGATGAGATGTCTCGGGTGCGGGAGTTGTTTACCCGTTATGGGGGGCACCCTATGGCGGCGGGGCTTTCTATGGAGCGGGGGAAGGTGGAGGAGCTTCGGAGGAGGCTCAATGAGAACTGTACCCTTACAAAGGAGGAGTTGGTTCCCAGGCAGTGTTATGACGCGGTGCTTCCGATTTCCTATGCTGGGGAGCAGCTTATCCGGGAACTGGAGCTTTTGGAGCCCTTTGGGAAGGGGAATGAGAAGCCTCTGTTTGCGGCGGGAAATCTTCGGGTGAAGAGTGCACGGATTATCGGGAAAAATGCTAATGTGCTGAAGCTTTTCCTTGAGGAGGAGAGCGGAGCGGCCCTGGAGGCTCTAAGCTTCGGGGAGGTACAGGAAGATTTGGAGTACATAGAGGGGCGGGAGCGGATTTCCATTCTCTATTATCCGGAGATCAATGAATATATGGGGAAGAGGACGGTGCAGCTGGTGGTGTCCGGCTATCGGTAAAGTGTTGTCAAATGGGGAAAATCATGCTATAATGGGTTCCATTGGCGGGCAGGGAGGAGGGCCGCCCCGAAGAGGGGTGGCGGTTCTTGCCCGGAGCCTTTATAAGCCTTTCAGGGTTTAACTTCAAGACATTGGTTGTGGTGTTATTACGATTGAAAAAAGGAGCATAAAGGAATGAAAAAACTGGAAGAATATGTAAGGAGTATTCCGGATTTTCCGGAGGAGGGTATTATTTTTCGTGATGTGACTTCCGTGCTGCAGGATGCGGACGGCTTAAAGCTTGCCATTGATTCCATGCAGGAGCTCTTAAAGGACCTTGATTTTGATGTGGTGGTGGGAGCAGAGTCCAGAGGCTTTGTGTTTGGCACGCCCATTGCCTACAATCTCCATAAGCCCTTTGTGCTGGTGCGCAAGAAGGGAAAGCTGCCCTGTGAGACCATTTCCAAGGAGTATGATTTGGAATATGGCAGTGCTGTGATTGAGATGCACAAGGATTCCATTAAGCCGGGCCAGAGGGTGGTTCTGGTGGATGATCTGATTGCCACAGGGGGAACTATTCAGGCGGCTGCTGAGCTTGTGGAGGAGCTGGGCGGCAAGGTTGTGAAGATTATTTTCCTTATGGAGCTTGCAGGACTTAAGGGGCGGGAGCGCCTTGCAAAGTACGAGGTGGAGTCTGTGATTCGCTACGAGGGAAATTGATTTCACGGTTATAACGGTTCGCTCCGTTTTCTATATGATATAGAAGGAAAGCGTTTGATTGTCGGAGCTTTTGCGATAGAAGTGAAAGCCAGGAACAGATGGAAATCAGGTGGTTGACAGATGGCAGAGACAAAAATTGGGATCAAAGACCGGGAGGGAGTTCTGACCAAAGCGGACGAGAACGTAAAGACCATGCAGGATTTTACGGATCCCGCGGAGCTCTATCAGGAGCTTATCAAGAGTGTACGGAAGTATCATCCCTCTACAGATATTTCGATGATTGAAAAAGCGTATCAGATTGCCTCCAGGGCCCATGAGGGGCAGCTGCGAAAATCGGGTGAACCTTATATCATTCACCCTCTTTGTGTTGCCATTATTCTGGCGGATCTGGAGCTTGATAAGGAGACCATTGTGTCGGGGCTTCTCCACGATGCCGTGGAGGATACCGTGATGACCACCGAGGAGATTGTAAAGGAGTTCAGCGAAGAGGTGGCTCTTTTGGTGGACGGCGTTACCAAGCTGGGACAGCTGTCCTACTCCAAGGATAAGATCGAGATCCAGGCGGAGAATCTGCGGAAGATGTTTCTGGCCATGGCAAAGGATATCCGTGTGATTCTGATTAAGCTGGCGGACCGCCTGCACAATATGCGCACCCTCCAGTATATGAAGCCGGAGAAGCAGAAAGAAAAGGCCCGGGAGACCATGGACATCTATGCGCCCATTGCCCAGCGGCTTGGTATTTCCAAGGTGAAGAATGAGCTGGACGATCTGTCTCTAAAGTATCTGGAGCCGGAGGTTTACTATGAGCTGAAGGAGCAGATCTCTGACAAGAAGAGCGCTCGGGAGGCCTTTGTACAGGAGATCGTAAGTCAGGTAAAGAAGCATATGGAAAATGCCGGCATTGAGGCCCATGTGGATGGCCGGGTCAAGCATTTTTTCAGTATTTATAAGAAAATGGTGAACCAGAATAAGACGCTGGATCAGATTTATGATCTCTTTGCCGTGCGGATCATTGTGGATACGGTGAAGGACTGCTATGCGGCCCTTGGTGTCATTCATGAGATGTATACCCCCATTCCCGGCCGGTTCAAGGACTATGTGGCCATGCCAAAGCCCAATATGTATCAGTCTCTTCATACCACGCTGATGGGGCCTAACGGGCAGCCCTTTGAGATTCAGATCCGCACCTTTGAGATGCACAAGACGGCGGAGTACGGCATTGCGGCCCACTGGAAGTACAAGGAGAGCAGTGACGGGAAGAAGACGGTGGATCAGCAGGAAGCGGAGAAAATGAGCTGGCTGCGTCAAATCCTGGAGTGGCAGCGGGACATGTCGGACAACAAGGAGTTTATGTATCTCTTAAAGAGCGATTTGGATCTCTTTTCGGAGAGCGTCTACTGCTTTACTCCCTCCGGGGATGTGAAAACCCTTCCCAGCGGCTCCACGCCCATTGACTTTGCCTACAGTGTCCACAGCGCCGTGGGGAACCGGATGATCGGTGCAAGGGTGAACGGAAAGCTGGTGACCATTGACTATACCATTCAAAACGGAGACCGCATTGAGGTGCTGACCTCCCAGAACTCCAGGGGGCCCAGCAGAGACTGGCTCAATGTGGTCAAGAGCACCCAGGCGAAGAATAAGATCAATCAGTGGTTCAAGCATGAATTTAAGGAAGAGAATATCCTGCGGGGCAAAGAGCTTCTGGCCCAGTACTGCAAGGTGAAATCCATCGTCATGTCTGACATTATGAAGCCGGAATTCCAGAATGTGGTGATGCGCAAATACGGCTTTCGGGACTGGGACTCTGTGCTGGCGGCCATTGGCCACGGCGGCCTCAAGGAGGGGCAGGTCATCAATAAGATGACGGAGCAGTATGATAAGCTCCACAAGAAGGAGATCACCGACGAGAAGGTGATGGAGGCTGTCACGGAGAACAAGGACAATAAGCTCCGCATTACCAAGTCTAAGAGCGGGATTGTGGTGAAGGGGCTTGCGGATGTATCCGTGCGTTTTTCTAAGTGCTGCAGTCCGGTGCCGGGAGACGAGATCATTGGCTTTGTAACCCGGGGGCGGGGCGTGTCCATTCACCGGACCGACTGCATCAATGTGCTGAATCTCCAGGAGCTGGAGCGCCGGCGTCTCATCGATGCGGAATGGCAGGACGTGGGGGCAGCCCTCTCAGGAGAAAAATATACCACGGAGATTAAGATTTATGCCAATAACCGCACAGGACTTCTGGTGGATATTTCCCGCATCTTTACGGAGCGGGGGATTGATATGACCAGCATCAATGTGCGGACCAGCAAGCAGGGGACGGCTACCATTTCCATTACCTTTGATATTGGAGGCAAGGAGGAGCTGCAGCGGATTGCGGAGAAGCTCCATCAGGTGGAGAGCGTCCTGGACATTGAGCGGGCTATGGGATGACAGTGAGAAAGGAAGTCAGGATAGCATGAAGATCGAGACGATGGTACTGGGAGAGGTGAGAACCAACTGCTACCTTCTGATTCAGGAGGAGACGAAGGAGGCCCTTGTGGTGGACCCGGCGGATCGGGCCGATGTGATAATCAGGAAAGCCAGGGAGGAGGGCGTGACCCTGAAAGCCATGTTGCTCACCCACGGACATGGGGATCACATTCTGGCAGTGGCGGATCTGAAGCGGGAGCTTGGGCTTAAGGTGTATGCGGCCCAAGAAGAGCTTGAGCTTCTTGGAAATCCCGATTGGAATCTGTCCAAGGCCCTGTTTGGAGCGGCGGTTACGGTGGAGCCGGATGTGCTGCTTTTTGACGGACAAGAGTTTACGGAGGCAGGGCTTAAGATTCGGATGCTGTCTACGCCGGGGCATACACCGGGAGGCTGCTGCTATTATCTGCCAAAGGAGCAAGTGCTCTTTAGTGGCGACACTCTTTTTAGCGGTTCCATCGGACGGACGGATTTCCCTGGGGGAAGTCTTTCGACCCTTGTGCGCTCCGTGAAGGAAAAGCTTCTTGTGCTGCCGGAGGATGTGAAGGTCTATCCGGGACATGAGGAAATGACTACCATTGGCCGTGAGAAGAAATACAATCCATACATGGGATGAAGGAATATGATAGAAGTAAAGGTAAATCAGGAAAGCTTTGCGTACGATATCCATTCGCTTATCAAAGCCTTTTATCCTGAGGAGGAAGTAAATGTCCGGGAGAAGGACACATTTACGGAAGCGGCGGCCCTTAAAATGTCGGCAGACATCGGGGAGGCCGAAATCGAATTTGCATTGTACGAGAATCAGGCTCTTCAGAAGAAGAGCCGTGTTTGTGTGGAAAATCCGGATCGAAGGTTGGTGAAAAATCAGTTGAAACAGGTGATTTACCAGACCCTTTCCGATTACACGGGAAGGACCCTGCCCTGGGGAACCCTTACGGGAATCCGGCCGGTGAAGATCCCCATGGCCATGCTGGAGCAGGGAAGATCCAATGTGGAGATTGCGGATTATATGCGAAGCACCTATCTTTGCAGCAAGGAGAAGACGGCGCTGGCCGTGTCTATTGCCAATCGGGAGCGGGAGGTCTTAAAGGGGCTTGACTATGGGGAGGGCTACAGCCTTTATGTGGGAATTCCCTTTTGTCCCAGCATCTGTCTCTACTGTTCCTTTTCCTCCTCCCCCATCAAGCGGTGGAAGAAGCAGGTGGAGGCATATCTGGAGGCGCTTTTTACGGAGCTTCGCTTTCTGGGAAATGCTTTTCGGGGAGGCAGGCTCAATACTATCTATGTAGGCGGCGGTACGCCCACCACTCTGACGGCAGAGCAGCTTCACCGGCTGATGAGCGTTTTGGAGAAGTGCTTTGACTACGGGTATCTGAGGGAGCTTACGGTGGAGGCGGGAAGGCCGGACAGCGTAAGTTCGGAGAAATTCCGGGTCTTAAAGGCCCACGGCGTGACCCGGGTTTCCGTAAATCCTCAGACTATGAATCAGGAGACTCTGGATCTCATCGGGCGGAAACATACGGTGGAGGAGACGAGAGAGGCCTTTTTCATGGCCAGGGAGGCGGGCTTTGACAATATTAATATGGATCTGATTGTGGGTCTGCCGGGGGAGGAAAAGGAACAGGTAGCCCATACTCTTACGGAGCTTCGGGCTCTGGGGCCGGACAGCATTACCGTTCATTCCCTGGCCGTAAAGCGGGCGGCGCGCTTAAAGCTCTTTCAGGAGGAGTATCGGGAGATGGGGCTTAAAAACAGCCAGGAAATTATGGATCTGGCCTACCGAAGCTGTGTGGAGCAGGGGCTTTACCCCTATTACCTGTACCGCCAGAAGAATATGGCAGGGAATTTTGAAAATGTAGGCTATGCAAAGGTTGACAAAGCGGGAATTTACAATATACTGATTATGGAAGAGAAACAGACGATTCTGGCCGCCGGAGCGGGAGGCGCCACAAAATTTGTTCTCAATCCGGACCATATCGAGCGGGTGGAGAACGTCAAGGATGTGGCCCAGTACATGAGCCGAATCGAGGAAATGATTGAGCGCAAGAGAAGCTTTTTGAGGGCGAACGGCTTCTAAGCGTTCTGATTTTGACTATTGAGAGACTTGCAAAGTTAGGGTGAGACCAATGAGAGAGGCAGTATTGAAAAAAGAGATTGCAGATGATTGGGCAATGTTTGAGGAGGATACCACAGAGGAGCTTCGGCACGGAATCTGTGTCAGCAATCTGGCCTACTGTGTGGCAAAGCAGCTGGGACTTTATGAGGATCAGTGTCATGAGCTTGCGGTGGCGGGAATTCTTCACGATATCGGTAAGCTGCGTGTTTCCGGCTATCTCTATGGAAGAGACGAGGATACTCTGAATATTGAGGAAATGAAATATGTGCGGATGCACCCGAGGCTGGGCTATGAGATTTTGATCCGCTATGATTTTTCGGATGATGTTTTGGAGAACATCCTGTATCATCATGAGAATTATGACGGTTCCGGCTACCCGGAGAATCTGGCGGGCGATCAGATTCCCATGGGGGCGAGGATTCTGCGGGTCTGCGATACGTATACGGCCCTCACCTCGGATCGGCCGTATCGCAAAGCCTTTGACAGCCAGACGGCCATAGAGCTGATGATTGAGGAGGTAAAAAATTTTGATATGAAGGTATTTCTGGCCTTCCAGGCCGTGATCCACGACGAGGAGCTCCAGGAAAAATGGGCGGCCAGAAGCTTTCGGATTGGGATTGCGGAACTGGAATAAATCAGCAATATCCCCGAGACGCATAGAACAATTTACGGACACACGCTTTTGTGTCCGGGAATTGTTCTTGACAAAGATGTGTTGAGTGGGATATTGCGGAACTGGAATAGGAGGAGCGAAAGATGATTACACAGGCCCCAAGAGGCGTAGAGGACTGGTACGGGGAGCGGATGCACCGGCGTGCCTATGTGGAGCGGATTGCAAGAGAGCTGGCCCGCACCTATCATATGACAGAGATTATTACCCCCATGTTTGAGCACACGGTGCTGTTTCAGCGGGGAGTGGGAGAAACCACGGATGTGGTGCAAAAGGAAATGTATACCTTTACGGACAAGGGGGATCGAAGCATTACCCTGAAGCCGGAGGGAACGGCAGGCGTGATGCGTGCCTATCTGGAACACAATCTGTATGCAAATCCGGCTCCGGCCAAGCTGTATTATGTAACCCAGGCGTTCCGCTATGAGAAGCCTCAGAGCGGAAGGCTTCGCCAGCATCACCAGTTCGGTGTCGAGTTCGTGGGAGCCAAGAGTCCTCTGGCGGAGGTGGAGCTCATTTCCCTGGTGACCTCTTTTATTAAAAAACTGGGTTTAAGGGATGCAAAGCTTCACATTAACAGCATCGGCTGTGCAAACTGTAAAAAGACCTACAATGACGCCCTTCTTTCCTATTTAAAGCAGCACGAAGACAAGCTGTGTCCCACCTGCCGGGAGCGGATGCAGAAGAATCCTCTTCGGGTGATTGACTGTAAGGTGCCGGAGTGCAAGGAGATTGTGAAGGATGCGCCTAGGACCATTGAATACCTGGACGAGGAGTGCCGGACGCATTTTCAGGAGCTTCAGGAGTTGCTGACCCAGATGGAGATTCCCTTTGAGGTGGATACAGGGATTGTTCGGGGACTGGATTACTATACCAAGACCGTATTTGAGTTTGTGAACCAGGAGGGCTTTACCCTGTGCGGCGGCGGGCGCTATGACGGTCTCATTCATGAGATTGATGAGAAGCAGGATATTCCTTCTGTGGGATTTGGGATGGGCATCGAGCGGATTCTCTATTTCCTGGAGAAGGAAGGAGTGGAGCTTCCGCCTATGGAGACGCCGGATCTCTATGTGGGAATCCTGGGGGCCGAGGCCAGGGCAAGAGCCTATCGGCTGGTAAATGAGATCCGCAGTCACGGCCTGATTGTGGAGACGGATTACCTTGATCGCAGCGTTAAGGCGCAGATGAAGTATGCCAATAAGCTCGGGGCGAAGAAGGTTGTGATCATCGGCGCCAATGAGCTTGAGAAGGGCGCGGCAAATGTAAAGGATATGGCTACCGGCGAGCAGACGGAGGTAGAGCTTTCGAAGTTGCCGGAATTGTTTGGATAATTTAAGACTGGAATCGCAATGTTATTAAGTTAAGCCTGCAAAGACTACCGGCGCAGGGGAGGAGGGCCGCTCCGCTAAGGAGTGGCGGTTCTTGCCCGGAGCCTTTATAAACCTTTCAGGGCTTAACTTCATAACGTTGACTGGAATAGGAGGACACTTACTATGTTTCAATCAAGAACACATACCTGCAATGAGCTTCGTATGGAGCATGTGGGAGCAACCGTAACGTTGACCGGCTGGTATGAGAACCTGCGCAAGGTCAGCAAAAATCTGGGCTTTCTGATTCTGCGGGATTTCTACGGAACAACCCAGTTTGTCATTGAGACGGAGGAAATGATGGAGAAGCTTTCCGGTGTGAATACGGAATCCACCCTGTCCATCACAGGCGTGGTGCGGGAGCGCTCCAGCAAGAACCCGGGCCTTCCTACAGGGGAGATTGAGGTGGTGCCGGAGGAGATTGAGGTTCTGGGTAAATGCCGCTACAATGAGCTGCCCTTTGAGATCAACCGCTCCAAGGAGGCGGACGAGAACACCCGCCTGCGGTACCGTTATCTGGATCTGAGAAATCCGGCGGTCAAGGATCGTATCATCCTCCGTTGTAACGTGGTTGCGGAGCTTCGAAAAAGCATGACGGAGCATGGCTTTCTGGAGATTACCACTCCCATTCTTACCTGCTCCTCTCCGGAGGGGGCGAGAGACTATCTGGTGCCCTCCAGAAATCATCCGGGGAAATTCTATGCTCTTCCCCAGGCGCCTCAGCAGTTTAAGCAGCTTCTTATGACCTCGGGCTTTGACCGGTATTTCCAGATTGCTCCCTGCTTCCGGGATGAGGATGCCAGAGCGGACCGGTCTCCGGGAGAATTTTATCAGCTTGACATGGAGATGGCCTTTGCCACTCAGGAGGATGTGTTTGCCGTTCTGGAGGATGTGCTGCCTCCCATTTTTGCAAAGTACGGTACGTACCATACGGCTTCCGAGGCGCCCTTTCAGCGGATTTCCTTCCATGATGCCATGGAGCGGTATGGATCGGACAAGCCGGATCTTAGGATTGATTTGGTTCTTAAGGATGCCACGGGCTGCCTGGCAGACTGCGGATTCGGGCCCTTTGAGGGGCAGAATGTGCAGGCGGTGGTGTTTGGCGGCTTTGGGGCCAGCAGGAAGGTCATTGATAAAATGTGTGCGGACGTGGAGGTGCAGACTGGGAACAAGGCGTACTGGTTCCGGCTGGATGAGAAAGGGGAGCTAGTAGGCGGTATCTCAAAGTTTTTGGCGGAACGGAAGGAAGCAGTGGTGGAGGCTCTTTCTCTGAAGCCGGGAGATTTTGTGGGACTGGCGGCAGGAAAGAAGGAGACGGCCCAGAAGACGGCCGGTGTGTTCCGGAAGGTTCTGGGGAATACGGTTGAAGGGCATATGAACAAGGAGTGCTATGAGTTCTGCTGGATTGTGGACTTTCCGATGTATGAGATAGGGGAGGAGTCCGGGAAGCTGGAATTCTGTCATAATCCGTTCTCTATGCCTCAGGGAGGTATGAAGGATCTGCTGGAGAAGGATCCTCTGGATATTTATGCTTATCAGTATGATCTGGTTTGCAATGGGGTAGAGCTGTCCTCCGGGGCGGTTCGGAATCATGACCCGGAGATTATGGTGAAGGCTTTTGAGCTGGTGGGACTGGGCGAGGAGGATGTGAAGGCCAAGTTCCCGGCCATGTACAATGCCTTCTGTTATGGAGCGCCGCCTCATGCGGGGATTGCTCCCGGGGTGGACCGGATGGTGATGCTGATTGCCGGGGAGGAGAGCATTCGGGAGATTATTCCGTTTCCTATGAATAAGACGGCTCAGGATGTGATGATGGGTGCACCGGCAGAGGTGGAGCCTCAGCAGCTTCGGGATGTGCATATTCGGGTGGTGGAGTTGGATAAGGAGTGAATTTAAGCGGAACGCTGTGAGGGCCAACCGCAAACGAAGACAGCAGCCATTTCCATATCCTGTGTTCGGACGGTTTGCGTACACTTTGTATGCTCTGGTCGTACATTACCTTAAATGCTTTTATGGCGTTTGGTTTTGAGGTAATGTTCGCCCATATTATACAAAGCGTTCGCAAACAGCCGGACACCGGATATCGGAAATGGCTGCTGTCTTCGTTTGCGGCTGGCCATTTACGGTTTGAGTGAGCGGGCAAGGAGTTGGAGGCGGGGGAGGATGGCGTCTAGGAGGGTGCGGTAGCCGCAGAACTTATTTTTGGGGGAGCAGAAGACTTCCCGGCGCATGCGAGGGCAGCCGCCGCAGATGCGGGTGTAGGGGCAGGAGGCGCAGGCTGTGGGGAGGTCTTTGGGGCGGGAGCGGAAGGCAGACATTTGGGGGGATTCGTAAATTTCTTTTAGGGGAGCCTGGCTCAGGTTGCCGAGGCGCCAGGAATCCAGGGCGTAGAAGTCGCAGGGATAGACGCTGCCATCGGATTCTACAATGAGCTGGCCGTGACAGGCTCCGGTGATTCCGCAGGCGGTCTCTTCTCCACGGACCAGAAGGTTTAGGAGGTCGTCGAAGAGCTTGATGCTTTGGAAGTGGCCTTTTATGGTTTCTGGGTGCCAGAGATCGAAAAGATCGGTGTAAAAGCCGGCATAGCGCTCGGGGGTCAGGGCGTAGGGGGCGGCAGCCTCACAGTCCAGGGGGGCGAGGCAGGGGATGAACTGTGCGTAGGCGATGGATTCTTTTTTAAGGAAGTTCCAGATCTGGCGGGGATGACGGGCCATGGTGTTGGTGAGTACCATGACGACGTTGTAGGGAACCTGTGAGCGTTCCAGGCCTTTCTTTGCGGCCAGAATGCGGGAGAAGGTGCCCTTGCCGAAAGTATCGAGGCGGCAGGCGTCGTGGAGGTCCCGGGGACCGTCCAGGGAGAGGCCTACGAGAAAATGTTCCTTTTTGAGAAAGGAGAACTATGCTTCGTCGAGGACAAGGCGGTTGGTTTGGAGGGCGTAGGAGACAGAGACTCCCGGAGCGGCCAGGGAAGCGGCTTCCCGGACAAACTGCTGGAACCAGTCAAGCCCTGCCAGGGTGGGCTCTCCTCCCTGAAAGACGATGTTGATGGAGTCGCCCGATTCTAACTGGGAGAAGGTGTGGGTAAGGATTGCTTTCCGGGTTTTGGCGGTCATGATGCCGAAGGAGGCCTGGTCCCGCAGGCTGCTGACGTCTTCGTAGAAGCAGTAGCGGCAGCGCATGTTGCAGAGTGATGAGGCGGGTTTTATCATCAGAGAGAGCTGTTTCACAGGAGGTTCCCCCTTTCCAGGAAAAAGAACAGGAGAATCTGGGCGACCAGAATGCAGGGCATGCCGATGATAAAGGTGGGATGCTTTGTCTTGTGGCGGAAGAGCTGCATGCCCAGAATGGAGCCGATGCTTCCGCCCAGGATGGCGGTGAGAAACAGGGTTTTTTCGGGAATCCGCCATTTTCGATGGCGGGCTCTGTGCTTGTCTTGTCCCATCAAAAGGAAGGCGAGTAGGTTGATGCATATCAGGTAATAATAGAATAGGGATGCTGCTTTCATGGGGGTATCTCCAAAGGCTCTCAGGTGAAATAGGAATGATTAAAAACAGTATAGCATGAAATCGTGATTGTGGCAAAAAAAGTACTTGCTTTTTTGTAAGGCCTCGCATATAATGGAGCATGTGTTGAAAAGACAAATGTGCGCCATAGAAAGACAAACGGAGAGCGCAGGAAGACAAGCGGGAAAAGGATGAGGAGGAACTTTATGTATTCATTTGAGGAAGTGCAGGCAGTGGACAAAGAGGTTGCAGCTGCCATTCAGGCTGAGATGGAGCGGCAGAACAGTCATATTGAATTGATTGCATCGGAAAACTGGGTATCCAAGGCCGTGATGGCTGCCATGGGAAGCCCTTTAACCAATAAATATGCGGAAGGATATTCCGGAAAGCGGTATTACGGCGGATGTGAGTGTGTGGATATGGTGGAGGATCTTGCCATTGAGCGTGCCAAGAAGATTTTTGACTGTGAGTATGTGAATGTGCAGCCCCATTCCGGCGCCCAGGCTAATATGGCGGTGGAATTTGCCATGCTGGAGCCGGGAGACACCATTATGGGACAGAATCTGGCTCATGGCGGACATCTGACACACGGGAGTCCTGCCAATTTTTCCGGAAAATATTTTAACGTGGTGCCTTATGGAGTCAATGATGACGGCGTGCTGGATTATGAGGAGATTCGCCGTCTGGCTCTTGAATGCAAGCCAAAGCTTATCATTGCAGGGGCAAGCGCCTATGCCAGAACCATTGATTTTAAGCGGTTCCGGGAGATTGCCGATGAGGCCGGAGCTTACCTGATGGTGGATATTGCCCACATTGCGGGTTTGGTGGCTGCAGGGCTTCATCCAAGTCCCATTCCCTATGCCCATGTGACGACTACAACTACGCACAAGACCTTAAGGGGTCCCAGAGGCGGTATGATTATGTCGGATGCGGAGACGGCGAAGAAGTTTAACTTTAATAAGGCTGTATTTCCGGGAACGCAGGGGGGCCCTCTGATGCACGTGATCGCGGCCAAGGCCGTTTGCTTTGCGGAGGCCCTCACTCCGGAGTATAAGGCATATCAGCAGCAGATTGTTAAGAATGCACAGGCGCTGTGTAAGGGATTGATGGATCGGGGAATTAAGATTGTTTCCGGCGGAACAGATAATCATCTGATGCTGGTGGATCTGACGCCCTTTGACCTGACGGGTAAGGATGTGGAGCATCTTCTGGATGCTGCCAACATTACGGCCAATAAGAATACCATCCCCAACGATCCCAAGTCTGCCTTTGTCACCAGCGGCGTGCGGATTGGAACGCCGGCTGTGACGGCCCGGGGCTTGAAGGAGGCGGATATGGACATTGTGGCCGAGGCGGTTGCCATGATGATCAAGGAGGGTGAGTCTGCCACCGACAGGGCAAAGGCGCTGGTGAAGAGCCTGACGGAGAAGTACCCCCTGAATATGTAAGGGTACGAGATCGGAAGAAGAACAGGAATGTGAATGATAGCATTTCGTTAAGCTTTAAAAAATGATATCGGAACATGAAAAGAGGATTTTGTAAAATGCCGGGAATTTCCTGCTTTACAGAATCCTCTTTGATTAGACAAAGATTGCTTTTGGTGATGCATAAATGATGCTTTTAAATGCTATAATAGTAGCAGTTTGGCCGTATATTTAAGGAATTCTTAAATAGTATTTTAAAAATTCTTGTGCTATACTAGAATCGTGTTATACTAGATATGGTATGTCCGGAAAACGGACGGAAAAGAATCTGCCTTTTGGCCTGTTTAAGCTTGCATAGCTCAGGCAGAGGGCTTAAGCTCAAAGGGGAAAGCTATGCCACAGGAAAGAGAGCCTGTGATTCAGGTAAAAAATTTGTATAAAGTCTATCGTGTTGGGCGCAATAAGGTCAGAGCCCTAAACGGTGTGGATCTGGAGATTTACCGCGGAGAATTCTGTTCCATTGTAGGTACCTCCGGCTCCGGGAAATCGACCATGCTAAATATGCTGGCAGGCCTTGAGAAGCCCACCAAGGGTGAGGTCATCATAGCGGGCAAGCATTTGGAGCAGATGAATGAAAATCAGCTGGTACGGTTCCGAAGGGAGCATGTAGGCTTTATTTTTCAGTCCTTCAATCTTCTGGGAACCATGAATGCCAAGGAAAATGTGGCTCTGCCGCTGACCTTTCGGGGTGTGCCCAAAAAGGTGCGGATGGAAAAGGCGGACAAGATGCTGGATCTGGTGGGGCTTCGCAAGCACAAGACTCACCGGCCCAATGAGATGTCCGGCGGACAGCAGCAGCGCGTGGGCGTGGCCAGGGCTTTGGTGGTGGATCCGGAGATTATCTTTGCGGATGAACCTACAGGAAATCTGGATTCCAATACCTCCGCGGAGGTGATGGAGCTGATGAAACGAATCGTGCGGGAGCAGAATCAGACCCTGGTGATGGTAACCCATGATAATCATCTGGCAAGCTTTGCGGATCGGATCTTTCATATTATAGACGGAAAAATTGTGAAAATAGAGGACAACCGGAAGAACAGGGAGGTAGAAGAGGCATGAGAAGAATGGGATTGATAAAGAGAGGCTTGGCACTTGCGCTGTGCGCAATGCTTGCGGCGCCGTCTGTTGGGATGCTTTGGGAGCCGCTTTTGGCAAAGGCGAGCAATCTGCCAGGTAGTGAAGGGGCAGGAAATATCGATACTTCGGGTAATGGGATAGAAGAACAAAGCGACATACAAAGCAAGACAGCAGAAGATCAGAATCCGGAGAATAAGAAAGATGAGGATGATAAGAATAATGGCGGAAGTAACACTGTAGATCCGGCAGAAACATTGGCACAGACCAAAAAAGATGCGCAGGATCAGTTGGACGATCATTATGATTTTATCAAAAATTCTGTTCCGGAAGATAAGAGGGCTGAAGTAGAGAAGCTTAAAGACGGTTATAAAAATAGTATAAACAGTGCGCGAACTAATCAGGGAATCGGCGATTATTTGACAGAAGCAAAAACAAAGATGGATGCTTACATACCGAGTCCCGATCCCGAACCCACCCCCGACCCGGAACCCGAGCCCGAAACCACCAACAATAATATTATGGTAGGCGGCAATTGGGTCACCCCTGTAGCCAACGGCGGAAGCCATGTAAGTGTTGTGGTTCCTCTTGTTAACATGGGCCGCAGCCGGGTAAAAAATGTGGTGGTAACCCCTCAGATCAGCGATGACGCCAGCAAATGGCCCTTCGAGATTGAGACCTCCAACTACACCCAGACCATCGAAAGTCTTCCGGGCACAGACGACGGAGGGGATGACATGGAACGCCGCCGGGAGCTGACCTGGATCTTAAGAACCCGAAAGGATGCTCCGGGAGGCTACCGTCCCGTTGTCTTTGACGTGACCTTTGAAAATGACGATCACAGTCTGACCACCGTAAATCTGACCACTTATGTAAATGTAAAGGGAACCACAGGCATATCCTCTGACGGAACTGCATCCACTCCCCGTGTGATTGTCACCGGATTTTCCACAGATCCGGAGGTGGTGCGGGCAGGTGAGACCTTTACCTTAACCCTGCATATGCAGAACACTTCCCGGGCAACGGCTGTTCAGAATATGCTCTTTGACATTCAGGCCGCCAGCGAGAGCACGGACACCACCTATGTGGCGGCAGCTTTTCTGCCTACCGCAGGCTCCAGCACCATCTTTGTGGACAAGATAGCGGCCGGCGCCACCAAGGATATTTCCATGGAAATGGAAGCACGCTCGGATTTGTCTCAAAAACCTTACGTGGTCAATGTGAAGATGAATTACGAGGACGAGAGCGTTCATGCCTATGAAAATACGGCCAGCGTGTCCATTCCCGTTCGCCAGGAGGCACGGGTGGATATCAGCAGCATCGAGGTGATGCCGGACTCCATTGAGGTGGGCAATGAAGCCAATGTCATGTTCAGTGTCTACAACATCGGCAAGACAAAGCTCTTTAACACAAGCGTAAAATTTATATCCGATTCCGTCACCGGCGGCGACACCTATCTGGGGAATATCGATCCGGGGGCCACAGCCAATGTGGACGCCTATCTGTCAGGCGCTGCGGCCACCATGGACGATGGTATCGTAAAGATTGAGATAACCTTCGAGGACGAAGCGGGAGAAGCTACCACCATCGAAAAGGAAATGACCCTCTTTGTCAATGAGATGTATTTCCCGGATGATATGGAAATGGACGGTATGTACGGCGAGGATATGATGGAAGAGCAGGGAGGCTTTAAGCTCTGGTGGGTGATCGTGCCGGTGGTATTACTTGTCATTGCCGTCGTAGTATTTCTTGTCATCCGCAAGAAAAAGAAGAAAAAGGCTCAGGAGCTTTTAGAGCTTAGTGAGGATCTGGAGGATATGGATGAGAATGACGACTCGGATGACTCGGAACCGGAAGAAACAGAGAAGCTAAGCCCCTTAAAGAAATGGAAGAAGCGTAGGGACGATAAGAGGAAGGGTCTATGAGTGTAAGAGATTTGCTCAAAATGAGCCTCAGTAGTCTGTGGCGCCGGAAGCTTCGGACCATCCTCACGGTACTGGGAGTTGTCATTGGAACGGCCTCCATTGTGGTTATGATTTCTCTGGGCCTTGGACTCAACAAGGTGAGTATGGAGCAGATCGAGCAGTATGGAGGATTGACCACCATTACGGTCTACGCCAATGAGGGCGATTACAGCTACTATGGAGGCGGTGTGGCCGTCTCCGTGGACGGCAGTGAAAGCGACAGCCAGGAGCCGGTGCGGATTGATGATACGGCTATTGAACAATTTAAGCATATGGAGCATGTGGAGGTGGCCTCTCCCGTCTTAAGTACCTGGATTCTTTTGCGCCAGGGGGTGTGGGAGAACAGTGCATCCCTGCGGGGTATGAGCCGGGAGGCGCTGGAGAAGATGGACATCGATATTGCGGAGGGAAGTCTGCCGGAGGAAGGCGGGGAGCTGCAGTTTTTCTATGGAAATACGGTGATCACGGATTTCTATAATTCAAAAACGGGCCAGAACCCCTTCTATGACAATTATGATTACGAAAATCAGGACAATTATACCCTGGCAGATGTGGATTTGATGAATACTCCCATGTTTGTGATTTTTGATACGGACGCCTACTACAATGCCAAGTACGGCGGGACGGATGAGAACGGGAATCCCATACCGGCCCCCAAGAAATACATGGTGCCGGCCTGCGGTCTGATGGCCGGAAAGCCCATGGAGTGGGGAGAGAATGCCAACAGTATTCTCTGCGATGTGGAGGCTTTGAAGGCTCACCTGAAAAAGGTGTTTAAGGGAAAGGTCATTCCCGGTCAGCCTACCAACAAGTCCGGCAAGCCCTATAAGGAGATCTATTATAACCAGGCTTATATCCGTGTGGACGATATGGACTATGTAACGGAGGTGCAGGATCAGATCCGGGCCCTGGGCTTTCAGGCGGAAAGCAATGTGGAATGGATGAACCAGGTGCAAGAGCAGTCCCGGTCCATACAGATGGCTCTGGGCGGCATTGGCGCCGTATCCCTGTTTGTGGCGGCCATCGGCATTGCCAATACCATGATGATGTCCATCTATGAGCGGACCAAGGAAATCGGTGTCATGAAGGTGCTCGGCTGTGATATGGGAGCCATAAGAAATATGTTTCTGGCAGAGGCGGGCTTTATCGGTCTCATCGGCGGAACGGTGGGCCTGATGCTGAGCTATGGCATATCAGCCATTATCAATTTTTTCACCAAGGCTACCTACGCCTCGGGGATTTCTTATATCCCCATTGTGCTGGTGGTGCTGGCCATGGTGTTTGCAGTGATTATGGGAATGGTTGCAGGCCTATTTCCGGCCCTGAGAGCCATGCGCTTGAGCGCCTTGGCAGCCATTCGGAATGAGTAGGAGTATGAGACGACGAAGAAGACGAAGACGGGCGGGAGGAGCCCTGCCTGTCATCCTCGCACTTCTTGCACTTATCTTGGGTGTGGGAGCTGTAGTTGCAGCATGGATAAGGACGGATACAAAGGACAGGTCTGGTAAGCTTACCGGGCCTGTCGTTTTGGCGCGGGCAGAAGAGCTGGCAGAGGCCGGCTTGGGGGCAAGGCGGCCGTCCCTATCGGAGGAAGCAGAGGACATTCGGGAAAATGTCCCTGCTTGGGAGGCAGAAGGGGAGGAAAATCAGGAGGAATTCCCGGACATTCCGGAACCGGCTGTCCCGGAAGAAACTTTGGAGCCGGATTTTGCTGCTGCGCCGAAGCTGCGGGTGGTGCTAGACCCGGGCCACGGGGGGCCAGGGCTTACCGATGAGCAGGAGCTGGGCGCCATTTACCGGGATACCTATGAGAAATACCTGACACTGGAGATCGCCAAAGCCATGGAGGAGGAGCTTTCCCAATATGGTAATATCGAGGTATTCCTGACCCGGGATACGGATCAGGCTATGACTTTGAAGGAGCGGGCCGCCTATGCGGAGTCTGTGGGTGCGGATCTTCTGGTAAGCCTGCACTTAAACGCCTCCCTGGAGCACAATTTTTACGGCTCCGAGGTCTTTGTGTCCGCCTTTGACTGGTTCTATGCCAGAGGGGCTGGAGTGGGAGAGAGCATATTAAATCAGCTTACGGACTACGGCTTTGTCTCCAAGGGTGTGAAAACCCGACTGGGGAGCAAGGGAGCGGATTACTACGGAATTATCCGCGAGTGCAAAAGCCTTGGGATTCCGGCTCTTATTGTGGAGCACGGCTACATGGATGAGGACGGCGACTGGGCCCGGATGTGTACCGCAGAGGACCTGCACACTCTTGGACAAAGAGATGCCGCGGGACTTGCGGCCTATTTTGGACTGGAAAAGGGGAGGACACTTTCCAAGCTTCCGTCTTTGGAGGAAGCCGTTCCCTTCTATCCGGTGCGGCCGGATACCACGCCTCCGGAAGGAGTCTGGTATCAGAAGGAGCGCCAGAGAGACGGGCGGTGGCTGATTACCCTTCATGGGGTAGAGCGGGAGAGCCGCCTGATGTATTATGATTACAGCCTGGACGGGGGAGCGACCTACAGTGAGCTCAGCCTGTGGGGCACAGGAGAAACCATACAGTTCTATCTGCCTCTTTCCGGGGAGGAGATCCTGAGCTTTCGGGTATACAACAACTATGAGCTCAGAACAGGAACGGATGAGTGAAGATGTAGCAAAATGGGACTGCAGGCTTTTCCAATATCCCGTGTCCGGCTGTTCGCGAACAAGCTGTTTGATATGGACGGATATTGCCTAAGCAATGCCCGTACAGAGCAGACAGAATGTACGCGAACCGTCCGAACACGGGATATGGAAAAGCCTGCAGTCCCATTTTGCGGCAACTCCACAAAATAAGCCAACAGCCCTTTCCTGGCTTGTGGAAATTGCGAAAGTATCGGAAAGAGGCTTGTATGTTAAAACTATCGTTGCTATACTATATATAACCAATGATTTTATTAAAGCATGAGGACAACGATGATGAAAAAATGGAAGTACACGTTTAAACATATGATTTTGCTGGGATTGACCGTCCTGCTTTTCGGGGGAGGCGCGGACCGTATGGCCCTGTCCGTTTTGGCCAGGGAAAGCTCTGAGGGAGACAGGGGAGGCTTTGTCTATGCCGGGAGCGCACAGAGGCTGACTGCCAATGAGAAATTGGTTTACGACGGAGTGAAGGCGGCTGCCAGGCAGATTGCCTCAGGTCAGCGTGAATCAGCCAAGATCACAGTGAGCGGCTTTACTTCACTTGCCAATTCTCAGGAGGAAATCACGGATCTTTTGGATCGGGTTCTGGAAAGGCTTCTCGAGGAGGCCCCCGAAGACTTTTACTGGTATGACGGTGAGAATGGGGGCTATGAGGGCGAGTGGCTGAATGAGAGTCCGGTGCGTTCCATTACCATTTCCCTGGCAGTGGCCCCGGAATTTCAGTCAGGAGATCTGTATACGGCGGACACAGCCAAGACAACGGCCGCCGGGCCGGCGTTTGATCGGGCATGGTCCATAATAGCAAAATATCAAAGCAGGACGGATGTCCAAAAGCTGAAAGGATATCTCACCGAAATCTGCGCCCTGGTTTCCAGGGAGGAGGAAGACACAGAAAGCCGTGCTGCCGAGAAGGAGGCGCTCTGGCCTTTGATTCGGGTCTTTGACGGGGACAGAAGCACCAATGTGGGAAGTGAGGGCTATGCGGCGGCTTTCCAATATCTGTGCGACGGGTCGGACTTTGAGAATGCCATATGTTATACGGTGGAGGGTGAGGTATACGGAGCCATAAAGGAGAGAGATCATGACTGGAACCTTGTCTTTCTGGAGGGCAACTCTTACCTGGTGGATGTAATGAACTGCGATACGGGAGCTGTGGGAGCGCCGGATCAGCTCTTCCTGGCAGGCGGAGAGGGCTCCATAAGGAACGGATACACCATTTCCCTGAACAAAGGCAGTGACAGCGCTACCTATGATTATTACACCACACAGTATGGAGTGCCCGGGGATGCCCTTGCCCTTTCTCCCTATTCCTATCTGGCTCCGGAGGAGGTGCGGATCACCGTTACGCCGCCCTCGGCAGAGGTAACCTTTGGAAATCCGGTCAGTGATCAGGCGCTGAACGGCGGATCTGCAGTCAATCAGAGAGGAGAGCCGGTTCCCGGCGTCTTTACCTGGGATCCTCAGGTGACCTTCTATGGAAATGCAGGGACCAATACCTTAAAGGCCGTCTTTACACCGGATAATCCTCAGTATGCTCCGGTGGAGGATATTGAGGTTTCCGTGAAGGTGAACCGAAGACCGGTTACGGTTACGGCGGAGGCCAAGAGCAAGCTCTACGGGCAGCCGGATCCGGGCTTTAGCTATACATATTCCAATGTGATAGAGGGGTATCTTTTGAAAGGAGAGCTTTCCCGTGCTCCCGGCGAAAATGCGGGGACCTATGAGATTCTTCAGGGAAGTCTCACGGAGGCCTCCAATCCCAATTATGCCATTGACTTTACGGGAAGCACTCTGGAAATTCGTATGGCAGATTATGCGGAGCAGGTAAATCGAAATCAGAGCATCTGGCCAGGAGTGGGCGATTTTGCGGAGCCTGTGTTTACCGACGGGAACGGGCAGGCCGTGCAGGGCAGCCTTATCTACGGGTGCAACGGCCGTACGGGCCTCAACTATGAGGGTGTCCGCGCAGAGCTTGCAAAGCTTCCGGCAGATTCCAAGGGAGTAATCACCTACACCTTTACACCGGGACAGAACTACAATCCCAAGAGCGGCCAGATTGATTTTACCATGAAGCGGCTTACCTTTTTGGTGGGAAATGATCTGGCAACGGCGGCCAATGCGGTGACGGTGAAAAGCGATGCGGCTTATGGAGACTCCTGGGCGGATATTGTGCAGATCGGTTCCATTACGGCAAAGGCGGATACGGGAAGCGACAGCGACCCCCGGCATTTTACTCTGGATCAGACGGGAACGCCGGAGGTGGGAGCCGGACAGAGCTTCCAGGTTCTCTACAGCGGAACGGTGGATGGACAGACCTTTACCAATCAGGTGGTTTGTTCCGGAACGGTGGATGTGAAAAAGCGGGTAATTACTGTCTCGGAGGGAAGCTATAAGGTGACGAAGACCTACGATAAGACTCGAACAGGAGGGACGGCTTCCGGTGAGCTTGAGCTTCACAATGTTCTGGAGGCGGATGCCGGCCGGGTGAGTGTGACGGCAGTGCCGGAGGGGTATTCGGATCCCAATGTAAACGGACAGGAAAGGATGGCGGTTAAGCTTAGTTTAAGCGGAGCAGGAGCAGATCGCTATGAGCTGTCCGGTGTTACCCTGGAGGTGCCCTGTGAGATTACGCCCAAGGAGATAAGTCCGATTGTAAAGGTGTCGGGGAATTACAGCTATACAGGGCGCGCTGTTATGCCTGCGGTGACGGTGTCTCAGGGAACGGAGGTGATTGCAGCCTCGGATTATCAATTGGCTCTGAGTAACAATCGGAATGCAGGGACGGGAAAGGTAACGGTTCGGCCCCGGAGCGGCAGTAATTATACCTGGAGCTCGGCTGTGGAGGCGACCTTTACCATTGATAAGGCGGAATACAAGGGGGCGAAGACGGGCTCAAGCTCTATGGAATATGGGGGCTCTGCCGTATTCAGCATGTTTTCCATGCTTCCGGAGGGGTATAAGCTGGGGGAGATCCGCGTGTCGGATCCGGATGAGATCATTGCGGAGAAGCCGGTTGTAAATGGGACGGTTTTGACCTGTAAGCTGGCAAATGATAAGAGCAAGGAGGGGAAGACGGCGGAGATTACGGTGCCGGTGAAGGAGAGTACCAATTACTTTGCTTATGATTTGACCTTTACGGTGAAGATGGCGGCTCAGAGATCGGAGAGTCAGACGAATACTCCTGCTGCGCCTTCTGGGGAGGCAGGGGGGAATGATTCTTCTGCAGGATCTTCAAATTCTGATGTTTCTTTGCCTGGGGGTACGCCTTCGGCTACGGTGAGGGAGCCGGAGGAGAGCGGAGCGTCCGGGAGTGCAAGTGTTACGGCTATGGAACGACAGAATTCCAAGAGCGGAAGAACCGGTGGAATTGGAATGGGGCCTGTTGTTTGGTGTTTGATTGGAATGGCTTTGTCGGCCGGAGTGATTGGGGGGGCTTATTTTGTGAGACGGAAGGTGAGGAGTGGGGAGGTGGATTAGTATCCCAGTTCTTCACCGATGAGGATTACCTGGATTCGGCCGGGGACGTGGGATCTTCTTGTGATGACAATTTGGCTGCAGATGCATTCGGGGGACTGGCAGTTAGAGCATTTGCCGGTGGCAGCGCAGGGGGTCTTTCTGTTGAGGCGCAGGGCGTTGATGGGGGCGGCTGTGTTGCGGACTCTGTCGTGAGCCTCCTGTATGGTGGCTGCTACTTTGTTCATGCCGGCCAGAATGATAACGTGGTCGGGGCCGTTGCAGAGGCAGGCTACCCGGTTTCCGGAGCCGTCTACGTTGACCAGCTCTCCGTCCAGGGTGATGGCGTTGGTGCTCATAAAGAAGTAGTCGGAGGAGACGGCCTTTGCGTAGAGCGCTTTTCTCTCCTGGGAGTCCTTGGAGGAGAAGAGGTCAATCAGGGTGTAGTCGCCTTTTTTGAGGGCTTCCATGAGGCCGCATTCTTCTATGGTCATGGCGCCTCCCCAAGTGACAGTGGTCTGGTCAGGAAGGAGCTCCAGGACTTTTTTTACGGCGGAGGCGCTGTCTTCGCAGTACCAGCCCTTCATCTGGCGTTTTTCCAGGTTGGCGATGATGGTTTTGGCTGTGTTTTCGTAGTATTGTTTTTTGGGTAGCATTTGAAAACCTCCTGTTTTTCTTTTATTATAGGAGATTGTTCCGGGGATTGCAAGAGAAGGAGTTTTAATAAACAAGGGCTGTGACAACATAAGACAACAGGCTTTTCCAATATTCGGTGTCCGGCTGTTCACGTACAGGATGTCTGATATGGGCGGATATTGCTTTGGCAATGTCCGCACAGAGCAGACAGAATGTACGTGAACCGTCCGAACAACGGATATGGAAAAGCCTGTTGTCTTATGTTGTCACAGCCCCGTCCGTAGTAGCCTCTTAGTCCCTGGGCACGGTTACCGGCATCATAGAGAGGCGGACAAAGTATCCCTGCTCCTCATGACAGATGGGACATACGGCAGGCGCCATGGGGCCAGTGTGGATGTGACCGCAGTTTAAGCAGATCCAGGCTTCCTGCTTGCCGGAGGAGAAGAGCTCCTGGTCCTCCATGAGCTGCGCGAAGGCTCCAAAGCGGTCGCCGTGGATTTTTTCGATATTTGCAATGCCGTAGAAGGAGGAGGCGATGGCCTGGAAGCCTTCCTCTTTGGCCTTGTCTCCAAAGGCTTTGTATATGGGATCGTGCTCCTCGTATTCGTTATGCTGGGCAGCTCTTAGGATCTCGGGCATTGTGGGGTAGAGATCGATGGGATAGCCGCCGTCTATGTGGATGGTGGTCCCGACCAGAGGCTGTAAGTGGTTGTAAAAGATTTTCGCGTGCTCTTTTTCCTGATTGGCGGTGAAGGTAAAGAGTTTCTCCAGCAGGGGAAGCTTTTGACGCTTGGCCTCCTCGGCGGCAAAGGTATAGCGGTTTCTGGCCTGGCTTTCTCCGGCAAAGGCCCGCATGAGGTTTTCTCTTGTTTCGCTGTGCTGAAAATCAATAGACATAGATGTTATACTCCTTTCTTCCTGGGGCTTTAACAGCCCGTGTTGTTTTTTCGTTATCTGGATTCGTAGGCGACAAGGACAATATCTCTGCCAAGCTCCTGGGAGAGGCGCTGCTCTGCATCGGAGAGGGTGTCCACGGCGGAGCTGGTCAGCCGGGCGGTTTCGTAGGAAGACAGCTCCTCTTCCCTGAGGGCCTGCTCCATCTTATCTGCGGCGGCCTTGCAGGATGGCGGAAGCTCCATGGCAGAGGGTTTCTTGTTTCTGTGACACATGATAATACCTCCTGATTGAAATAGATGTTGGAGTTTAGTATGTGCCAAAGGGAGGGTTTTTATGAGTATTTTGAGAAATAAAAAGCCTCTCAGTTCCATGAACTGAAAGGCTTCGTGAGAGCGATAGACGGGGCTCGAACCCGCGGTCTCGACCTTGGCAAGGTCGCGCGTTACCAACTACGCCACTATCGCATCTTTTATTTTACATCGCTTTGTACCAGCGACATGATTGATAATACAACAATTAAAGTCATTTGTCAACAGTTTTTTGGAAAAAAAATTAGAAAGGAAATATGGTTTACATAACATATAGGACGCCAGTCTCTGACTTTTCCGTGTTTATGCCATAAAAGGCTGCCTGGCCTCAATATACATACTGATATCATCTATGATGTACTGTCTGCCGGTGGTGTGCAGCGCTTCGTAGTAATCACGAATATAATCAATTACATGGTAACGATTGAACAGTTCGATCACTCCCTTGCCATCCAGTCCTTTGGCCGCTTTGTATTCCTCAATACAGTACACAACAAAATTAGTCTTGTCATCCATATTCATGCCTCCTCCGGGTAGGTGATACTGCCATTTTCCTTTTCCTCCAGCCATAAATCAAACAGCGTAGGTACGCTTAGATGCCATAGCTTCGTTTCTTCTCGCTCTAACTGACGGTAGATTTCGGAAGCATATAACGCAGTTAGAGCCTCTTTTTCGGTGATATTCTGTGTTTCGATTATCTTTTTGACTAACCGGGGAACGATCAACTCCAGCATAGCCTTAATACTCACTTCGCTCATTTAGATTCCTCCCCTATGTCAAGCTGCCCTATATAGCGTAACTGTGCAAGAGCCTCTTCTGTGGAAAACGTCATCTGATTGTATAGCTTTTTTACCTTTAACCGAGCAATTGTTTCTTCTTTTGTCAGGATTCCTTCCTCATAGGCAATGAAAGTCCGATAAATTGTATCGTTTGCCACTGGTCCGAACACCATGTCAAATTGCTCTCCCTGATAATTGCCTTCTCGATTCGCATAGACAAAATCCAGCCATTCATCATTTGCTTCGTGAAAGATAAGCAGCTTAAATTTATCCTTCAGTTCTTCTATTTCCGCAATTTCATAAATGCTGATATGGGGAGAACCGCTTTCTCTGCGCTCCGTAACCTTAGCTGCAAAGCTTACAGCCCGATTTCGATTAGTTGTTGTATAAAAGCCGCTGCCAAAATCCAGTGTTCTGTTCTGCCGAATTAACATCGGTTTATCCACTATCACATTACTGCCATGATATAAAATCATAGATGAATCTCCATTTTTTGTGCTAAAGTATATTCTTTCAGCACAGTCAGGGTATGTCTGCAGCACTTAATCTTTTCCTTTAGAATATGTTTCGCTCATTGTTCTTGAGGAATCGTTTCTATCGACAGATTTCTAAAAATCACCTGTTTATATTATAACCAAGGTAACTCAAAATGTAAATGAATATGTGTGATAGCGGTAATCTGCAAATGGGAGCACTTTACGAGATATGATTTACATAATGTGACGGACGGGCTGTGGCGAACGCCTATGTGCATGTTAGAATAAATAAAAATGAAACGCTTCATTTTGTGGATAATTCGTTACAAGGAGAATGGAAAGGAGAAGGAGTATGAAACAAAAGAAAAAAGGATTGGCATTGGGACTGGCCCTTATGCTGGGGCTTATGGCAGGCTGTGGGAAGAGCGGGGAGGCGCCTTCTAAGACCGGCGGCAAAGAGGAAGCGGCAGAAGCAAAGGAACAGATTACCGTGAGTGTTCATCCCTCCGGACATGGACTTCCCGCTTATGTGGCAGAGCAAAAGGGGTACTATGAGGAGAAGGGACTGGAGGTAGAGACCCTGGTGTATATCGGTGCGCCGCCTCAGATGGAGGCCTATGAGGCGGGAGCCTGGGATATCGGAACCACCGGCTTTGGCGGGATTGTTCTGGGGGTGGCGAAGAGCTCCTTAAAGATTATCGGCGTTACCATTGACGACGGCACGGTTATGGGATTGTGGGCCCGGCCGGACAGCGCCATTGCAAAGGCAGGCTATCAGGAGGATACGGGCTGCTACGGCACGGCAGAGGAGTGGAAGGGGCTGGAGATTCTCTATACTCAGGGAACCATCACGGACATTATGCTTACGTCCACTCTGGAGCGATTAGGGCTGGTGCCGGAGGATGTGGTAAGAACCAATATGGATTCCTCCCCGGCCTTTACCGCCTTCCAGGCAGGAAGCGGCGATCTGGTGCGGGCCTACATGAAGCGCGTGCTCATAGGTCTGGCCCTTGCCTGTCTGACGGGAATTCCTCTGGGACTTCTCATGGGCTGGAGTAAGACGGACTAAAGCCCTTGTTTGACCTGATTCGCCCCATTCCGGCTCTGGCTTGGATTCCCTTAATGACTTTGTGGTTCGGGATTGGAGAATCCTCCAAGATTGCGCTTATCTATCTTAGAACCCTGATGCCGGTGCTGGTCAATACCTATACAGGGGTACGGATGATTCCCCAGCTAAACATTGATGTGGCCCTGCCGGAGAAGCTGCGCGGGGTATCAAAAAAGGAGCGCTATGAGCACGCGCAGAAATTTATCGACCTGGTGGGCCTTCACGGCTTTGAGAAATACTACCCCCATCAGCTTTCCGGCGGTATGAAGCAGCGGGTGGGAATTGCCAGGGCCTATGCCAGCGACTGCGAAATCCTTCTGATGGACGAGCCCTACAGGCAGATGGACATCAAAACCCGTTTTTATCTGGAGGATGAGGTGATCCGCATCTGGAAGGAGTATCAGAAAACCGTTGCGTTTATTACGCATAACATTGAGGAGGCGGTGTATCTGGCAGAGCGCGTATTGATTTTAAGCAGCAAGCCCACCAAGGTGAAGGAGGAGATCACGATTTCTCTGCCCCACCCCCGCAATGTGGAGGATCCGGAATTTGTCAGAATCCGCAATTACATTACGGATCAGATTCGATGGTGGTAAAGGGAAGGAGACGTATGAAAAAACCAAATCTTATTTATCTTATGGTGGATCACCAAATTTATTATCGCCATGGCTGGGACCATGGCCCCAGAATTCAGCGGAAAAATTTTGAGGAGTTTGCCAGAGGAGGCGTGGAATTTACCAGGGCCTACTCGGAAAATCCCCTCTGCGGCCCCTCCAGAAGGAGTGTTTTGACGGGCCTTTACTCTCACCACCATGGGGAGGTGCTCAACGATGTGAATGTGCCCTTTTCAAACCGGACCTATCTTGATATTCTAACAGATGAGGGATACCGCAATTATTACTTTGGAAAATGGCATGCAGGCATGGGAACGGCCCTTGAACACGGCTGTGAGGGCTACTGCTATCCCTCCTATGGGAATCTCTACCTGACTCCGGAATATGAGGCTTACCTGGAGGAAAAGCATTTGCCAAGACCTGTGGTTGAGATCGAGTGCACCATGGATCCCTGGCGGCTTGATTTGATTCCGGGAAAGACCTATATTCAGGATAAGGAATGGTCCAATGAGCAGGCTTCGGGGATTCTTCTTACGCCAAAGGAAACCCATGAGGCCTTTTTTCTTGCGGACATGGTGTGCCGCCAGCTGGAGGAGATAAGGAAATCCGATTCCGAAAAGCACCAGGGCCTCGTAAGAGAGCTTGACGAAAAGCTTCATGCCTGGGTGGAATGCTCATGTACGGTAAAGAAGCAAGAGACCGAAAACAAGAGATAGACCGCCAGCACCACACTATACCGAATCAAAGAACCAAAGACCAAAAGACAAGCATTGTGGAAATGTGCATAACAGGCTATGGAATCATGGATAACTCTATTCACAGCACATGGAAAAACTAAAGAACGGCTTTCCCACGTCCTGCAAACAGAGTTACCCACAATTCC
>JAAVZL010000041.1 GCA_022791635.1 Lachnospiraceae bacterium
GTATTAACCGTAGTAGAGAGATATAGCCAGGCACTGGAATTGTTAGATGCCTATGATCATCAGAATATGGAACGGCCAAAAGGAAATAAGGCAACATATATTCTGACTTATGAAGAATGTAGAAAAGTAATTGATAATATGTAATTTGGTGACAGCAGTTCATTATTCGGCAATGAAAAGGATGAATCGTTTAAAGGGAGCATCGGAACCATTTATCAAAGCTTTGCAGGAGAAGACTTATATCCTACTTTGGAAGAATGCCTTATTTAAAAACGGAGAGAAACTAATTGATGACCATACACTTGTTGCACTCACAATTATGATTGCGGAATCAAATCCAGAAGAAAAAGAAATGATGATAAGTGTAATTATGAATTGCATAAAATAATTATATGGAGGGTTTAGCAAATGATAAAAGTGCTTTTTTGTTGCCACGGCAACATCTGCAGAAGCCCAATGGCTCAATTCGTTATGCAGGATCTCGTAAACAAACAAGGTCTCTCCGACCACTTCTACATCGATTCCGCGGCCACCAGCACCGAAGAAATCGGCAATGGCGTCCACTACGGAACAAGGGGAAAGCTAAAGGAAGTGGGAGTCCCCTTGGGGAATCATCGCTCCACGCAGCTGAAGCGCTCCGATTATGATCAGTACGATTACATCCTGGGCATGGATCAGTGGAACCGAAAAAATATGCTGCGAATTCTGCGGGAAGATCCAAAAGAGAAGGTCGCCCTGCTTTTAGATTACAGCGAGCATCCCCGGGACATCGCAGATCCCTGGTATACCGGTAACTTTGACGTCACCTACGACGATATTCTGGAGGGCTGCAAAGCTTTGCTTGCCCACATCCTGCGGGAAGACAAGGACAGGCTGTACAGCTGACGCCACATTGCAGGCACACAGGTAACCGTCATCTCATATTCATAAAGAAACTTTTCAAACAAACCGTCGGCCAGGGGCTTCATGCCCCTGCGGTCGGCGTTTCTTTTATTTTGAAGATTCCCTTCACTATTTATTAAGATTCTATTAATACTATTGACAACACTATATTATACGTTATATAGTATAACCATCTTATAATATTATACAGTGTATAATATTATACCAAACCACAGGAGCACATCATACGGTAGGGATACGGTAACGAAAGCTCCCGGAAAGCGGACGGACTCATCCGCTTAAGAATAGAAATCAGGATAAGGAGAGGATTGCATGGTATTTAACACAGGAGCGGCACTCCTGGACGCAATCGTGCTGGCTGTCGTATCCAATGATGCGGAAGGAACCTATGGCTACAAAATCACCCAGGATGTACGCCAGGCCATTGAAATATCCGAGTCCACCTTATATCCGGTATTGCGCAGGCTCCAGAAGGATGGCTGTCTGGAAACCTACGATATGGAATATGGAGGCAGAAACCGCCGATATTACCGGATCACAGAGGCAGGAACGGCACAGCTGAATCTGTACAAGACAGAGTGGAAGCAGTATTCCACCAAGATTGCGAAATTATTTGCGGGGAGAGGTGTGTAATGGATAGAAAGGAATTTATGGAAAGGCTTGAACGCCTGCTGTGGAATATCTCAGACAGCGAGCGGGAGGAAGCCCTGCAGTACTATAATGATTACTTTGACGATGCAGGGGTGGAAAATGAGTCCAGGGTCATCGAAGAGCTGGGAGGCCCGGAACAAGTAGCCCAGAAAATCAAGGCAGGATGCTCAGACGCAGCCTCGGAATATTCCGAGCAGGGGTATGAGGATACCCGTTTTCGGGAAACCAGAGAGGTGATTTCCAGAGAAGAGGCAGAGTGGGAGCAAAGGAATCAGCAAACAAACGTTGGCGGAAGGAAAAATCAGAGGACACCAGAGACAAACACCTGGAAAATCGTAGCCATCGTGCTTCTGTGTGTAATAGCCTCCCCTATCATTATTCCGGTAGGAGCGGCGCTTTTCGGCGGCTTCCTGGCAGTCGTACTGGGGATCGGAGGCGTGTGCATCGGAGTCGTGGCCGCAGGCTTTTCCATTCTCATTGTGGGAGTGGTTTTGATCGGAACAGGAATTGCGGAAATGTTTGTAGCGCCGCCGGTGGGCCTAGCGCTTACAGGTGTGGGCTGCCTCATCTTTGCGCTGGGAATTGTACTGTCCCTTTTGACCGTCTGGTGCTGTGTGAAAATATTCCCATGGCTGATTCGAGGAATCGTAGGTTTAGTTAGTTATCCCTTTCGAAAGGCAGGTGCAAAGAAATGAAATCATTAGCAAAATTTTGCCTGATTGTGGCATCCATATTTGTGGTTTTGGGAATCGTTGGAATCGTAGCCGGGGTGAGCCTGGGAGCAAGGCCGAGCCAGTTTATGAGAATGGTTCATCATCGGGACAGCGGCTGGCTCTGGAATCATCACTGGGGCTTGTGGAATGACTGGGACTGGGCAGACGACATAGAGGATCTGCAAGACGATTTACAGGACGATCTGAACGACTGGACGGACGATCTGAAAGATGAGACGGAGGATTGGCAGGAGGATATTGCCGACTGGAAAGAAGACATGGATGAATGGGGAAATATTCCGGCCATTGGTGAGATAGAGGAGGCATCAGGAGAAAACGTGGACGTACAGGAAGGAATTTTTGGAGGAGCACACACAGAAAATCTGAAGCTTGATTTGGACCGGAGCTCTGTGAAGATTTATACCTACGACGGAGAAGGAATTCAAATCAAGGCACAAAATACCAGAAACTACTTTAAAGTCAAGGAAAACGGAGATACCCTGCTATTGGAAGATCACAGAGGAATACGCCGCAAAAACGTATTGCTTTTGGAGCTCTATTTACCCAAACGCTCCCTGGAAAAGATCGAGCTGGATTTGGGAGCAACCAAGCTCTATGCAGAAGACCTTCAGGCAGAAAAGATTGAGCTGGACCTGGGGGCCGGAGAGGCATTAATTCATACCATAGAAGCAGAAAAAGCAGAAGTGAACCTGGGAGCCGGAGAGCTTCAGATAGACAGCCTCTTAGCGGAAGAAAAGGGAATCCTGCAGGTGGGAACGGGCGTTCTGGAAACAAAGAGCTTTATTGGAGGAGATTTGGAGCTGGAATGCGGAATCGGGAGCCTGGATGTCTGTGTACAGGGCAAAGAGAAGGATTATAACTATGATGTAAGCTGCGGAATCGGAAGCATTACCCTGAACGGCCAGGATTATTCCGGATTGGGACAGGAAAGAAGCTTCAACAACAACGCAGGAAAGAAAATATCCCTGGAATGCGGAATCGGCGATATCACACTGAAAATGACAGAAGAGTAGAGAAATAAGCAAAACGCAGTATCGAATACTGCAGAACTGAAATGGAAAATGGAGGTCTCATTATGGAAGAAAAGAAATTAGTAAGATCACAAGTCAACAAAATGATTTGCGGCGTATGCGGAGGAATCGGAGAATACTTTCACATCGATCCCACCATTATCCGCCTTATCTGGGTGGTTCTGACCATCGGCGGCTTTGGAAGCGGACTCTTAGCCTACATCATTGCCGCAATCATCATACCGGAAGCGTATTAAAGCATCAAATTCACGAAGCTGTCACAAAATGGGAGTGTCGGAAAATAAAACATCAGCCATTTCTGATATCCCGTGTTCGGACGATTTACGTACATTCTGTCTGCTCTGTGCGGACATTGCCCAAGCAATATCCGTCCATATCAGACAGCCTGTACGTAAATAGCCGGACACTGGATATCAGAAAAGCCTTCTGTCTTATTTCCCGACACTCCCATTTTGCGACGCCCCAATTTTATAGAAGCCCTTGCACCTCAAAGGCAAGTTTGCTATACTGAATAATCATGTGTCGGAAAAAAGTTCCGGCCAATGACAATCCAAAAAGAAAGAGGTGGTAAAATGGTAGAGCTAGATCAGTTTAAGTATACCTTAAACAACTATCAGGGACCATTAGTAGAATTGAGGGATTCACTTTGACCTGGCTGACAAGGCAAAGCGAATCGAAGAACTGGAACGGGAAATGGAAGCACCCGGCTACTGGGACAACACCGAGAAATCCCAGGAGGGCATGCGGGAGCTAAAGAATCTAAAAGACGAGGCCGAAACCTACGAAAGCCTCCAAAGGCAGTACGAGGACATCGAAACCCTCATTGAGATGGGCTACGAGGAAAACGACGCCTCCCTAATCCCAGAGATTCAGGGAGAGCTGGACGCCTTCGTAAGCAATCTGGAGTCCATGAAAATCAAAACCCTCCTGTCCGGAGAGTACGATGCAAACAACGCCATCTTAAAGTTAAACGCAGGAGCCGGCGGCACCGAAAGCTGCGACTGGGCAGGCATGCTCTACCGCATGTACACCCGCTGGGCCGAGCACAAAGGTTTCACCATAGAAGTTCTGGACTACTTAGACGGCGACGAGGCCGGCATCAAATCCGTCACCTTCCAGGTTAACGGAGAAAACGCCTACGGCTACCTGAAATCCGAAAAAGGCGTCCACCGTCTGGTGCGTATCTCCCCCTTCAATGCCCAGGGCAAACGCCAGACCTCCTTCGTATCCCTAGACGTCATGCCCGACATCGAGGACGAAATAGACCTGGACATTAAAGACGAAGACCTGCGCATCGACACCTACCGCTCCAGCGGCGCCGGGGGCCAGCACATCAACAAAACCTCCTCCGCCATCCGGATCACTCACCTGCCCACCGGAATCGTAGTCCAGTGCCAGAATGAGCGATCCCAATTCCAAAACAAAGACAAAGCCATGCAGATGCTAAAAGCCAAGCTCTACCTCCTAGAGCAGCAAAAAAACGCCGAAAAGCTCTCCGGCATCCGCGGCGAAGTCAAAGAAATCGGCTGGGGCAACCAAATCCGATCCTACGTCATGCAGCCCTACACCATGGTCAAAGATCACCGCACCAACGCCGAAATCAGCAACACCAATGCAGTCCTGGACGGCAACCTGGATCCATTCATCAACGCCTACCTAAAATGGCTCACAACAGGCCCCGAAGAGACCTAAAAGCCAAAAAAATAAGAATTATAAAAACTCCAGGCAAGAACCGCCACTCCTACGCCTAATCTTAGCAGGCTTAACTTCACGACATTGACTACTAGGACCGGCCGGGGAAGAGGACATCCGGCATTTCCGATATCCAGTGTCCGCCTGTTCGCGCACAGCTCGTCTGATATGGACGAACATTGCAAGACACCAAAAAGCAAGACAAAACCAAAAAGTAATGTCCGGCCAGAGCAGACGAGCTGTACGCGAACCGTGCGAACACGGATATGGAAATGCCGGATGTCCTCTTCCCCGGCCGGCCCGTCCGTCCTAAAAAAACTTTCAAACATCCCCCCATTTCCACTTGCAATCTCCCCCCATTTATGATATCATCTTCCCGTTGAATCCATCACAGAAAAACAAATGTTTTCAACATACGTACACGGAGGGGAAAGATGTCAGAAAAAACCAAATATTTTGTAGTAAGTCAAAAAGCCGTGCCAGAGGTACTCTTAAAAGTAGTGGAAGCCAAACGCCTTCTGGACTCTTCAAAAGCAATCACCATCCAGGAAGCCACCGAGCAGGCAGGTATCAGCCGAAGCTCCTTCTATAAATACAAGGACGATATATCCCCCTTCCATGATAATTCCAAGGGAAAAAGCATCACCTTCATCCTTCAGATGGATGATCGTCCAGGCCTGCTTTCCCTGGTGCTGAAAACCATAGCCGACTACAAGGGAAACGTCCTCACCATCCATCAGACCATTCCCATCAACGGAGTCGCGTCCCTGACCCTCACGGTAGATCTGCTTCCAATTACCAAGGACGTATCCTCCATGATAGAGCAGATCGAGAGTCAGGAAGGCATTCACTATTTAAAAATACTGGCAAAGGAGTAGACAAAGCATGATACAGACAGCAGTCATGGGCTACGGAACCGTGGGCTCCGGAGTTGTGGAGGTATTGAACACTAATCAAGAGAGCATCAACCGCCGTGCAGGCGATGCCATCAACATCAAATACGTTCTGGACCTGCGTGAATTTCCCGGAGATCCGATAGAATCCAAGCTCATCCACGATTTTGAAACCATTATAAACGACCCCGAGATTCGCATTGTGGTAGAAGTCATGGGCGGCGTAGAGCCCGCATACACCTTCACCAAGCGCTGTCTGGAGGCTGGAAAGAGCGTCTGCACCTCCAACAAGGAGCTGGTGGCAAGGCACGGAGCCGAGCTTCTGGAGATTGCAAAGGAGCGGGAGCTGAATTACCTCTTTGAGGCCAGCGTAGGCGGCGGAATTCCCATTATCCGCCCCTTAAACTCCTCCCTCACCGCAGACGAGATCATCGAGATCACCGGAATCCTTAACGGAACCACCAACTATATTTTAAGCCAAATGACCCACGAGGGCATTGATTTTGACACAGCCCTTAAAGAAGCCCAGGAAAAGGGCTATGCAGAGCGCAATCCGGAGGCTGACGTGGAAGGCTATGACGCCTGTCGGAAGATCGCCATTCTGACCTCCCTTGCCAGCGGCTGCCAGGTGGATTACGAGGACATTTACACAGAGGGCATCACAAAAGTTACGGCCGAGGATATCAAATACGCCAGAAAAATGGGCCGCGCCATCAAGCTTCTGGCAACCAGCAAGAAGGAGAACGGCCGCTTCTTTGCCATGGTAGCTCCCTTCCTCATCAGTGAGCTCCATCCTCTGTACAGCGTCAACGACGTGTTCAATGCTATTTTCGCCAAGGGAAATGTGCTGGGCGACGTGATGTTCTATGGAAGCGGCGCAGGAAAGCTGCCCACCGCCAGCGCTGTAGTAGCCGATGTGGTAGACGCGGCCAAGCATCTTCACCGGAATATTATGACCTTCTGGAGCAGTCAAAAGCTGGAGCTTACGGATCTAAGCGATGCCAAGCGCAGGTTCTTTGTCCGGGTAAAGGGTGACAAAAAGAAGGATGCCATTAAGATGGCAGAGATTTTCGGTCCCATTGAGGTGGTGACCGCAGATCTGGCCGGAGAATTCGGTTTTATTACAGGAGAATATACGGAGGCGGAATACCAGGAGCGGGCGGCCAAGACCGATGCCCTGATCCATATGATCCGCGTGGAAGGATAAGAAGCTATGAAATACATTATTGTTCTGGGAGACGGCATGGCAGATGAGCCTATGGAGGAGCTTTCTGGAAAAACGCCTCTGGAATATGCCAGAACTCCCATTCTGGACGATTTGGCAGGGCGATCCCAGATAGGCCTGGCCCGTACCATTCCGGAGGGCATGCAACCGGGAAGCGACACGGCCAATCTTTCGGTCCTGGGCTATAATCCAAGAGAGTATTACACAGGGCGATCCCCTCTGGAGGCTCTGAGCATCGGTGTGGATATGAAGCCAGAGGACATTGCCCTTCGAACCAACCTTATCACCCTCTCGGAAGATAAGGAAGCTTATGAGGATAAAATCATTCTCGACCACAGCTCCGATGAGATCAGCACAGAGGATGCTGCCATTCTTCTGGAGGCAGTCCGCAGGGAGCTTGAGGAGGATAGCTACCATTTTTATGTGGGAACCAGCTACCGGCACCTTCTCATTTGGTCCGGGGGAAAGGTGGCAGAGCTTACGCCCCCACACGATGTACTGGGGAAACGGGCAGGAGATTACCTTCCCGGAGACGAAAAGCTTCGGGCCATGCAGAAAAAGAGCTATGAAATCCTGTCCCGGCATCCCATCAATCAGAAACGGAAGGCCGCGGGTCTTCATCCGGCCAATTCCTGCTGGTTCTGGGGAGCGGGAACCCGTCCCTCCCTGTCCTCCTTTGAGGAAACATACCACAAAAGAGGCGCCATGATTTCCGCGGTGGATTTGCTGAAGGGAATTGCCGTGGGTACCGGAATGACCAATATTCAGGTGGAAGGAGCCAACGGCGGCCTTCATACCAATTATGAAGGGAAGGCTCAGGCAGCAGTCAATGCCCTTTTGAAGGACGGCTTTGACTTTGTGTATGTCCATGTGGAGGCTCCCGACGAGATGGGCCATCAGGGCAGCGCCAAGAAGAAGGTCCAGTCCATAGAATATCTGGATCAGCGGGTCATCGGAATCATATGGAAGGCTCTCAAGGAGTCAGGGGAAGCCTACCGTCTTCTGGTGCTTCCGGATCATCCCACTCCCGTCCATGTGCGGACTCATACCAGCGATCCCATTCCCTACCTTCTCTATGACAGCGAAAAAGAGCTTCGTAGGATTGGCGCATATAATGAAAGAGAGGCCAGGGAGAGCGGCATTCTGGTGGAGCATGGATATGAGCTGATAGGAAGGCTGTTTGAGGGATAACTATAAATAACGAGGAGAAAAAGCAATGCTGATAGTGAAAAAATTTGGCGGAACATCCGTTGGTGACAAGGAAAGAATTTTCAATGTGGCCAAACGGTGTGCCGAAGAGTACAGAAAGGGAAATGACATTATCGTAGTTCTTTCCGCCATGGGCAAATCCACGGACGATTTGATTGCCCTGGCTCAGACCATCAACCCCAATCCCCCCAAGCGGGAGCTGGATATGCTGCTGACCACAGGAGAGCAGGTCTCCACGGCGCTGATGGCCATGGCCTTTGATACCATGGATGTGCCGGCCGTGTCCTTAAATGCCTTTCAGGTAGCCATGCATACCACCCGGGTTCATGGAAATGCCAGGTTAAAGCGCATTGATACAGACCGGATTATGCATGAGCTGGAGCATAGGAGAATCGTCATTGTCACCGGCTTCCAGGGCGTCAACAAATACGACAACTACACCACCCTGGGCAGGGGCGGCTCCGACACCACGGCCGTAGCCCTTGCGGCGGCGCTTCATGCGGACGCCTGCGAGATCTACACGGATGTGGACGGTGTTTACACGGCAGACCCCCGCTATGTGCCAAAGGCCCGCAAGCTTGAGGAGATCACCTACGACGAGATGCTGGATCTGGCAACTCTGGGAGCAGGAGTGCTCCATAACCGTTCGGTGGAAATGGCAAAAAAATACGGCGTACAGCTTGTGGTACGCTCCAGTCTGAATGATCACGAAGGGACAATTGTTAAGGAGGAGACAAACGTGGAGAGAATGTTAATCAGCGGAGTGGCGCTGGATCGAAATACAGCCAGAATTTCAGTCATCGGATTAAAGGACCAGCCGGGTATGGCGTTTAAGCTGTTCAATATGCTGGCAAAGGAAAACATCAATGTGGACGTAATCCTACAGTCCATCGGCCGAGAGAACAGCAAAGATATCTCCTTTACCGTTTCCAGAGACGAGGCGGACGCGGCGGTAAGTATTTTGGAGAACAACTTAAGCCGTGTCGGCGGCAAGAGCATTTCCTGCAACCGGGAGGTAGCCAAGGTATCCATCGTGGGAGCCGGCATGATGTCCAACCCCGGAGTGGCCGCCAAGATGTTCGAGGCCCTTTACAACCAAAATATCAACATCAATATGATCTCCACCTCAGAGATCCGCGTGACCGTACTCATCCACGAGCGGGACGCAGAGCGGGCCGCCAATGCGGTGCATGACGCTTTCGGGCTGGAGGAGTAGGATTCGAACATAGGATGCCTATACCACAATGGAAATCTGCGGCTCCTCCGGAAGCTTTTGATGGCTGACTTCCATATAGAACTGACTCATCGTCGTATGGTAGTAAGGCTTTACCCACAGAATCGCCACGCCGGAGGTGCCGAAAATCAGAAGAATAAAGGGAAGAAAGCTGAGCCAGAGACGAAAAAGGCGTAGATAATTCCCATTCATCAGCCGGCGGCTGGTCCTTAAGGCATCCCGTGCCAGACAGTCGGGCTCGTCCAGCACCACATAGGGAGCAAGGGCATAGGGCAGAGATGCCCCAAGAGCCGGCAAAACAGCGGCCAGAATCAGCAAAAGCACGGGAATCAGCGCTTTTATAAGGGCGAAAGGCTCCAGGTTTACCGGAAGCTGATTGGCCTTTAACAGAGCGGGAATAAACCAAATCAGGCCCAGAAAATACCGCAAGGCATAGACCAAAATATAAGTATCCGGTTGATTCCGGAAGGCGTACAAAAGGGAAGGTGTCAAAGACGCCTCCTTTTTTTGGCTTAAAAGATACACATAGCGAACGAGGCCCACCTCAAGAAGGGAGCCGAGAAGAGCCATGATTACCCATAAAATATAATAAAAAGCAAGATTCAAAGGCTTTTCCGAGGAACCAAGGCCGGTATTCTGCAAAATCAGGGTAACAAAAAAGGAATACAGCATTAAGGTACAGGCTGCATTGGCGGCGAAGAAGTATTTTCCCTCCAGTACGGAGCGGGCTCTGCGCTTTAATTCTCTGGATGGAAGGGTCATAGTCCGGGACCTCCTGTCTGCGTCTGAAGCTCTGTCAGCAATTTTTGCAGAGCCTGGGGATCCTGTATGATATCAATTCCGAACCTTTGGTTCAGAAGCTGATGCAGGTACAGAAAAACAAGAGAGACAAGCACTGCAATACACAGGGCAACAATGGAAATAATCAGGCCCATGAGAGCCTTGTCCGGCATCTTAAGCCCGCTTCCCCGGGAGAGGGTGGCAAACAAAATGCTCAGACAGCCGGCACACAGGGCGTAAGCCGGTATCAAAAACGAGAGGACAATGGCAAGGCCGCCTAAAACCAGCGACGCAGTTGCCATGGAATTCTTTTTTGGCTGCTGTGATTGATCCATGGTAAACCTCCTTGAGGATTCCTTCTTATCATAACACAGGCTTACGGGAAAAACAAATGCTTCTTGCGAAGGCAGCTTCTTTTGTTTATAATAGGAATATTGAGAAAACCCTTGGTACACAGGGCACAAAGGAGTTTATATATGGATATTCTGAAAAAACTGACCGAAGAGCTGGGCGTGCAGCGCTGGCAGACCGAGGCCGCCGTGAAGCTGATTGACGAGGGCAATACCATTCCTTTTATTTCCCGCTATCGGAAGGAGGCTACGGGCTCCTTAAACGATGAGGTTTTGCGAAGCTTGAATGAGCGGCTTTCATACCTGCGTAACCTGGAGGAGAAAAAGGAACAGGTGCTGGGCAGCATCCGGGAGCAGGGAAAGCTTACAGAGGAGCTCAAGCAGCAGATTCTTGCGGCAGAGACCCTGGTTGTGGTGGACGATCTGTACCGCCCCTACCGCCCCAAGCGGCGCACCCGGGCAACCATTGCCAAGGAAAAGGGTCTGGAGGGTCTGGCAGATCTCATCCGCCTTCAGATGACAAAGCGTCCTTTAGAGGAAGAGGCGGAGGCCTATCTGTCGGAGGAAAAAGGCGTGCTGACTGCAGCGGAGGCCATCGAGGGAGCCGGGGATATTCTGGCAGAAGCCATTTCCGATGAGGCCGATTACCGGATCTACATCCGCAAGCTTGCCTTTGACGAGGGAAAGCTTGTGTCTGCGGCCAAGGATGAGAAGGTCCAGAGCGTGTATGAGATGTATTACAGCTTTGAGGAGCCTGTAAAGAAGCTGGCCGGCCACCGGATTTTGGCCCTCAACCGGGGGGAGGCGGAAAAGGTTCTCACCGTAAAGCTGGAGGCTCCGGAGGAGCGCATTCTCCGCTATCTGGAGAAGAAGGTGATTGTCCGGGACAATCCCTATACGGGACCGGTCTTAAAGGCCGTGATCGAGGACAGCTACAAGCGTCTGATTGCCCCGGCCATTGAGCGCGAAATCCGAAGCGAACTGACGGAGCGGGCGGAAGACGGAGCCATCAAGGTATTCGGAAAGAATCTGGAGCAGCTTCTCATGCAGCCACCCATTGTGGGGCAGGTGGTCCTGGGCTGGGATCCGGCCTTTCGCACCGGCTGTAAGCTGGCCGTGGTGGATGCCACCGGCAAGGTGCTGGATACGGTGGTGATCTATCCCACGGCGCCTCAGAATAAGGTGGCCGAGGCAAAGGCAGTTTTGAAAAAGCTCATAGCCAAGTACCATATTACCTTGATTTCCGTAGGCAACGGCACGGCCTCCCGGGAGTCGGAGATGGTGATTGTGGAGCTTCTAAAGGAGCTTCCCGTAAGGGTTCAGTACGTGATTGTCAACGAGGCCGGCGCTTCCGTCTACTCTGCGAGCAAGCTGGCTACGGAGGAGTTTCCTAATTTCGATGTGGGACAGCGAAGTGCGGCTTCCATTGCAAGGCGGCTTCAGGACCCACTGGCAGAGCTGGTAAAAATCGATCCCAAGTCCATCGGCGTTGGACAGTATCAGCATGATATGAACCAGAAGAAGCTTGGCGAGGCTCTGGCCGGTGTGGTGGAGGACTGTGTCAATAAGGTGGGCGTGGATTTGAATACGGCCTCCGCCTCCCTCCTGGAATACATTTCCGGTATCAGCAAAACCCTGGCAAAGAATATCGTTCTCTACCGGGAGGCCAACGGCCGCTTTACGGATCGCCGCCAGCTTTTGAAGGTGGCCAAGCTGGGACCAAAGGCCTTTGAGCAGTGCGCGGGCTTTATGCGCATTACCGGAGGGAGCAATCCCTTAGACGCCACCAGCGTACACCCGGAATCCTATGAGGCGGCGCAGAAGCTGCTTGCCTCCATGGGCTTTCACGGTGAGGATCTGCGTAAGGGAGGCCTAACCGGTCTTTCCCGAAAGGTAAAGGATGTAAAAAAGCTTTCCGAGAGTCTGGGAATCGGGGAGATTACCCTCCAGGATATTGTGAAGGAGCTTGAGAAGCCGGCCAGAGATCCCAGAGACGAGATGCCAAAGCCTATTTTGCGCACAGATGTGCTGGAGATGAAGGACCTGACCCCAGGCATGGTTCTCAAGGGAACCGTCCGCAATGTGATTGACTTCGGCGTCTTTGTGGACATCGGCGTCCACCAGGACGGTCTGGTACACATTTCCCAGATCACCGATAAGAAGTTTATCAAGCATCCCCTGGAGGTGTTAAGCGTGGGAGACGTGGTGGAGGTGAAGGTCTTAAGCGTGGACCTGCAAAAGAAACGGATTGCCCTTACCATGAAGGGGATTGAGCAGTAAAAGGAGGCAGCCATGAGCTTTCTACAGATCGTATCTGCAAATTCTCTGAGCATGGCAATCTCGGCGCTGTTTCTTCTCTGGATGTCCGGCATTCTGCTTGGGCGCATTCCGAACCGGGGGAGGAAGCATACCATAACCTGCATTCTGTCCGGACTGCTTTGGGCAGTGCTGCTTGCGGTCCTGGCAGCGGTTTGCTACCGGACAGGCTTCTGGCGCTTGCCCTATGGCATCGGCAGAATTATCTGGCAGTACTTTGTCTTAGTATGCATGGCGCTGCTTTTGGGTCTTGTGTACCGGGTATCTCTTCGGGACTGTGGCTTAAGTGTTATGATGATTGAGCTTCTGGGCTCCTACGGAGATCTGCTTTCGGAATTATATCTCTACGGGAGGCTTTTTGATCTTAGGGTTCCTGCGGAGCTTCGGGAATATCTGTTCTGGATGCTCGGTATCAGGCCGGGCTGCCTTCTGCTCTGCGGCCTGGTGATTAAAAAATCCGGCGTGGGGAGGATCTATCGCCAGTGGCTGGGACAGGAAAAGATTCACAGGGGGATTCTCCTTTTGCTGGGACTCTATCCGGTTTACGGAGAGGCCTTAGATCATGTGATAAACGATCCGGGGAAAAACCGGGCCTACTTTCTGCTCCCCCTTATGATGCTTCTGGTGATTCACATGATTTTCGTCTATGTGGGACGTGACTGGCAGCAGAAGCAGTACATTCTGGCCCAGGAGACCAGCTTAAGGCAGCAGGCTATTTATATAGAAAATATGGAGCAGATCCAGGCGGAGATCCGCCGGTTCCGCCATGATTTCAGGAATATGACAGCCGGCATGTATCTTCAGGCAAGGGAGGGGGATCTGGATGCGGTCCGGTCCTTTATCCAGGAAATGACGGAGGATTTTGACCGGCAGGCAGGCGATCAGATCCGGCTTATGAATCAGCTTGCCAATGTGCATATGACGGAGCTCAAGGGACTTCTCCTGGAAAAGCTGGCCCGGATGCAGAAGGAGGCCATCCACTGTGAGCTGGAGGTGCTGCACCCTTTTGAGGGAACCCGGATACGCAGCACGGATCTGTGCCGCTGCCTTGGCATTCTGATCGACAATGCGGCGGATGAGGTCCGGGGAAAAAAGGATGCAAGGATTCATCTGATGATCAGCAGCCAGGACGGATGTACCACCTTCCGGGTGAAAAATCCCCTGTACGGAGAGGTGGATTTTCAGAACCTGGGAAGGGCCGGGTACACCACCAAGGGAGAAGGACATGGAATCGGGCTGGAAAGCTACCGGAAGATATTGGGGCGGTATGGTTTTGTGTTTCCCTTTACGGCTGTCCAGGACGGGTGCTTCGTGCAGGAACTGAAAATCCAGGAGGTTTAGCTTGATATGCTGCCAATCTATATATGTGAGGATGAAGAAAAAATCCGGGATGCAGAGCGCGTTTGGCTGGAAAAGCAGATTCTGATAGAGGGTCTGGATATGGAGATAGCCCTGTGTACAGAGAGTCCAAAGGAGCTTTTGGAGCATCTGTCAGGGGAGATTAGACAGGGAATCTACTTTTTGGATGTGGAGCTTAAGGGGTCCTCCATGGACGGCTTCCGCCTGGGCCAGGAGATCCGCAGGCGGGATGCCAGAGGCTTTCTTATCTACGTTACGGCCTTTCAGGATCTGGCCTTTGAGACCTTCCGCTACCATCTGGAGGCCCTGGACTATATCTGCAAGAAGGATCCGGAGAAGATGTACGGAGGACTTTCCCGCTGCCTTAGGGTCATAGCAGAGCGTGTCAGCCGGGAACAGGGGGAGCAGCAGGAATACTTTACCGTCAGAACCCTGGATGTAATGCGGCATATCCCCTTGAAGGAAATTCTGTACTTTGCCACTGCCGGGCGCACCCACCGGATCGAGCTTCACGCCAGGCAGGAGCGGCTGGATTTTATCGGGAGCATCCAGGAGCTGGAGGAAAAGCTGGCGCCGCAGTTTATCCGGATACACCGGTCTTACCTGGTGCGGGCGGATCAGATTGACCGGGTGAACTTGAAAACCAGGGAGGTTGTACTGAAAAACGGGGAGCAGTGTCCCTTTTCCAGGAATATGAGGCAGCGGCTTCTTAACTGTGTGAATGGTTCCGGGCTTCCGTTCGGGCAGTAAAAGAGACCGTTTGGGCATTTTGTACCCTTCAAAAGAGCGCAGGTGCTAATATGATTCATATCATAAAACGGAAAGAAGTGGTATCAAATGACAGAAACAGCAAAATCCAGGAGGCAGCTCCTTATTTTCCTCCTTATCGCCTACGGGCTCACCTATGTGATGGGGATTCTCACCTGGTACGGAAGCACCATACCGGTGGAAATGAGCATATTTCCCAGTGCCCAGATGTTCTATCCTGCGGCCGGTGTTATGCTGGCTTATCTTTTGACAGAAGGAAAGAACAGCCTGGTCCCGAAATGGTTTTACCTGTGTTTTTTGCTGATAACTCTTGTGATGGCAACTTTCTGCGTGCTGTGCGTAGTAATGCCGGAACAGACCGTAACCTTGATGGAACAGCCGGTTTCTTTGTGGGCCATGCTCTCTCAGTATGTAATCATAGGAGGAAGCATTCTCTGCTGGCTTACGCTGCTGCTGTCCGGAAAGAAGAGAAGGGCGGCCTACGGTCTGGGATGGAAGAAATGGAAGGCGTCTCTGCTGTGCATCCTTGTATTTATCCTGCTTTATTTTGGGCGTGCTGCCGTGGCTTACATAATGGAAGGAACGCCTGGGATGATGGCAGAGATTCTGAAGGATCCGGCTGCCTGGGCCTATATGCTTTTTATGCCGGTTAATTTTCTGCTGGCTTTTGCGCCGTTTTTCGGCGAGGAATACGGGTGGCGATATTACCTGCAGCCGCTGCTCCAGAAGCGGTTCGGTATGCGTACCGGCGTGCTGATTTTGGGCGTGGTCTGGGGCGTATGGCATGTGTTTCTGGACTTTTTCTTTTACACAACGCCGGATCGGGGGTTGATTCAGCTTACTGCCCAGACGATTACCTGTATCACCTTAGGTATCTTTTTTGCCTGGGCCTATCTGAAAACCAACAATATCTGGGTGCCTGTGATCATGCATTTTCTGAATAACAATCTGATTCTGGTAATTGCCAATAATTACTCCGCAGATGTGATTGAGAATCAGCAGGTAACCTGGGGCATGATTCCCTCGGCGCTGCTTCTAAACGGAATTTTTTATGGGTTGTTCCTGCTGTCTAAGGAGTTTGGGGCTTCTCGTGGTAAAGAGGAATAAAAATTTTGTATTTCTGCCGGGATTGCGCTATACTATCCCTGTACAAGCAGTATACAGGCAGTCTGATGCGGGAGACCGTACCGAGGAGGCCGACAAGGTTTCAGCACGGATCGCAGCCATTTTGTCTGAGCGTGCCTTCAGCTTTACGCCGAATGAGTATCTTTCCATTCACAGAAGACTTTTTACTGGTGTCTATTCCCATGCAGGCCACTCTGGACTACGATTTTTCTGAGGAGAAGAAGTTCTCCTATCGAAAGCTTTCCATGGATGAGATTATCCATCATCTTGCGGTATTTATCTCGGGACTGTGGCAGATTCATGCTTTTGGCGAGGAAAACCTATACTTATTGGACTACTAATGTCCAATAAGCTATAGATCTTTTTCATGCACTATGCTATAATACCCTCAGTTGACAGGGATACCTTCCTGTCGGCTGAGGGTTATAGTAACATTTGGAATAATATGCAAAATAGGTTTTCATGCGTCAAGTGTTCAGCGGATGGGGAGTTGCCGCCGAAACGAAAAGCCGGCAGGGATGTCGGTCTTACGATATGATTACCGCACCCGTTGCAACAATATAAGATCGCATCTCATATTGTGAAGGGATATTTCGTCATATGTTCTGTCACATTATGGAGGTGCTTTTTTGATCCGCAGATTGTGGCCGGATACAAAAAGAGCAGTCTCCAGAAATTATGCTTCACCATACTTTACAGGCAGAGATCTCTATGCCGGAAAAGTATGGCGGCTCAAAGAAAGGAGGTTTTTTTTATTATGATGGATTATGAGAAGATAAAGTCCGGCGTCAGGCTGCTTTTGGAGGGGATCGGGGAAGATGTGAACCGTGAGGGGCTGCTTGAGACGCCGGAGCGGATTGCGAGGATGTGCGCCGAGATTTACGGAGGACTCTATGAAGATCCTGCCGTGCATCTGAAAAAGCAGTTTACGGTAGAATGCAATGATATGGTGGTGGAAAAGGATATTACCTTTTACTCTACCTGTGAACACCATCTGCTGCCTTTTTACGGGAAGGCCCATATCGGCTATCTGCCAAACGGCAAAGTGGCAGGCCTAAGCAAGCTGGCCCGCACGGTGGACGTCTTTGCCAGAAGGCCACAGATTCAGGAAAAAATGACGGCTCAGATTGCAAAAGCCCTGCAGGAGGGACTAAAGCCTCAGGGGGTTATCGTGATGCTGGAGGCAGAGCACACCTGCATGACCATGCGGGGAATCAAAAAGCCGGGAAGCAAGACCGTGACCCTGGTAACCACCGGCGTGTTCCAGGACAATACGGAGCTCCAGAACCGCTTTCTGACCCTGGTACTTAAGTCATGAAGCGGGTCAATGCCATCTGGCAGCATAAGGTTTACCAGGACTGCCTGGAACGGGTAAGAGCCTGGGAAGAAGACAGAGAATTCTGCCGCCATACGCCGGAGCACTTTCTTGACGTGGCCAGGCTTACCTGGATACTGGCTCTGGAGGCGGGGATTCCTGCCGAAAAGGAGCTGGTTTATGCGGCGGGTCTTCTCCATGATATTGGCCGCTTCCGCCAATATGAGGAGGGAATCCCACACGAGGAGGCAAGCGCCCAGATTGCGGAGGGAATCCTTGCGGACTGCGGCTTTGACGACGGAGAGCAAAGCCGGATCCTGGAGCTGATACGAAGCCATCGGAGAAAGAGCCAGGAAGCAGGCCTCTCCGGGCTCTTTTATCAGGCGGATAAGCTGTCCCGAAGCTGCTATTCCTGCCCGGCAAGAGAGCAGTGCGACTGGCCGGAGGAAAAAAAGAATCTGGAAATTCGCATATAAGGAAATGTCTCCGGTTTTTGAGCCGGATGAGGAGCAGCCATAAGGATTGGCAGAGAGGACAGAAAGGAATACAGACATGAAAATCGGAAACAGAAGCTTTGACACGAAGGCCCATACATATATCATGGGAATCCTCAATGTAACCCCGGACTCCTTTTCCGACGGAGGAAAATGGAGCACCCTTGACGAAGCTTTGGGCCATGCGGAGCAGATGGCAGAGGAGGGAGCGGACATTCTGGATATTGGCGGAGAATCCACCCGCCCCGGTCATGAGCAGATTTCGGAAGAGGAAGAAATTCAGCGGGTGGTCCCTGTGATTGAGGCTGTGAAAGCCCGCATCGATATCCCCATTTCCGTCGACACCTACAAATACCCGGTGGCAAAGGCCGCCATAGAGGCCGGAGCCCATCTGGTCAACGATATCTGGGGGCTCAAGTACGATTCCCGGATGGCCGGATTAATCGCCGAAACGGGAACGGCCTGCTGTCTGATGCACAATAAAGAGAAGGCGGAATATCAAAGCTTCTTTGAGGATATGCTGAAAGAAACAAAAGCCTGCGTGGACATAGCCAAAGAAGCCGGCATTGCTGACGATAAGATCCTACTCGATCCCGGAATCGGCTTCGGCAAAACCTACGAGATGAACCTTAAGACCCTTCATTATATGGAGCGTTTTCACACCCTGGGCTATCCCATGCTCCTGGGAACCTCAAGAAAATCCGTGATTGGCCTGACCTTGAATCTGCCGGCGGATCAGCGGGAGGAGGGAACTCTGGCAACCACCGTAATGGCCGTTATGAAGGGCTACGCTTTTGTGCGGGTACACGATGTGAAGGCCAACCGGCGAGCCATTCAGATGACAAGAGCAATACTGGAAGCAGGCGCAGAAACACAGGAATAAACAATCACATTGCTGAAACGAAAGATACCTGCGGCACAGGAGGAAGCCATGGATCAGATACACATCAAAAACCTGGAGGTTTTTGCCAAGCACGGCGTATTTCCCGAAGAAAATGTTCTGGGACAGAAATTTCTCATATCCGCCGTTTTATATACCTCCACCAGGGAAGCCGGACAGACGGATGATTTAACAAAGTCCATTCACTATGGAGAAGTCAGCCATTTTATCCGCCGTTTTCTGGAAGAGCACACCTATCAGCTGCTGGAGACGGCAGCAGAGAAATTGGCAGAGGAGCTTCTGCTCACGGTAGAGAGACTGGAACGCATACGCCTGGAGCTGAAAAAGCCCTGGGCGCCGGTGGGCCTGCCCCTGGAAACCGTCTCCGTGGAGATAGAGCGGGGATGGCACACAGTCTACATCGCTCTTGGATCCAATATGGGAGACAAAAAAGCATACTTGGATCTGGGAGTAGAGGGGCTGAACAAAACCAGAGGCTGCCGCGTCCTCGCCGTGTCCGATTACCTGCTCACAGAGCCTTACGGTGTGAAAGATCAGGACGAATTTCTCAACGGAGCCTTAAAGCTCCGAACCCTGCTCACCCCCGGTGAGCTTCTTAACCGCCTTCACCAGCTGGAACAAGAAGCCAAGCGAGAGCGGATCATCCGCTGGGGACCCAGGACCCTGGATCTGGACATCCTTCTTTACGATGATTGGATTCTGGACCAGGAAGAGCTTCACATTCCGCATATAGAAATGCACAAACGGGATTTCGTACTGGAGCCCCTCTGTCAGATAGCCCCCTATGTGCGCCATCCCATATACCAGCGGACAGCCCTGGAGCTTCTTGAAGCCTTAAAAGAACAAAAATAAGCTGAAAATAGTAGAAATGAAGAGGAGACCATCATGAAAGTATTACTGCAATTATACACCGCATGGTTTAAAATGGGCCTGTTCACCTTTGGAGGAGGCTACGCCATGCTGCCCATGATACAGCGGGAAGTCATCGAAAAGCACCACTGGGCCACAGAGGAAGAAATCATGGACTACTACGCCATTGGCCAATGCACCCCGGGAATCATTGCAGTCAACACAGCCACCTTTGTAGGCTATTACCAAAAGGGAGTTCTGGGCGGAGTCCTGGCCACCCTGGGAGTTGTCAGTCCCTCAGTTCTCATCATCGGCCTCATCGCCTCCCTGATCAGCAATTTCGCAGAGCTTGAGATCGTACAGCACGCGCTGATGGGAATCAACGTAGCCGTATGCATGCTCATGATCCAGGCCATTGCCAACCTGTGGAAAAAAAGCATCAAAAATATCGGGGCCTTCTGCATCTTTGCCGCAGCCCTTCTTCTGTCCTTGTTCACCGGCCTTTCTACCGTATGGCTGGTAATCCTTGCCGGAATCCTGGGCATCATCTTAAGCAAAGCGGGGTGGCTGAACCATGAGTAAGCTTTGGATTCTAATGCTGGAATTTATGAAAACCGGCCTCTTTTCCGTAGGAGGCGGTCTGGCAACCATCCCCTTTCTCAATGAAATGGGAGCCAGATACGGCTGGTTCACCACAGATACCCTCTCCACCATGATAGCCGTGTCCGAATCCACCCCCGGCCCCATCGGCATCAACATGGCCACCTATGTAGGCTACACCGCGGCCGGCCCGGCAGGAGCCATCCTCGCCACCCTGAGCATCGTAGCGCCAAGCATTGTCGTCATCTGCATCATAGCCAACTATTTCCAGAAATTCAAAAACGCAAAGATCGTCCAAATGATATTTGCCGGCCTGAAGCCCGCCGTGGTAGCCTTCATCGCCGCCGCCTGCCTGAACCTGTTTGTGTCCACCCTCCTCCATGCCGAAAAAGACCTCACTGCAGGAATCGCATCATTTTTCAATTGGAAATGCATTCTTCTGCTTGCAGCACTCCTGGGCGTCAAGAAAATATTTCCCAAGGTGCACCCCATAGCCTTCATCGCCGCCGCGGCCGCCATCGGAATCCTCTTCCGTTTTTGAAAGCTATCCCTTTTTATCAATACTCACAACATATGAATACTCACAAGAACAGGGACTGTCAAAAAATAAGACGACAGACATTTCCGTTATCCAGTGTCCGGCTGTTCGCGTACAGGCTGTCTGATATGGACGAACATTGCCCAAAAGAACTTACATCGCTAAAAACATGCAAAGGGTAATGTACGTACAGAGCAGACAGCCTGTACGCGAACCGTCCGAACACAGGATATGGAAATGTCTGTCGTCTTATTTTTTGACAGTCCCGTCCACCCCTATCGAATCACTAGACATCCCCAAACCAAATATGCTATACTAATACCGCACCTCCAAAAGCAGAGATCATGGAGCACAACAATGACAATAGAAACCAACTCAGAACAAGAAACAAGAGCCTTTGCAAAAGCTCTGGCTGCACAGGCAACCCCGGGAGCCATCTACACACTGACAGGCGACCTTGGCACAGGCAAAACCGTATTTACCCAGGGCTTTGCAGAAGGCCTCGGCATCCTTGAGCCCGTCAACAGCCCTACCTTCACCATCGTCCAGGAGTACGACAGCGGCCGCCTACCCTTCTACCACTTTGACGTCTATCGCATCGGAAGCATAGAGGAAATGGAAGAAATCGGCTACGAGGACTGCTTCTATGGCAGCGGCGTCTGCCTCATCGAGTGGGCGAATCTCATCGAGGAGCTGATACCTGCCGGACGGATTGCCATCACCATAGAAAAGGATCTGAACAAGGGCTTCGACTATCGAAAAATCACCCTTAAGACCCCTTAAAAATCAAAAGAAGCTTCAAAACGGGAAGCGCCGCATCAGGCGCTTAAGAACCGGAATCAGGAGAGAATATGAAAGTTTTAGCACTGGACAGCTCCGGCCTGGTGGCCTCCGTAGCCGTAGTGGAGGAGGACGGAGAAAGCAGCAATCTATTGGCAGAATACACCGTCAACTACAAAAAGACACATTCCCAGACCCTGCTCCCCATGCTGGACGAGATAGCCACTATGATAGAGCTGGACCTGAACACCCTGGACGCCATCGCGGTTGCTGCCGGCCCGGGCTCCTTCACAGGCCTTCGGATCGGCTCTGCCACGGCAAAGGGACTGGGACTGGCCCTCAAGAAGCCCCTGGTGCACATCCCCACAGTAGATGCTCTGGCCTACAATCTGTACGGAACAGACCGCCTCATCTGCCCGCTGATGGATGCCAGAAGAAATCAGGTTTATACCGGGATCTACGAATTCAGACAGAACCGCCTGCATGTACTGGAGCCACAGATGGCAGTAAGCATTCAGGAAATAGCGAAGAAGCTTCAGGCTCTTGGCCGGGAAGTGATTTTCCTGGGAGACGGGGTTCCCGTATACCGCCGCTGCCTGACAGAGGCGCTTATGGCAGGGCAGAGCTTCTCCTTTGCTCCGGCCCATGTAAGCCGTCAGCGCGCAGGAGCCGTGGGAATGCTGGCCCTTCAATATATTCGGGAGGGGCGAACCGAGACGGCTGCAGATCACAGACCCGATTACCTGCGTCTGCCCCAGGCAGAGAGGGAGCGTGCCGAAAAGGAAGCAAAGAGTCATGAATAATCTGATTATCCGGCGGATGGAGGAAGGAGATCTCTCCCAGGTCTGCGCCATAGAGGAGGCGACCTTTTCCATGCCCTGGTCAAGGAAATCCTTTCAGGATACCTTGTCCTACTATCATACCCTCTTTCTGGTGGCAGAGCTTGGCGGCGAGATAGCAGGCTACTGCGGCTGCTATCAGAGTCTGGAGGAGGCCGAGATTACCAATGTGGCCGTAAAAGAAAAGCTTCGGGGACAGGGCATCGGGAAGATGCTCCTTGCAGAGCTTATGCGCCTTGGCAGAGAGCAGGGCGCCTTTGCCTATACCCTGGAGGTAAGGGTCAGCAATCAGGCAGCCATCCATTTGTATGAGAGCCTTGGCTTTGCTTCCTTTGGCATAAGAAAGAATTTTTATGAAAAGCCGAAGGAAGACGCCATGATTATGTGGCGCCATTGGGAGGCATAGGGGAGGCCAGAAACATGGGCAGATTAAGGAGCTCAGGAAACTTGTGGTTGTAAGCAATTCCCACTATCTGTGAATAAAAATTTTGTGTAAAATAAAGCTGCAGCAAAAAGAAAAGTACACCCAGAACAGATAGGGAGGACAAGCAGTATGCGTGAGTATAAGAAGGAAGAGACAAAGGTTTTAGAGCGGATCATCTGCAACGGGTGCGGCAAGGTAATTGCGGTAAAGCACGGAATGCCCATGGAAGGGGTACTCCAGGTACGGCAGGTATGGGAATACATGTCCGGCAAGGACGGTCAGGTGGACAGCTTTGACCTCTGTGAGGAGTGCTATGACCGGATGACGGAAGCCTTCCGAATTCCCCCCACAAAAACCGATATTGTAGAGCTTGTGTAGAAGAAAAATGGGTCTGTTGCAAAATAAATCATCAGCCGGACACGGGAAAAAGTCTGCTGTTTTGTTTTGCGACAGCCCCATACATATAGAAGAGATTGCGTCTCAAAGAAATGCGCAGGAATGTTCCCTTGAGACATCAGGAGGTAAAAATGTTAGATGTATGTTTGCTTGGAAGCGGTGGAATGATGCCGCTCCCATACCGCTGGCTCACAGCGCTGATGACCAGATATAACGGAAGCAGCCTTTTGATAGACTGCGGGGAGGGCACCCAGATAGCCATCAAGGAAAAGGGATGGAGCTTTAAGCCCATAGACATCATTTGCTTTACGCACTTTCACGGAGATCACATCAGCGGTCTTCCGGGCCTTCTTCTGACCATGGGAAATGCAGAGCGCACAGAGCCCCTGACCCTCATCGGTCCCAAGGGACTGGAGCGGGTGGTCAATGCCCTGCGGGTCATTGCGCCGGAGCTTCCCTTTCCCATTGAATTTATAGAGCTTAATCAGGCAGAAGAAGAGCTGTGCCTGGGAGGATACCGCATTAAGGCCTTCCGGGTAAATCACAATATCACCTGCTATGGCTATTCCCTGGAGATCGACCGGGCCGGAAGATTTCAGGTGGAGCAGGCCATAGAGCGGCAGATTCCCAAGCATTACTGGAGTAAGCTTCAAAAGGGAGAGACCATTACCGCAGAGGACGGAACGGTTTACACGCCGGATATGGTTCTGGGCGCGCCCAGAAAGGGGATCAAGGTGGTGTATTGCACGGACACCCGTCCCACGGCCTCCATTTCGGCCCATGCCAGGAATGCGGATCTCTTTATCTGTGAGGGCATGTACGGGGAAAAGGGAAAGGAAGTCAAAGCGGCGGCCTACAAGCATATGACCTTTTATGAGGCGGCCAGGCTAGCCAGGGATGCCGAGGTGAAAGCATTGTGGCTGACCCATTACAGTCCCTCTCTCAACCGGCCGGAGGAATACATGGACGAGGTGCGCCGTATTTTTCCGGAGGCAGAGGCGGGGAAGGATCGGAAGTCCATAGAGCTGGATTTTGAGGAAGAATAGAGGCAGGAGAGCGAAAGGGAGATTAGTATGAGCGGACAAAAAGATATTTACATTCTGGCAATCGAAAGCTCCTGTGACGAGACGGCTGCCTCTGTGGTAAAAAACGGGCGCTGTGTGCTGTCCAATGTGATCTCCTCTCAGATTGAGCTTCATAAGCTTTACGGCGGCGTGGTGCCGGAGATTGCTTCCAGAAAGCATATTGAGAAAATCAATCAGGTCATTGAGGAGGCTATGACCCAGGCGGAGGTTACTCTGGAGGACTTGGATGCCATTGGCGTGACCTACGGTCCGGGATTGGTGGGAGCCCTTCTGGTGGGGGTAGCTGAGGCCAAGGCCATCAGCTATGCGGGAAAGCTTCCTCTGATAGGCGTACATCACATTGAAGGTCATATTTCCGCCAATTACATTGAAAATCCTGATTTGGAGCCGCCCTTTCTTTGTTTGGTGGTATCCGGAGGCCATACCCATCTGGTAAGGGTGAAGGATTACGGCGTTTATGAGATTTTGGGACGGACACGGGACGATGCGGCAGGGGAGGCCTTTGACAAAGTGGCCAGGGCCATTGGCCTTGGATATCCCGGAGGCCCAAAGATTGATAAGCTTGCCAAGGAAGGAAACGGGGAGGCGATCGCATTTCCCAGGGCGAAAATTGCGGATTCGCCCTATGACTTCAGCTTCAGCGGTGTGAAATCGGCGGTGCTCAACTATCTCAACAGCTGTCAGATGAAGGGAGAGGCGGTAAACCGTGCGGATGTGGCGGCCTCTTTCCAGAAGGCGGTCTGCGATGTGCTGGTGGAGCATGCCATGATGGCAGTGAAGGACTTTGGGGAGGAGAAGCTGGCCATTGCCGGAGGGGTGGCTTCCAATTCGACTCTTCGTGCGGCCTTTTCCAAAGCTTGTGAGAAAGAAGGGATTCGTTTTTATCATCCCTCGCCGATTCTGTGTACGGACAATGCGGCCATGATTGGGGCGGCGGCCTATTATGAATATGTGAAAGGGGTACGGCATGGACTGGATTTGAATGCGGTGCCCAATTTAAAGCTGGGAGAGCAGTAGATGAGGCATGGGGAAAAGGTACAAGGGCAGTCGGTTGAGACGCCTTTGTGTATGGATAAGACGGGGAAGGCAAAGAGACACTGTACGGCAATTGTGCTGGCGGCAGGTCAGGGAAAGCGCATGGGCGGCAGGGTACAGAAGCAGTATCTGGAGCTTGAAGGAAAGCCTATTGTGTACTATGCTCTGGAGGCCTTTCGGTGTTCTCCTTTGATTGACAGCATCATTCTGGTGACCGGGCCGGATCAGATGGGCTGGTGCAGGGAGGAGCTGGTACATAAATATGATCTGTCCAAGGTGGAAACCATTACCATGGGCGGTTCTGAGCGCTATACCTCTGTGTGGAACGGGCTTCAGGTGATTGAGGAGGACATGTCCCAGGCGGCCCGGGAAGGGATTGTGTTTATCCATGACGGGGTCCGCCCTTTTGTGGACGAGGGGATTCTGTGTCGGACCTTGGAGGCGGCTTTGGAATATGGTGCCTGTGTGGCAGCTATGCCGGTGAAAGAAACCATCAAGCTTGCGGATGAAGACGGATTTGTGGAGAGTACGCCCAGGCGGAATCTGGTGTGGGGAATTCAGACGCCTCAGGTATTTGATTTTCGTTTGGTCTACGGAGCCTATGAGGCGGCTATGGAGAGCGGCCGCACGGATATGACGGACGATGCTATGATCGTGGAGAGCTTTACGGATGTGAAGGTAAAGCTGGTGGAGGGATCCTACGAAAATATTAAGATTACAACACCGGAGGATCTGGAGATTGCGGGGGCGTTTTTGCGGAGAAGATAATCGTTCAGAGAGATTGCGGAGAAGGCGTAACAGTTCAGACGGGGGCGGCGAATCCGGCCCCGTCTGAACTGTTACGTGAAGGCGGGAAATTCCCTGAAAAATCTTTAAAAAGTTGTTGACACAGGAAAATAAAGGTGTTAAAATACTAATCGTCGCCACGCAAAGGCGGTAAGTAAGTCAGAGTGTGGAGAGGTATCGAAGTGGTCATAACGAGGCGGTCTTGAAAACCGTTTGTCCGAAAGGGCGCATGGGTTCGAATCCCATCCTCTCCGTTTATTACCACTATCATGAATAGAAATCGATTATAAAAATCGAGCATCTTGGAGAAGTACCCAAGCTGGCCGAAGGGGCTCCCCTGGAAAGGGAGTAGGTCGTTAATAGCGGCGCGAGGGTTCAAATCCCTCCTTCTCCGTTAAGCTTAAATTTGTTATTGACA